>JAVHQS010000130.1:0-8772 GCA_036171255.1 Gallionella sp.
TCGCCAAAATCCAGCGTGCCCAGCATAACTCAATTCGGCTAATGGATTATTTGGGATTAATAATGACTGTGGCTCGGTGAAGCCAGGTATGCTTTGATTTTATGAAGAGAGCCGTCCGGCCAACACGGACGGATTTTCCTAGCGGTGCTGCTGGTAGTAATTGATTAATCCGCTGGTCGAAGCATCGTGCTGCGATGGGGTAGCCGCCTCACGCAGTTCCGGCAAAATCTTCCCTGCCAGTTGTTTGCCCAGTTCCACGCCCCATTGATCGAAAGGGTTGATGTTCCACACCACGCTTTGCACGAACACCTTGTGTTCATACAACGCGATCAACATGCCCAGGGTGTGCGCATCGAGCTTGTCGAACAACAGGGTATTGGTGGGTTTATTGCCTGCAAACACTTTATGCGGCAGCAGATTTTCAAGTGCCTCCCCGTGCAAGCCTTGCGCGACCAGTTCGGCGCGTGCCTCAGCCACGGTCTTGCCGACCATCAGGGCTTCGGTCTGCGCGAAACAATTGGCAAGCAGGATAGCGTGATGTTCGCCGAGCGGATTCTGGCTGTGCAAGGGAGCAAGGAAATCCGCCGGAATCATCCGCGTGCCTTGATGGATGAGCTGGTAGAAAGCATGCTGGCCGTTGGTGCCGGGTTCACCCCATACCACCATGCCGGTGTCGTAATCTACCGCATTGCCGTCGCGATCCACGCCCTTGCCGTTGCTCTCCATATCCAGTTGTTGCAGATAGGCGGCGAAGCGGTGCAGGTATTGGTCGTAGGGAAACACGGCATTCGAGCCGGCACCGAAGAAGTTGCCATACCAGATGCCGAGCAGCCCCATCAGCACAGGGATATTTTTATCCAGTGGCGCATTGCGAAAGTGCTCGTCCATCGCATAGGCGCCGCTCAGTAATTCTTCGAACTTATCCATACCCACATACAGCGCGATGGGCAAGCCGATGGCAGACCATAGCGAATAGCGGCCGCCAACCCAGTCCCAGAACTCGAATACGTTTTGCGGATTGATGCCGAATTTTGCGGTAGCTTCAAGATTGGTGGAGACGGCGGCGAAGTGTTTCGCCACGGCTTGCTCTTCGCCCAGTTGATCTACCAGCCAGGCACGCGCCGAGCGTGCATTGGTCAAGGTTTCCTGCGTGGTGAAGGTCTTCGAGCTGACGATGAACAGCGTGGTTTCGGCATCGACCTTTTTCAGTGTTTCACTCAGGTGCGAGCCATCGATATTGGAAACAAAATGCGCCCGCAGATTCGGATTGGCGTAGGGCTTGAGCGCTTCGCACACCATCAGTGGGCCGAGGTCTGAACCGCCGATGCCGATGTTCACGATGTCGGTGATGCGCTTGCCGGTGTGGCCGAGATGCTGGCCATTGCGCACCGCTTCGGAGAATCGGCGCATCAGTCCCAACACGCGCTGCACATCGGGCATCACGTTCTTGCCATCCACATATACGGGACGCTCGGAGCGATTGCGCAGTGCGGTGTGCAGCGCGGCACGCTGCTCGGTGCAATTGATCTTCTCGCCGCTGCACATGCGCTCGACATAAGCGGGCAACCCGGCTTGCTCGGCAAGTGCCACCAGCAGCCTTACCGTTTCAGCGTTGATGCGGTTTTTAGAGTAATCGAAAAACAGGCCACCTAGCTGCACCGAGAATTTACCGAAGCGATCAGGGTCATCCCGAAACATCTGACGCATCTGAAGCGGTTGGATGGTGGTGAAATGGGCGCTAAGTGTTTTCCAAGCGGCGGACTGGGTAAGTTTTGACATGGTGGTTAACTCAAATCAACTAAAGCGAATACTCCAAATTTTGCTCCCTCCGCTTCCTTATCGCATTAGCCTGACAGGAAAGTCTGAAGGAGAAATTATTAGTTATGCGTTTGGCACGAGAATCACACCAGCCAGCGGCGGCAGAACGATCTCGGCAGAGTAGGGTAGCCCCATCCAAGGAATCGCTTCAGCCTGGATCAAACCCGCATTACCCACGTTACTGCCCGCGTAATATTCCGAATCGCTGTTCAGCACTTCGCGATATCGGGCCTGCATGGGCAGGCCGATACGGTAGTGTTTTCGAGGTACGGGGGTCAGGTTCAACGCGACGATGGCAGTGGAACCGTCACGAGCGCGCCGCTGGTAAGACAACACCGATTTTTCCGCATCATTACAATCTATCCAGTCAAAACCTTCATGCTGGAAATCCAGATCATGCAATGCGGGCAATTTGCGATAGAGATGGTTAAGGTCGCAGGCCAGATTCTGCATGCCGCGATGAAGCTCTTCGCCCAATTGCCACCATTCCAATTCCCACTTCGATTGCCACTCGCGTCCCTGCGCGATTTCGTTGCCCATGAAATTGAGCTTCTTGCCAGGGCTGGTCATCTGGTAAGTCAGCAACAAACGCAAGTTGGCGAATTTCTGCCAGGCATCGCCGGGCATCTTGGACAGCAACGAACCTTTGCCATGCACCACTTCATCGTGCGAGAAGGGCATCACGAAGTTTTCGCTGTAGGCATAGATCTGGCCGAAGGTCAGTTGATTGTGGTGATAGCGGCGGTGCACCGGCTCGTGCTGGAAATAGCTCAGCGTGTCATTCATCCAGCCCATATTCCATTTTATGGAGAAGCCCAGCCCGCCCAGATAGACAGGGCGCGATACACCCGGCCATGCGGTCGATTCCTCGGCAAACGTCAGCGCGCCGGGGAATTCTTCATGCACCATGATGTTCATTTCGCGCAGGAAATTCACCGCGTCGAGATTTTCGCGACCGCCATATTTATTGGGTATCCACTCACCGGCCTTGCGCGAATAATCCAGATACAGCATCGAAGCCACCGCATCGACGCGCAGCCCGTCGAAATGGAATTCTGACAACCAGTAGTGTGCGCTGGACATCAGGAAGGCTTTGACCTCGTTGCGGCCGAAATTAAAGATGTGCGTACCCCAATCCTGATGGAAACCGAGACGAGGATCTTCGTGCTCATACAGTGCCGTGCCGTCGAAGCGCGCCAGTGCCCAGCTATCCTGCGGGAAGTGCGCCGGCACCCAGTCGAGGATCACGCCGATACCGGCCTGGTGGCAGGTATCGATCAGATGGCGCAATTCGTCGGGAGAGCCGAAACGGCTGCTCGGTGCAAAATAGCCGGTGCATTGGTAGCCCCACGATTCATCCAGCGGATGCTCAGAAACAGGCATGAGTTCGATGTGCGTGTAGCCCATCCCTTTAACATATGGGACCAGGTCGGTAGCCAGTTCGCGATAGCTGTAAAAGCGGCCATCCGGGTGGCGTTTCCACGAACCGGGATGGACTTCATAAATGTTGATCGCCCCGTGCAGCCAGTCCCACTGGCCGCGTTGTTTCAGCCATTCGGCATCCTGCCAGCGGTGCTCATGGGCTGGTGCAGCCAGTGCGGCCGTGCCGGGGCGTAACTCGTAGCCTTGCGCGTAGGGGTCGGTCTTGGTCAGCAAATGACCTGTGTCACGATTGCGGATCTCGTAGCGATACAACGCATGCTGCTGGATCTCGGGGATGAACAGCTCCCATACGCCGCTGGAGCCATGTGAACGCATCGGATGCAAGCGGCCGTCCCAGCGATTGAATTCGCCGACCACGCTGACACGTTCCGCATTCGGTGCCCATACGGCAAAGCACACACCCTTCACGCCATTGATCTCAACGGCGTGCGACCCGAGCATGCGGTAGCCTTGGCGTAGTTTGCCTTCGCTGAACAAATACAAATCCTGCTGAAAAATATGTGCGGGAAACTGGTAAGGATCATAGATGTCGCGGGTCGCAGCCCCTTCATTGATGCGCAGACGATAGGGGCGCGCGGGTTCTGTTGTGCCGCGCCATTCGAACACGCCGGCAGGATGGGTGCGCTTGAACGATTCGCTATCGTTTTTGGTAATCAGTGCGACTTGTGTGGCATAGGGTTCATAGAAACGGATGACCCATTCCTCACCTTCTCGATGCAGGCCGAGCAAGCCGAAAGGGTCATAGAGGCGGGCTTGCAATAGCGATTCCATCAACGTTTTCACCTTAATTACCTCATTGTTCTTGTCTAGTGGGGCGATTGTAAACGATAATGGCCGCGTTAAATATGGTAAATACAGGGGGAAGCAGAAATGAATGCCGAGTTGGGTTACCTGCAAAAAAAATATCATGTTGCTTCCGGCGATCCGGCGCCTCGTTTCGTTAGTCGTATAACCAAGAATACTTATGCGATGGTACTGGCCGGTGGGCGCGGCAGCCGTTTACATCAACTGACCGATTGGCGCGCCAAACCGGCTGTGCCGTTCGGCGGCAAATTCCGCATCATCGATTTCGTCCTGTCCAATTGCGTGAATTCCGGCATCCGCCGTATCGGTGTCGCGACACAATACAAATCGCACAGCCTGATCCAGCATCTTCAGCGCGGCTGGTCGTTCCTGAACGGTCAGTTCGGCGAGTATCTTGATTTGCTTCCCGCACAACAACGGGTCAGCGAAGAGCACTGGTATCAGGGTACCGCCGATGCGGTGTTCCAGAATCTCGACATTATTCGCGAATCGAAATCCGATTTCGTATTGGTATTGGCCGGCGATCATATTTACAAAATGGACTACGGCAAGCTGTTGGCTTTCCATGTGGAAAGCAAGGCCGATATGACGGTGGCCTGCCTGGAAGTGCCCGTTGCGGAAGCCTCTGCATTCGGCGTGATGGGCGTGGATGAAAATTCCCGCGTCGTCGAATTCGTCGAGAAACCCGCCAACCCGCCGTCCATTCCCGGCAATCCGGGGAAATCACTGGCCAGCATGGGTATCTATGTGTTCAACAGCCAGTTCTTGTATGAACAGTTGATCCGCGACGCCGACGACTCGAAGTCCAGCCATGATTTCGGCAAGGATCTGATCCCGCATATGGTGGAAAAATACCGCGTGTTCGCGCAGAGTTTCGAACAAAGCTGCGTAGGGATGGGTGATGACAACACGCCCTATTGGCGCGACGTGGGCACCATCGATTCTTACTGGGAAGCCAGCATGGAACTGACCAAGGTGATCCCCGACCTGAATATGTATGATCAGGAATGGCCGATTTGGACGCATCAGGAACAACTACCTCCGGCAAAGTTCGTGTTTGACGAACCTGATCGTCGCGGTATCGCGATCGACTCTTTGGTTTCCGGGGGGTGTATCGTTAGCGGTTCAACGGTCAGGCACTCGCTGCTATTTTCGGACGTACGCGTGAACAGCCATTCCAGCATCGAAGATTCGGTGCTACTGCCCAATGTGGACGTGGGCCGCTATGTCACCTTGAAGAAGGTGATAGTGGACAAGAATTGCAGGATTCCGGAAGGATTAAAGGTCGGAATCAATCCTGAAGAAGACCGCAAACGTTTTCATGTCAGCTCGAATGGCGTCACCCTCATCACCGCGGAGATGCTCGGGCAAACGGTACACAGTATCCGCTGAGTTAAAACTACCTTACCCCCGCCGCTAAACGGCGGGGTTCCTCTTTATGAAAAAACCCGTTGATCTAGTTTTTCTCTGGCACATGCACCAGCCGGATTACCGCGATTATGCCAGCGGAGATTTCGTGTTGCCGTGGACCTATTTGCACGCCATCAAGGATTACACCGATATGGCTTACCACCTTGAGCGGCATCCCAGGGTGAAAGCAGTGGTAAATTTCGTGCCGATCTTGCTCGACCAGCTGGAAGACTACACAGAGCAGTTTGCCACAGGCCAGTTGCGCGATCCTTTGTTGCGCCTGCTGGCACATGAGGATTCTTGCGATCTGACTCCGAAAGATCGTCAATTGGCTCTCGACGCATGTTTCCGCACCTATCACTCCAAGATGATTTCGCCTTACCCGGCATACAACCGCATGCTGGAAATATACAGCCGGTTGCAAGGCGATGGGGAAATCGCGCTGTCATACTTGTCGGGACAGTATGTGGCCGACTTGCTGACCTGGTACCACTTGGCATGGTGCGGCGAGAGCGTGCGGCGAGAGCGCGCACTGGTGGCGCGTTTGATGAGCAAGGCCGAAGGTTTTAGTTATGAAGACCGCAAACAGTTGCTTGATCTTATCGGTGAATTGATCGCCGGCATCATTCCGCGTTATCGCAAGCTGTCCGATTCTGGGCAGGTCGAGATTTCCGCAACACCGCATTATCATCCTCTGGCTCCGTTGCTAATCGATTTTGCCAGTGCCAAGGAAGCCATGCCGGATGCACCTTTACCCAACTCTCCGCATTACCCCAAAGGCCGGCAGCGCGTAATCGCGCACATTCAGTTGGCAAAGAAGAGCCACCGCGAACGGTTTGGCTCCGAGCCACAAGGGATGTGGCCGGCCGAAGGCTCAATCTCCTCAGAAACACTGGAGGTGTTGGCTGCCGAAGGTTGTCGCTGGACGGCCAGCGGGGAGGGCGTATTGGTCAATAGCCTGCGCAAATCTAAACTTGGTGTCCCAGACCGCGCGCAATACTTATACAGGCCCTATCGCCTTGCAAGCGGCGCTGAAGGCTTGAGCTGTTTTTTCCGGGACGACCATTTGTCCGATTTGATCGGTTTCGAATATTCGCGCTGGCACGGTAAAGATGCGGCAAGCCATTTCATCGAACAGGTCGAGGTCATCGCCAAACACGCGCCGGATGATGAAACACCCGTCGTCAGCGTCATTCTGGATGGTGAAAACGCTTGGGAATATTATCCTTACAATGGTTTTTACTTCCTTGACGAGTTATATGCCAAACTTGAGGCGCACACCAAGATTCGCACCACGACCTATAGAGATTATCTGAAGTTGAGTCCGATACGCTCTGATTGCGCACATCCAAAAAAACTGTCGAGCATCGCTGCGGGAAGTTGGGTCTACGGAAATTTTTCAACGTGGATAGGTTCCAAGGACAAGAACCGTGCTTGGGACTTGCTATGTGTAGCCAAGCAAAGCTTTGATATGGTCATGTCCAGCGGGCGTCTCAGCCAAGCTGAACAAGCGGCGGTCGAGAAGCAACTTTGCTCGTGCGAAAGCTCGGACTGGTTCTGGTGGTTTGGCGATTACAATCCTTCGCTCTCCGTCGCCAGTTTTGACCGCCTGTTCCGACATAATCTGACCGAGCTATACCATTTGCTGAAATTACCGGCTCCGCACAACTTATCCGAACCGGTCAGTCAGGGTAGTACGGTGGAAACTGAAGTGGGTGGTGCTATGCGCCGAGCAATCGAGTAGTTTTTCTGTCCACTACCACTTATCACTGTTACTGTTTCTGGCATCGTCCAACTCCACACTTATGCTAACCAAGCGCGCCAGCGGAATATTACTTCACCCAACATCACTTCCTGGCAAGTTTGGTGCCGGCGACTTTGGCAACAATGCATACCAATTTGTCGACTGGCTGGAAAGCGTTGGCCAAAGTTATTGGCAGGTTCTGCCACTTGGCGAAATCGGCCCGGGTAACTCACCCTATATGAGCAGTTCGGCTTTTGCCGGCAATATTCTTCTTGTTGATATCGCTGAACTGGCAAGCCAGGGTTGGCTGGTTCACGATGATCTGATTCCGCTTCCGGAATTTCATTCCGATCGGGTGGATTTTTCATTACTACAGCCATTCCGCATAGAGCGGCTACGCCGCGCCGCAAAGAATTTTTTTGCGGATCGCAATCATCCGCTGCATAGCGCCTATACCGAGTTTTGCGATGCCGAAAATGAGTGGCTTCGCGACTATGCGCTATTCATGACGATTTCCGGGCAGGAAAGTTGGCGCGAGTGGAACCATTGGCCGAAGGAATTGGCTCACAGGGATCCAGAATGGTTGAGCCGCGTGGAAAAGGGCAGTGCCGATGAAGTTGGTTTCTGGAAATTCTGCCAATGGTGTTTTGCGCGTCAATGGTCCCAATTGAAGGCATATGCATCTGAGCACAATGTTCAAATCATTGGTGATGTACCGATATTTGTCGCCTACCAAAGTGCCGACGTATGGGCGCATCAAGAGTTGTTCAAACTGGACGCAAGTGGTAATCCAATAGTTGTTGCAGGTGTTCCTCCTGATTACTTCAGCAAAACAGGGCAGTTATGGGGAAACCCTCTCTACCGCTGGGATGTTCATGAAAAGACAGGTTACGCCTGGTGGATTGCACGACTGAGGCATGCGCTGCAGCTTGCCGATCTGGTACGTATCGATCATTTTCGAGGATTTGCAGCTTACTGGGAAGTCTCAGCAAACGCTCCTAATGCAATGAATGGTCAATGGAAACCTGGGCCAGGCGAAAAACTTTTTGAGGCCTTTACGAATGCCTTTTCGAACCTGCCCATCATCGCCGAAGATTTGGGACTGATTACTCCGGACGTGTTGGAGCTTCGCGATAAATTCAAGCTGCCAGGCATGCGTATCCTCCAGTTCGCGTTCGCCGAGGGCGAGGGCAATCAATACTTGCCGCATCACTATGTGCACAACACAGTCGCATATACAGGCACACACGACAACGACACTATGCTTGGCTGGTGGAACTCCGCATCTGAGGATGAGAAGAGCTTTGCCTTGGCATATTTGAATAGCGATGGTCATGCTATTCATTGGGACATGATGCGGGCGCTTTCCAAATCAATGGCAAATACGGTCATCTTTCCGTTACAGGACGTGCTTGGTCTTTCCAGCGAGCATCGCATGAACTTTCCCGGTCATCCTTCTGGAAACTGGGAGTGGCGCTTTACTTGGGATATATTGAAGCCCGAGCATACTCTGGCACTGGCGAAAATGACTGCCGAATGCCATCGTATTCCGT
>JAVHQS010000131.1:0-1765 GCA_036171255.1 Gallionella sp.
GGTGATGATGATGTCCACTTCGCGCGCTTGCTTGGCGTACATTTCGCGCTGCGCCTGCTGGAAGCCTTCGCTCATCACCTTGGCGTAACCGCCGCCACCGCCACCTTCTTCCTCATACTCAACTTTGACGAACTCACCACCCAAGGATTTAACCTGATCGGCCACTTCCGCTCGTGTGTCGTTAGCGCGCACGATAGCGCCCAATCCGGCAGCAGTACCGATGGCGGCCAAACCGGCCACACCGGCACCGGCGATAAATACCTTGGCTGGCGGAACTTTGCCCGCCGCCGTAATCTGGCCGTTGAAAAATCGACCGAACACATTAGCCGCCTCAATGACGGCACGATAGCCCGCCACACTCGCTTGCGAAGTCAGCGCATCCATCTTCTGGGCGCGGCTCAACATCCGGGGCAAGCAATCAATCGCCAACACCGTCGCTTTCTTCGCGGCAAGTTGCTGCATCAATTCAGGATTCTGTGCTGGCCAGATGAAGCCGATCAAAGTGCCACCTGCGCGCATCAACTCAACTTCGGCGCTGCTAGGAACGCTCACTTTTAGTATGACATCCGATTCAGCCCACAGCTGGGCAGCAGCGTCGACAATCTCAGCACCGGCAGCACGATAGCTATCGTCACTGAAATCCGCGCCATCTCCGGCACCCGTTTCGATTGCGACATTGAAACCAAGCTTAACAAGCTTCTCTACGACGTCTGGTACGGTCGCGACACGCTTCTCGCCTGCAAACGTTTCCGCAGGAATGCCTATACGCATGAATATCTCCCCTGAAATGAAGTGTAACTACTCGGCAACACAGTAAGTGCTCTTCGAACTGCTCACAACCGACGATAGCGTCGGCGTAAACCTGAAAAATTTTGGCGGGCGATTATAACCTAATCATCCATCCGGATAGCGCAACGTTCTCCGTTATAATCCGGCAGATTCTGCCCCTGTTAGCCTGACGTCACATGACTTCTATTCGCCCACTCCCCGAGCTACTCATCAATCAAATCGCCGCCGGCGAAGTGATAGAGCGACCCGCCTCCGCACTCAAAGAATTGCTGGAAAACAGCTTGGATGCGGGTGCGAGCGACATCAGCGTGCAATTAGAGGCTGGCGGTGTCAAGTTAATGCGCCTACGCGACAATGGACGCGGTATCGCCCAAGCTGAACTGGCCTACGCACTGATGCGTCACGCCACCAGCAAAATTGCCACCTTGGACGACTTGCAAAGCGTCGCCAGCATGGGCTTTCGCGGCGAAGCATTAGCCAGTATGGCCGCCGTCGCCCAACTTACTCTCACCAGCCGCACCGCCAATGCCCCGCATGCGCATCAGATCACCGCAATTGATGGGCAGCTAAGTGAACCCGCACCGGCTAGCCATGCCATCGGCACGACGGTAGAGATACGGGAGTTGTATTTCAATACTCCGGCACGTCGCAAATTTCTCAGGACCGAGGCCACCGAATATGCTTATTGCGAGGAAGCCTTCAAACGCATCGCCTTGTCGCGTCCAGATGTGGCATTCTCACTACAGCACAATGGCCGCACCATCTGGCAACTCCCCGCAGGACAAGATGAACTGAAACGCGTGACTCAATTCTTGGGCGCGGAATTTGGCGATGCTGCCATCGCCGTATCGCGACAGGCAGCCAATCTCAGTCTGGAAGGCTTCGCCGCCCTGCCCGCCTATTCGAAGTCGTCCCGCGACGCGCAATACTTCTTCGTCAACGGTCGCTTCGTGCGCGACAAGGTTGCCAGCCACGC
>JAVHQS010000132.1:0-1752 GCA_036171255.1 Gallionella sp.
AACTCGTTCAAGTTCATGCAGCAGGCCATCGACTACGAAGTGCAATGGCAGATCGACACGCTGGTGAACGGCGGCGCCATCCATCAGGCCACAGTATTGTTCAATCCCGATACCGGCGAGACGCGAGCGATGCGCAGCAAGGAAGACGCGCACGACTACCGCTACTTCCCCGACCCCGATCTGTTGCCGCTGGATATATCGCCAGAATGGATAGCACAAGTTCGCGCTACTTTGCCCGAGTTGCCGCAAACCAAACAGGCGCGCTATGCGAAAGACCTTGGCCTCTCGGCTTATGACGCGAGCATCCTCACCGCATCGCGCGAGATGGCAGGCTTCTTCGAGACCGTTCTCGCTGCCGTCCCTCAGGATGCCAAGATGTGTGCAAACTGGATCATGGGCGAAGTGAATGCACAGTTGAATCGCGACGGCCTCGACATGTCGCAATCCCCTATCACGGCGCAACAGTTGGGGGGAATCCTCAAACGTATCGCCGACAACACCATCTCCAACTCGGGCGCAAAAGAAGTGTTCCGCACGATGTGGAGCGAAGGCGGCGACGCCGATGCGATCATCGAGGCCAAAGGATTGAAGCAGGTCTCCGACAGCGGCGCGATCGAAGCGCTGGTGGATGAGATCATCGCGGGCAATGCGGACAAGGTTGCGGAGTATCGCAGCGGCAAGGACAAGCTGTTCGGCTTCTTCGTCGGCCTCGCGATGAAGGCCAGCAAGGGCAAAGCCAATCCGGCACAACTCAACGACATCCTCAAGAAAAAACTGGCGGGTTAAAGCAGCCCGCGCGGTTTGTGCGGCGCGCGGGCAAACAACCTGTCGTACAGCCAATTCGGCAGCCGCTTCAAGACCCATCCTGCCGCAGCCATCTGCCACGGCACCACGGCGAACGATGTGCCGCGCCCGATGACTCGCGCCATGCGGCGTGCCGCATCATCGGCATCCAGAATGAACGGCATCGGATAGGGATTGATCCCGGTCATCGCCGTCCTGATGTAGCCGGGGCAGATCGTCACGACCTTCACGCCGCTGCCATGCAATTCGACACGCAACGATTCCAGATAGGAGATCGCTGCGGACTTGGAAGCAGAGTAGGCGCTCGCCCCGGGCAGGCCGCGAAAGCCCGCCACACTGGCGATACCGGCCAGCGTGCCATGCTGCGCGGCACGCATCGCCGCAACGAAAGGCTGAAAGGTCTTCACCATGCCCAGCACGTTGATGTCCATCACTTGCTGGAAGGTATCGAGGTCTTCCGCGTACTCGGTGAGCGTGCCGACACTCACCCCGGCGTTGGCGATCACCACATCGGGACAGCCGACACGCTCGATGAAGTCTTCGGCGGCCTGCTGCACGGCAGCCGCATCGCGCACATCTAGTACGTAACAATGAACCTGGTTGGGGAATTCAGCTGTGAGGGTTTGCAGCAATGGACTGCGTCGGGCGTAGGCGGCAACGATTGCGCCGCGCTCAAGATAATGGCGCGCGAGGGCTAAACCCAAGCCGCTCGACGCGCCACTCACTACAATCTTAAGCGACATTAATGCTTGGCTTTGGCCTTTGGTTTGCTTTCTGCTGTCACAGGATGATCCTTACGCGCTTTGGCGATCACGTCATTCAACACGCGGATAGTGTCTTCCGGCTGCAAACCGGTGATCAGGTATTTGCCGTCCACGACCAACGTCGGCGTGCCGTTGATGCCATAGCTGCGGATCATCTGCTTGGCGCGCGTCACCTTGCTTTGCA
>JAVHQS010000133.1:0-1583 GCA_036171255.1 Gallionella sp.
ACCAACTACACCCTGGCCTATGTGCCGGGCAGCTTCGGCATCGTGGCGGCACCGCTTCCGCCCCCGGTTACACCTCCTCCGGTTACGGATGTGGTGACGACCGTCGTGGATAGTGTCGTGAGCAATATTGCGATGACTCCGGCCAGCGATGCGACGAATGTTCCGCCGCCGACCGATTCAAACAGCGCTGCCGGGGATAACAAGAAAGCGGAGGATGCCGTGGTGGCGGAAGGCGCAGTTGCGGAGAATGCCGGCGCGACACCTGCTCAACAATTGCCGGTTTGCAAATGAGGCGTAATCGAATAAAAACAATCAGATATCTCGCGGCCTCTGGTTTCCTTGTGGAAGGTAGGGCATAATCGCGCGTATCGCGATGTGTCAGAGTTGCCGGCTACGGTGCTCTAAAAAGTCTTGGCCAGAGTGCCGATAATATTCTAATGATCCGGGTATCAAATGAAATTTTCGATGAAACATAAGTTGATGTTTATCCCTCTATTTGCGACATCTTTATTTGCATCTCCTGTTGCATTGGCAGAAGGAGCGGCTTCCGACACGCCGGTGGCTGCGGACGAGTCGCAGGTGTTGCGCTTCGAAATCTCGGGTTACAAGCTGGAAGGCGCGTCGTTGCTGACGCAAGCCGAAATCAATGAGGCGGTCGCGCCATTCATTGGCAAAGACAAGGATTTTTCCGATGTGCAGCGCGCGTTGGAGGCAGTGGAAGATGCATATGCCAAGCATGGCTATTCGGCAGTGCGGGTGCTGTTGCCGGAACAGGAGCTGGAGAAAGGGGCGATACGCTTCCGCGTGGTGGAAAGCCGCTTCGGCAAGGTGGCGGTGAAGGACAATCACTACGTCAGCGAAGCGAACGCGCTGAACGCGGTGCCTTCGGTACGCGGCGGCGGGGTGCCGCGCGCCAAGCAGATCGCGCGCGAACTGAAGCTCGCCAACGAAAATCCGGCGCGTCAGATGAATGTGGTGCTAAAGGCAGGAGCAAAGGACGAAGAGGTGGACGCGAATGTGATTGTCACCGACAGCAAGCCATCCACATGGGGACTGACAGCGGACAATACCGGTTCGCCGGAAACCGGCCGTACGCGCCTTGCGGTTTCCTATCGCCATGCCAATTTATTCGATAAGGATCATGTGGCTGAAATCCAATACCAGATGTCGCCCGAGCGCCCTGACCGGGTTACGGTGTTGGGGGGCAGCTACAAGATCCCGCTGTATCAGTTGGGTGACAGTCTGGAATTTTTCGGCGGTTACTCCAATGTGAATTCGGTGGTGGGCGGGCTGGATAACTTTCAGGGCGGTGGCTTGATATTCAGCGCACGCTACAAACACACGCTGGAAAAAATGGGCATGTTCAACCCGCAATTTTCGTTCGGCGTGGACTGGCGCGATTTTCGCCGCATCGAGATGACCACCCCTCCGGTAACGGTGCTGTATAACGAAATCGTCGTCGTTCCGTTGAGCATCGAATATGCCGCACAAGGCAAATTCGAACAGAGCGATCTCGGTTTTAATGCATCGCTGTCCGCCAACCTGCCGGGTATGAACAAAGGTACGGCGACCGATTTTGCGGC
>JAVHQS010000133.1:1683-19685 GCA_036171255.1 Gallionella sp.
CGGGCAACGATCCGACGCAACGCGTAGGCGATTGGCGTGCCCATTTGGGATTGTCGGCAAGTTTTTAACCCTGACAGTGAGTCATTCCCGCGCAGGCGGAGATGACGAAGCGAATGGATTATTTGGGATGAAGCGAGGTGTGTGATGAAAACAGTTGATCTTCTGATTGCGATATTCCTGCTTGCCACCGCAGCCGCAGCGCAAGCTGCCAGTGACGTGGCCGGCAAGGTCGGCTACATGAGCGGCACACTGGTGGCACAACGCGCGGACGGCACGGTAAAAGTGCTCGGGCCAAAGTCGGAAGTATTGGCGGGCGATATGCTCATCACCGCAAAAGACAGTTATGCGCAGATACAGATGAACGATGGAGCGCAGATGACGCTGCGGCCGAATTCCAATTTGCGCATCGAGTCCTTCCAGTTCCGCAAGGAGGAGCCCAAGTCGGACAATGCGGTGTTCCGCTTGCTTAAGGGCGGCTTTCGAACCGTGACCGGTTTGATCGGCAAACGCGGCAATCCCGATGCCTACAGGGTGCGTGCGGCATCCGCGACCATTGGTATCCGTGGTACCGATTTTACTTCGCGTTTGTGCGCCACCAAGAATTGCCGGGATGATGAAGTGGCGGATGCAAAACAGATGGCCAAGCCAAAGGAGACCCAATCGCAGGTGGTCGGCAGGGTGATGTTGGTGCAAGGCGATCTGTCCGCCAAGGATGAGAGCGGCAAGCTGCGCAAGCTGGTGCTGGGCGGACCGGTGTACGAGGGAGATGCGTTGACCACCGGCCCGAAATCCTATGCTGTGGTCGCCTTCCGTGATGAGGGGCGCGTGAGTTTGCAGGAAAGTACCGTGTTCCGGGTGGAGAAGTTCAAATACAAGCAGGCTGATTCGCAAGAGAATGCCGTGCTGAGACTGCTCAAGGGAGGCGTGCGCGTGGTTACCGGGCTGATCGGCCGGGTGAGTCACGACAACTACCAGTTCCATGTGGCGACGGCCACCATCGGCATCCGCGGTACCGGTTTCGACGCCTGGTGTAATGGGCCTTGCGCGAGCGGGGCAGAAAATCCCGGCGCGACACAGGGTAATCCGCTGGATGGCGGGGGTGTCTATGTCTGGGCGGGCGAGGTGGTGATGGTCACACCGGGCGGTTCATTTATTGTGGCGATACAACAGGCCGCCATCATCGCACGCGATACCGGAAAGCCGGTGCCGATCATCGCTATTCCTCCCGCTATAACGGATAACAACACACCACGTCCGGATAGCGTGCCGCTGGATATGGAAAAACTGTTCGGCACCGATGCGAACGCCGGTGAGCCGGGGCTTTACGTGACGGTGCATGACGGACATGTGATCCTGGTGCTGGCTGATAAGTCGCTGGATCTGGGACGAGGCGAAACCGGATTCACCAATAAGGAGCTGTTATCAAGGTTGCTAACTACTCCGGCCTTCATGGGCGGAGATAAACAGTTGGATCCATCGGGTAGCGGAATAAAGAGTCAGGGCGGCAGCCCTATACCAGAGGGTGGTTGTAAGCTTTGACAAGCCGTTCTCATCTCAAATGGTAGTCAAATGCCGTGGCTTGATTGCCACGGCATTTTTTTGAGGACTAAACCTTGCTTCTTGCCCAGCGCACGATGCCGCCGGCATCCATCGCGCCGGCCTGCCGTGCCGCTTCCCGGCCGCCCTTGAACAATGCGAGGGTGGGGATGCTGCGGATGTTGTGGCGCGCCGCCAGTTCCTGTGCTGCTTCGGTGTTCAGTTTGGCCAGCCGCATCTCCGGCTCCAGCTGCTGTGCGGCCTGTTCGAAGGCGGGCGCCATCATCCGGCACGGCCCGCACCACGGCGCCCAGAAATCCACCAGCACCGGAATGTCGTTGCGGCCGATGTGCTGGTTGAAGTTGCCGCTGTCGAGCGTTGCTGGGTGGGCGGTGAACATGGGTTGTTTGCATTTGCCGCAGGCGGGGTGCTCATTTAGTTTGGAACCAGGAACACGGTTCACAGCATTGCAATGCGGGCAGACGATGTGCAGGGAGCCGGTCATGGTTTTCCTTTTATGCGCGAATGCGCATTGAATGGGGGCGCATCGAAAAAATTCAACCTGAACCTGTAGGAGCGGGCCATGCCCGCGATTAAGAGATTCGCGGGCATGGCCCGCTCCTGCAAATGAGTTCAAATCCCCGACAACGATTTTACCGGACTCGGTGTGGTTGCCAGGTGAGCCACCGCTTCGCCGTCGTGGAACATCCACAGGCTGCCGGGCGGCATGGTGACCCACGGTTCATTGTCGGTGAGCGGCAGGGTGGCGATGATCGCCACGCGGTCGCTCGGCGTGGTCACCCGGCTGAAATCTATCAGCACATCTTCGTCCTTCAGGTGCGCCATATTGAACGGCGCGCGCCGGGCGATGTAGCTCAGTTCGGTGGAGCAATGCGCGAACAGGCAAGCGCCGTTGGACAGCAGGTAATTGAAGATGCCCATGCCGGCCAGCGGATCGGTCAGCTCGTGCAGTGCGGCGAACAGCGCGTCGCGGCCGGGCGGCACATTGCCGAAGCGCTGGTGCAGGCTTTGCAGCAGCCAGCAGAAGATGCGCTCGCTGTCGGTATCGCCCACCGGCAGGAAACTGCCGTCCAGTTGCGGCTGGAACTGCGGCAGATTGCCGTTGTGCGCGAACACCCAATAGCGCCCCCACAGTTCGCGCATGAAGGGATGGGTGTTCTCCAGCGTCACCACCCCTTGCGTCGCCTTGCGGATATGCGCGACCACATTCAGCGAGCGGATCGGATAGTTGCGCACCAGTTCGGCGATGGGTGATTTGGCGGAAGGCAGCGGGTCGAGGAACAGCCGTACTCCCTTGCCCTCGAAGAACGCGATGCCCCAGCCATCGGCATGCACGTCGGTTCCGCCGCCGCGCTGCTGGAAGCCGGTGAAGGAAAAGCAGATGTCGGTGGGGACGTTGCAGTTCATCCCGAGCAGTTGGCACATGATTCCGGATACTCCTTGATGTCGTGCCTTCGTAGGAGCGGGCCCTGCCCGCGACTATGTCATTCGCGGGCAGGGCCCGCTCCTACGGCAGACTTAATTAAATCTCATCGACAGATCCACCGCCTGCACGTCCTTGGTCAGGCCGCCGATGGAGATGCGATCCACGCCGGTTTCGGCGACGATGCGCACGTTCTCCAGCGTGATGCCGCCGGAGGCTTCCAGTTCGGCATTCCCGGAAGTGCGTACCACGGCGGCGCGCATGTCGGTGAGTGAAAAGTTGTCGAGCAGGATCAGTTTCGCTCCTGCGGTGAGCGCCTCATCCAGCTGCACCAACGTCTCCACTTCGATCTGGATCGGTATCCCCGATGGAGTGATGCGGTACGCCTGTTCCAGCACCGCACCGATGCCGCCGGCAGCGGCGATGTGGTTCTCCTTGATCAGCACCCCGTCGAACAGACCGATGCGCTGGTTATGCCCGCCGCCGATCCGGACAGCATGTTTCTGCGCCATGCGCAGGCCGGGCAACGTCTTGCGCGTGTCCATGATCTTCGCGTTGGTACCCGCCACGGCTTCTACATAGCGCCGCACCAGTGTGGCGGTGCCGGACAGGGTTTGCAGAAAGTTCAGCGCGCTGCGTTCGGCGGTCAGCAAGGCTCTGGTGTTGCCCCGGACTTCGCATAATTGCTGATCGGGAGCAACGGGATCGCCTTCCTGCAGCTTCCAGCGGATCTCGCAGTTCGGGTCAAGGGTGAGGAAGCATTCCTCGAACCACAGCGTGCCGCACAGCACGGCTGCCTGGCGGGAGATGATACCGGCAGCGGCGGTTTGCGTGGAAGGGATCAGTCGTGCGGTCAGATCGCCATCGCGGATGTCCTCGTTCAGCGCGGCGGACACGTTGGCATGGATATGTTTCGCGAGATTCAGATGTGGCATGGTGCGCTCCCATTGAGAGGCGTACAGTATAAATGACGGAGTGCGGGGGTTGAAATTGTTGAAGCATCCCCCATCTGGCAGCCAATCGAATTCAATCAGGAGTGCGCCATGCGTTTTGACAAGTTCACCACCAAGTTGCAGCAAGCCCTGTCCGACGCGCAGAGTCTGGCGGTCGGCAGCGACAGCCAGTTCATCGAGCCGCAGCACCTGCTGCTGGCCTTGCTCAACGATGCCGACAGCGGCGCGGGGTCGCTGCTGGCGCGCGCCGGCGGCAACGTCAACGCGTTGAAGACCGCGCTGACTGATGCCGTGTCGCGTCTGCCCAGGGTGGAAGGCCACGGCGGCGAAGTGCAGGTCGGGCGCGATCTGTCCAACCTGTTTAACCTGACCGATAAGGAAGCGCAGAAACGCGGCGACCAATTCATCGCGTCGGAAATGTTTTTGCTGGCGCTGACCGGCGACAAAGGCGAAACCGGACGTTTGCTGAAACAGCACGGCGTGACGCGCGCGCCGCTGGAGACGGCCATCAACGCGGTGCGCGGCGGCGAGTCGGTGGGGTCGCAGGAAGCCGAAGGCCAGCGCGAATCGCTGAAAAAATATTGCATGGATTTAACCGAGCGCGCGCGGCAGGGCAAGCTCGATCCGGTGATTGGCCGCGACGATGAAATCCGTCGCGCGATCCAAGTGTTGCAACGCCGCACCAAGAATAATCCGGTGTTAATCGGCGAGCCCGGCGTGGGCAAAACAGCCATCGTGGAAGGCTTGGCGCAGCGCATCATCAACGGCGAAGTGCCGGAATCGCTCAAGGGCAAGAAGGTGTTGTCGCTGGACATGGCTGCGCTGTTGGCGGGCGCGAAATATCGCGGTGAATTTGAGGAGCGTTTGAAAAACGTGCTCAAGGAATTGGCGCAGGACGAAGGCCGCAACATCGTGTTCATCGACGAGTTACACACCATGGTCGGCGCGGGTAAAGCCGAAGGCGCGATGGACGCGGGCAATATGCTCAAGCCCGCTCTGGCGCGCGGCGAATTGCATTGCATCGGCGCGACCACGCTGGACGAATACCGCAAATACATCGAGAAAGATGCCGCGCTGGAACGCCGCTTCCAGAAGGTGCTGGTGGATGAACCGAGCGTGGAATCCACCATCGCCATCCTGCGCGGTTTGAAAGAAAAATATGAAGTGCACCACGGCGTGGAGATCACCGATCCCGCCATCGTTGCGGCGGCGGAGCTGTCGCATCGCTACGTCACCGACCGCTTCCTGCCGGACAAAGCCATCGACCTGATCGACGAGGCTGCATCACGCATGAAAATGGAAATCGATTCCAAGCCGGAAGTGATGGATAAACTCGAACGCCGCATGATCCAGTTGAAGATCGAACGCGAAGCGGTGAAGAAAGAAAAAGATGAAGCCTCGAAAAAACGTTTCGAGTTGATCGAAGTCGAGATCAAAAAACTGGAACGCGAATACGCCGATCTGGAAGAAATCTGGAAAGCGGAGAAGGGCGCGGCACAAGGCGCGGCCACCGTGAAAGAAGAGATCGAAAACATGCGCGCCGAGATGGTGCGTCTGCAACGCGAAGGCAAGCTGGAGAAAGTGGCCGAGCTGCAATACGGCAAATTGCCGCAACTGGAAGCCAAGCTGAAAGAAGCCGCACAGCGCGAAGCCGAAGGCGGCGCATCCAAAAACAAACTGCTGCGCACCCAAGTCGGCGCGGAAGAAATCGCCGAAGTGGTGAGCCGCGCCACCGGCATTCCCGTGTCCAAAATGATGACGGGCGAGCGCGACAAACTGCTCAAGATGGAAGACAAATTACACGAGCGCGTGGTGGGTCAGGACGAAGCCGTGCGTCTGGTCAGCGATGCGATCCGCCGCTCGCGTTCCGGCCTGTCCGATCCCAACCGCCCTTACGGTTCGTTCCTGTTTTTGGGGCCCACCGGCGTGGGCAAGACCGAGCTGTGCAAGGCGCTGGCCGGGTTCATGTTCGACTCGGAAGATCATCTGATCCGCATCGACATGAGCGAGTACATGGAGAAACATTCCGTGGCGCGCCTGATCGGCGCACCGCCGGGCTATGTCGGTTACGAGGAAGGCGGCGGGTTGACCGAGGCGGTACGACGCAAACCTTATTCCGTGATTCTGCTGGACGAAGTGGAGAAGGCGCACCCGGACGTGTTCAACGTGCTGCTGCAAGCGCTGGACGACGGCCGCATGACCGACGGCCAGGGTCGTACCGTGGACTTCAAGAACACCGTGATCGTGATGACCTCCAACCTCGGCAGCCAGATGATCCAGCAGATGTCCGGCGACGATTATCAGGTTATCAAGCTGGCGGTGATGGGTGAGGTGAAAAGTTACTTCCGCCCCGAGTTCATCAACCGCATCGACGAGGTGGTGGTGTTCCACGCGCTGGACGAGAAGAACATCAAATCCATCGCGCGCATCCAGTTGCAGTATCTGGAGAAACGTCTGGCTGCGATGGAGATGAAGCTGGAGATCACGGAAGCCGCTCTATCCGAGATCGCCAACGCGGGGTTCGATCCGGTATATGGCGCAAGACCCTTGAAGCGCGCCATCCAGGCACAACTGGAGAACCCGCTGGCCAAGCTGATCCTCGAAGGACGCTTCGCCGCGAAGGACACCATCAAGGTGGATTGCAAGGGCGGGGTGATGAAGTTCGACAAAGGGTAAAACCTAGTGTGCTGCTCGCTACGGTTTTACGATGAGGTGGTTGCAAAAAGAAAGCCCGGCATGCCGGGCTTTCTCTAATTATTCCTGGGGATCAATGAGTAGTGGGAGTGATAAGTGGCTGAACATCGTGGCTATGCTTCTTCACTTGTTTCGCCATCCTCTTTTCCTTCTGCGTCATCATCGGTTTCTTCTTGGTGTCTCTATGGGCATTATGTGACTTGGGCATGATTCAACTCCTTATAGTGATTAAGGAAAAGTTATGCTACTCCAAAAAATCGGCGATGTCAGTATCTTGTGTGGGCATATGTAAGCGCGCTTGGCTTATATGGCAAACTTGCAACAAGACCATTAAAAGACTATATTCGGTCTTCGTTATTTCAAGAGATCAATCATGCGCTCATCAAATATCAAGCCTATCAGCTATCTCAAGGCCAATGCCGCCGAGGTGCTTCAGAACCTGGCGGAAAACCGCGAACCCTTTTTGATTACCCAAAACGGGGAAGCCAGAGCGGTCATGCAGGACATCGCCACCTATGAGAACACGCAGGAAACTTTGGCGCTCTTGAAGATACTGGCGCTGGGTAATCAGGAGATCGCAGAAGGCAAGACTGCGCCCATCGAAAATGTCGCCCGCCGCCTTCGCGCCAAAAAGATCGCGAAAAAATGAGCCACAAAGTATTGCTCACTCATAGTGCCGAGCGCGACCTTGAAGCGATCTACGACTACATCGCCGAAAACGACACACAGGCCAACGCCAATTACGTGCTGGACAAACTGATGGAGGTGGCCGAGTCATTGGCGGCCTTTCTAGAGCGCAGCTCCTATCCCAAAGAACTGCTCGCCCTTGGCATCCGCGAATATCGTCAGGCGCATTTCAAACCTTACCGGCTCATCTACCGGGTCAGCGGCAAACAAGTGTTTGTCTACATCATCGCAGACGGTCGGCGCGACATGCAGACTCTGCTGACGCGCAGAATGCTTGGCGTATAGCGTCCGAGTTTGCGTCTTTTTAGTTCCCGCGAAAACAATTCGACTCCGGTATCTAGGATTCTGGCGGCGTACAGCAGCGGGAAAGAAAGTCTCAGCCGGGTTGCCCTTGACGTCATATGAACACACCTGGCTCCAGCCGCTCAGCAGACGGTCTGTGTGGCAAGGCTTGCAACCGGGGTCGTGCAGGCTAGGCGGAGTTGTGAGATGCGCATCGGCAAGGTGGGTGCGGGAATCAATTGAGCCTGAAAATTAGTGCAGGAAAGCGCTGCGGATTTTAACCCAAAGAATCGCCGAATAAATCGTCACTCCGGCGGAGGCCGGTGTCCAGTAGTGCGCAAGGCGTTTTGCTGGATTCCGGGTCAAGCCCGGAATGACGAATGTGATACTTTACAAGTGCCCGATCAATAATATCTATACGACCAGCCGCCCCACCAGCTCCGACATATTCGAGTAAGTGATGAACGCCTCATGCGTGGCCCGCGTGATGGCGACGTAGGTCAGTCGGATGTCGTCTTCGATGTCTTCGGGTTTCTTCAGCTCGCCCAAGCCGCCGATGGCCACGCAGGGGAACTCCAGACCTTTGGCGGTGTGCATGGAAAGGAAGCGCACCGCGTCGCGTTCTGTCTCCACGCGGTTGTGATGATCCTTGGCTACATCCACTGGCACATCGTGTTTCGCCAGCACCTTCTCGAAGCGTTCGCCGATGAAATGCCGGGGATACAGCACCGCCATCTGTCCCCACTGGTAACCGGCGGCCTTGCGTCCGAGTAACCATTCCGCAATCGCATGCGCTTCGCCGTCATAGCTCACGCACTGGCGCACCACCGGCTCCACACCTTCGCGCCCGCCGTCTTCCGGCATCAGGATCGCGCTCTCGTCGCCCGCGCAAACGCCCGGTGCGCCGATCACATCGGCGGCGAATTTGCGGGCGAAGCGCAATATCTGCGCGGTGTTGCGGTAATTCACCTTGAGCACCGTGGTGCGTCCGGCGGCCTCGATGCCGAGCTGCTTCCACACCGGGCGTTTGCGCCCTTTGTAGATTGCCTGCGCATCGTCGTAAACGATCATCAGCGCCTTCGTGTCCGGGTTCACCATCTTCGCCGCCAGCGCCAGCCATTGCGGCTCGAAGTCGTGCGCCTCGTCGATCAGCACCGCGTCGTACTGCCCGCCCGGAATCAACCCGCGCTCGGCGGCATCCAGCACGGCCTGCACATTGGCCGCCTGCCGCTCCGAAAAGTCGGGAATATCTTTCTCGCTTGCTATCGGCAAGCCATAAGTACGCAGCATTTTCCAGCACCAGGAATGAAAGGTCGAAGTGACCACCTTGTCCTCCACCCCTCTATCCTGCATCGCATTCTCCAGCCGCCCCGAGATGCCGTTCGCGAAACTCAACAGCAGCACCGGGCGGCTCGCCGCGCGCGCGATCTGCTCGGCGCGGAACGCCAGAATCAGCGTCTTGCCGGAACCCGCTACGCCGCGCACGATGCGGTGTCCCTCGCCCATGCTGCGAGCTACTTGTTCTTGCTGCATGTCCATCACTTCCAGTATTCGGTCATCGGCGGGCGAGGCATTGGCAGATGGTTCGTCAAACGGCAGCGCAATCTGCGTAACGCGAATCTCCGGGAACAGCAGCGCACGCACCCGGTCGATCTGCGGCAGCGACAATGCATGCCCAATGCGCGGCGACACCATGCGCCAGACCCGCTCGCGAAACGCTTCAGGATTGACTTTCTCCGCCATCTCATCGCGGAAGATGCAACGCTCCGGCGGGAATACCTCGCGCAAATCGGTCTGTTCAAACTGCTTGCGCGTGATGTTGCTGAACGCCACACCATGCCCAAAAGAAAACACCGGCTTGCCCTTGAAGCTCCCACCTTCGTTGACCAACAAGGGATCGCGCTGCAACGCATTCACCACGTTGAACATGTAGTTGCGCACCTGCACGAATGGATTGTCAGTCAAAACATTGCCGCGATCAGTGATCAGCTCCACCTGCTTGCTGTTCGCACTGCCTATCGTATCCAGCCGCCAGTCCTTCACCTCCAGCACCACAATGCCCTGCTGCGGATGCAAGGCCACGAAATCAGGATGCCTGCCGAAAGGCCCGACCGGAATGTTGTGCCACACCCAGGCATTGTCTTCGAGGCAATCCTTTAGCCGCTCGGCGAGGCGCAACTCGCCGCGTGCATCAAAGCGGGCGGCACCTAGGGAGGGGATGAGAGTGGACATGGAAGAAGGTGTTTGTGCTTTAACTCGGTGCGCTATTGCGCTGCGGATTCCAAGGAATTTGCCAATGCCCGCCAACCAACCACCTGGCAGCCTTCGCGCTCATACTGGCCTTCGCCACCAAAGACGATGCCCGGCCGCAGCGCGGCAGCGCCGAACAAGGCAGATAACTTGCGCAACGCTGTCGTCCAGTCTTTGCTGAAAGTCGCACCGGATTTGATTTCCACCGGCATGAACTGATTGCCCTGCGGGATCAGCAGATCAACCTCGTGCCCCACGTTGTCCCGCCAAAAATACAGCTCGGCAACCTGACCGTCATTGAACTGGTGCTTCACCCATTCCGACACCACCAACGTCTCGAACAGCGCACCGCGCGAGGCATGCGTGGCCAGCGTGTTTGCATCGCGTATGCCCAACAAATACGCCATCAAACCGGTATCGAGGAAATACAGCTTGGGCATCTTCACCAGCCGCTTGCCGAAATTTTGATGGTGAGGGCGCAACAGATAAACGACATAACTCGCCTCCAGCACCGTCAGCCATTCCCGCGCCGTCACATGCGAGATGCCGCAATCCGCAGCCAGCGCAGAAAGATTGAGCAACTGCCCCGAGCGCGCGGCGCACATCTTGAGGAAACGTTGGAACAGCGACAAATCTCGTACCGCCAGCAACTGCCGCACATCCCTTTCCAGATAAGTGGTCACGTAATTGGGGAACCAGTCGCCGGGCGCGACGGGGCGGTCGTACAGCGGCGGATAGCACCCTTGCAGCATCGTTTCATCCAGCGATGCGGGCAGCAAGCCGCCATCCCTCAACTCGGCCAGCGAAAATGGCAGCAACTGCAACAACCCGACTCGTCCCGCCAGCGACTGGCTGATGTTGGACATCAAGCCAAACTGCTGCGACCCCGTGATAATGAATTCGCCCATCCGTCGGCGCTTATCCACCACACCTTGCAGATAAGAAAACAAATCCGGGCAACGCTGCACCTCGTCCAGAATTGCCCCTTGTGGGAAACGCGCCAGAAAACCGCGCGGATCGGCATCGGCAAACGAACGCTCCTCCGGGTCCTCCAGCGAAACGTAAAGCTTGTCGGCAAACAGCGTGCGCGCCAGCGTCGTCTTGCCAGACTGGCGCGGGCCTGTGATCGCCAGCACGGGAAAACCCTGCGCCAGGCGCAATGCGGTAGGAAATGCAGATCGATTCAGCATATTTACAATTTGAAAGTAGAAACTTCAAATTGCATAGTAGGGGAAAATGGGGCGGAGGGGAAGGGCGTTGTCTATGGGGTCACTGAACCTGAATCACTATTTTTGGAATTTAATTCGAGCCTGGCCCCTTTTAGCCACATCTACCGGGTCAGCGGCAAACAAGTGTTTGTCTACATCATCGCAGACGGTCGGCGCGACATGCAGACTCTGCTGACGCGCAGAATGCTTGGTGTATAGCGTCCGAGTTTGCGTCTTGTTCTGGTTCCTGCGAAAACAATTCGACTCCGGTATCTAGGATTACTGTCAAATATCTCAGCCAGCGTCAAGAACATTTCGACTCCGGTACCTTTGGTTTCTTGGTTTCTAGCGATAACCAGATGAACGAGTGACAGGTGTCGAAGTATTTTATTGAATTAATTGGCACGGGCTCGAATTAACTTTCCTCACTGAAAATTCAGGGCATCCCTGGCACGTGCCTCTGCTCATTCAGTTTCGCCAATTTCGTTTTCAGCTCCGGCAAGATCGCCGCAACTGCCTTTTCTCCCTCGAGCACGGCTTTGTTGCGGCCACTCGCATCGGTCGAGGGGAGGCCGGATGTGACGGGCCGAATAGTGATATCCGCGCTGGATTGCTCATGGCGATTGATGGTCTGCCCGTAGATGGCAAAGGTCTGCCACATGATGTCGGTGATCCCCGCTGTGCTTCTGTCCTGGGGGCGGTCTGAGATGTCGACGGCGATGACAAAATCCGCACCCACTGAGCGAGCTACGCTTGACGGGACGGGCGCGACCAGCCCGCCATCCACGTAATCCTGGCCGTTGATGGTAACGGGCTCGAAAAATACCGGCACGGAAGATGAAGCTCGAACTGCCATGCCGGTATTGCCCGAACGGAATACCACCATCTCACCCGTGCTCAGGTTGGTGGCGACTGCGGCAAAAATTTTATTGAGCTTTTCCATCGGGCGGCCATTGACGTTTTTGTTGATGAAATCCTGCAGCGCTTGTCCCTTGATGCAACCCCGCTTATTCGAGACTATCGTCTCGGCAATGCATCGGTACATGCCCGAGCCGTCGAGTACCTGGTCTTCACCCATGTTCATGGAGAGTTCCTGTATTTGAAAGCCGTTGAGTCCGGCCGCATAGAATGCACCTACGACCGAACCGGCGCTGGTGCCCACGACAATGTCGGGAGAGATGCCTTGTGCCTCCAGCGCCTTAATCACGCCAATGTGTGCGAAGCCGCGCGCAGCGCCGCCGCCCAATGCGAGCGCGATCTTCGCGGTTGGCCGTACCACTACAGGAGCCACCATAGGCGGCTCTATTGGCGGCGTTACTTTGGTGGCTGTGCAAGCTGTTACGCTGAGCAGCAATAGAATTGCGAATGGAATATTTTTCATGGCTTCAATTCGTTGGTTGGTTGGTATTTGGCAAAACAGCTGACGACACAGGTTGGGAAATAATCAGCATGGTCAGGCTGAATCAGTACCCCAACATCCTCGCGCTCTGATAGAACACGAAGCTCGCCAGCCAGGCCAGCGCCAGCGACCAGCCGATGGAGAACAGCGTGAAGCCGATGTGCTTGGACTCGCTGCGCAGGGTGGCGATGGCGGACAGGCACGGGGTGTAGATCAGCGTGAACAGCATGAAGCTGTAGGCTTGCACCCAGTCCAGTTGCTGTGCCAGTGCGCCGCCGAGCGCTTCGCCGCTCATGCCGTAGATCACCGCGAGCGAGCCGATGACGATCTCCTTGGCGACGAAGCCGAAAATCAGCGCGATGGTGAGTTCCGGCGTGATGCCGAGCGGGGCGAAGAGCGGACGCAGGAAGCCGCCGATCATGCCGGACAGGGTGTCCGCGCTGGCGGGGGCGGCGGACGGGGGCAGGTGGGTGAGCAGCCAGACCAGCACCACGCCGGCGATGATGAACTGGGTGGCGCGGCGCAGGAAGTGGTGCACCTCCTGCCAGCCGCGCAGCACCATCTGGCGCGCGGTGGGGAAGCGGTAGGGCGGCAGTTCCAGCACGAAAGGTTCGTTGTTCCTGAATCTGCCCTTGAACAGCAGCGCGGTGAGGATCGCGGCGGCAAAGCTGAACAGGTACAGGCTGAACAGTACCAGCGGTGCGGCTTGCGGCGAGAACAGCGCGGCGGTGATGAACACGAATACCTGCAGGCGCGCCGAGCACAGCGAGAACGGGATCACCAGCATGGTCAGCAGTCGCATCGCGCGCGAGCGCATCACGCGCGTGCCCATCAATGCCGGCACGTTGCAGCCGAAGCCCATCAGCAGCATCACGAAGCCGCGCCCGTCCAGCCCGAGACGCGCCATCAGCGCATCCATCAAAAATGCGGCGCGCGACAGGTAGCCGCTGTCCTCGACCAGCGCCATGAACAGGAAGAACAGCACGATGACGGGCACGAACGCGGCAACGGTGGCGACGCCGTTGTAGATGCCGTCCAGCAGCAGGCCGTTCAGCATGGCAGGCAGTCCGGAGAGCAGCGGCTCGATGGCGGCCGCGCGCAGCCAGCCGAGCGCGTCGCCGACCCATAACTGCAATGGCTGTCCGAGCAGGAAAATGCCCTGGAACAGCAGGTACATGATGGCGAAAAAGATCGGCAGACCCAGCCACGGGTGCAGCATCACGCGGTCGAGTTTTTCGGTGAGATTGTCCGGCAGGCGCGCCGGGACTTGTATGGCATGTTTCATCAGGCGCGCCATTTCCGCCTCGATGTGTTCGTCCTGTTCCAGCTGGCTGCGCAACTGTTCCGCCATGCCGGGCGTGGGATAGCGCAGTGCCCTGGTGATGGCATGGAGCGCCTCCTGATAGCCGGTGCCGTATTTGGCGCTGAGCAGGAACACCGGCATGCCCAGCAGTTCCGACATCTTCCCGGTGTCGATGCTGATGCCGTATTTTCTGGCCTCGTCGGCCATGTTGAGCAGCACCACCACATTCAGGTCGAGTTGCTTGAGTTGCAGCAACAGGCTCATCTGGCGTTCGATCTGCGTGGCATTGAGGATGACCAGCGCCAGGTCGGGCACGTTGTCGTGCAGGAAGTGGCGCACCACCTGTTCGTCGTCGGAAAAGCCGTGCAGGTCGTAGATGCCGGGCAGGTCGATGATCTCGACCATGTCCGCGCCGAGCAGGATCTTGCCGCTGAGCAGTTCGACGGTAATGCCAGGCCAGTTGCCGACGCGCGCCGCGCCGCCGGTCATGCGGTTGAACAGCGTGGATTTGCCGGTGTTGGGCATGCCCAGTAAAGCAATACGTTTCATCGCAAATTATCCATTAGCGCTTTCACCCCCACCCTAACCCTCCCCCTCAAGGGAGCGGGGACAGAAATCCCGGCATCGCACCAGTTCCTTCCCCCTGACAGGGGAAAGGCTAAGATGGGGGTGAGATGCGCGAGCCGCATAAAATGTCCTGATGAATTATCTGGACTCATGATTTTTTCACCGTGATCTTGGCGGCCTCGCTGCGCCGCAACAGGATGTCCGTAGTGCCGATGCGCACCTGTAGCGGGCCGGAGAAACTGGCCTTGCGGATCAATTCGACCTGCTTGCCGCTGCGAAAGCCGAGCGCGAGCAGACGTTGATGCAACGCTTCCTCGGCGTGGATCGCGACGATGGTGGCGAGGTCGCCGGGATGCAAGGTGGCAAGGGTGATGGCAGGCATGACGATGGCTAAATTCAACAGTGCAGGCATTATTCCACAGGCTTGCCGGTTTTGTCGCTTAAGGCTTTGGTGCGGATAGGGTGATTGGGTTAGAATGCGACCTTTATTTTTGCCGGCAAAGAAAATGATCAAGGGCAGTATTGTTGCAATCGTCACCCCGATGCATGAGGACGGCAGCCTCGATCTGGCGGCATTCCGTGCATTGATCGATTTCCACATCGAGCAGGGTACGGATGCGATCGTGGTGGTCGGGACGACCGGCGAGTCGCCGACCGTGGATATGGAAGAACACGAGCTGTTGATCGCCGAGGCGGTGAAGCATGCGGACAAGCGTATCCCCATCATCGCCGGGACCGGGGCGAACTCGACCAAAGAGGCGATTGAGCTGGCATCGTTCTCGAAAAAAGCCGGCGCGGATGCTTCGCTGACGGTGGTTCCCTATTACAACAAGCCGACCCAGGAGGGCTTGTATCTGCACTTCAAGGCCATCGCCGAGGCAGTGGACATGCCGCACATCCTGTACAACGTGCCGGGACGCACGGTGGCGGATATGAGCAACGATACCGTGTTGCGCCTGGCGCAGATCCCCAACATCGTCGGCATCAAGGACGCGACCGGCAACATCGAGCGCGGCAGCGACCTGTTGCAGCGCGCGAAATTGTTGGGTCGCGCTAATGGGGATTTCGCCATCTACAGCGGCGACGACGCCAGCACGCTGGCGCTGATGTTGCTCGGCGCGCACGGCACGATCTCGGTGACGGCCAATGTCGCTCCCGGGCTGATGCACGAGATGTGCGTCGCTGCGCTGAACGGCGAAGTCGATCAGGCGCGCGCGATCAATTTCCGTTTGCTCGGCTTGCATCGCAACCTGTTCGTCGAAGCCAACCCGATCCCGGTGAAATGGGCGGTGGCGCGCATGGGCAGGATGAAGAACACCTTGCGCTTGCCGCTGACGCCGCTGTCGCAGGGCGCGCATGAAATCGTCGCACAGGCCATGCGTCAGGCTGGCGTACTCAACTAATCACGCGGTATTGCGGGAGAGAAACAAATGAAAGTTTTGCATATCGGAATCGCCAGCGTCGTGCTGATCTCGTTGGCGGGCTGCAGCTCGATGGGCATGGGCAACAAGCGCATCGATTACCGCACCGGGGCGGACAATGTGCCGTCGCTGGAAGTGCCGCCCGATCTGACCACGCCGGCCAGCGAAGACCGCTACAAGGTGCCGGCAGGCGAAGGTGAGTCGGTCGCCACGTATTCCGATTACAGCCAGGGTGGCGCAAAGTCTGCCGCACAAAGCAACGGCACGGTGGCGAGCGCGGTGTTGCCGGAAGTGAAGGGCGTGAGTCTGGAACGCAATGGCACGCAGCGCTGGCTGGTCGTCAGCGACAGGGCCGAAAATGTCTGGCCGGTGGTCAAGGCGTTCTGGCAGGAGATCGGCATGACCATCAAAACCGAAGACCAAGCCGCCGGAACCATGGAAACCGACTGGGCGGAAAACCGCGCCAAGATTCCGGAAGGGGGGTTGCGCAGTATCATCGGCAAGGTGTTCGACGATGTCTATTCCTCCGGCGAGCGCGACCAGTATCGCACCCGTCTGGAGCGCAGCAAGGATGGCCTGAGCACCGGGATATACATCACCCATCGCGGCATGGAAGAGGTGCTGTCTGCGGATAAGAACACCTCCAAGTGGCAACCGCGCGCGGAGGATCCCGAGATGGAAGCGGAGATACTGCAGCGCCTGATGGTGCGTTTCGGCAACAGCCCGGTGCAAGCTGCCGCTGCCGTTGCCGCGAATGGCGCAGTGCCGGGTAATGCGTCCGGCCCGGCAGGTGCTGCCAACCTGGTGGAAGTGTTCGATGGCAGCAAGATCATCGTGATCAATGATGCGTTCGACAAGAGCTGGCGCAGAGTCGGCCTGGCGATCGAACATGCCGGTATGGCGGTGGAAGATAAAGACCGCGCCAAGGGCGTCTACTTCCTGCGTCCGGTCAAGGCGGAAAGCGGCTGGATGGACAAGCTGCAGTTCTGGAAGGATAGCGGGAACAGCAATGCGCGTTATCGCGTGAACGTCAAGGATGGCGGCGCGATGTGTGAAGTGTCTGTCACCGACCAGAACGGCTCGGGCGACGATGCGAGCAAGCAGATGATCGAGGCGGTCTACAAGAACATCAACCAGTAGATTCCAATCCCATTCATCGGTGAAACTGCGTTGGCTTCCTTGCTTACTCCTTGCGGGCGTGTTGCAGCTCCTTCGACTAAGCCCATAACCGGCGACTTGGCAGGCGCTGTTTGCCAGCCTATAACCAACCACTTGGCAACCGTCTTTTGGTTGCTTAGTGGGATGGCTAGTTGTTCCATCATTCGATTGGCTGGTAGTTCCATCAGGGCAGGCTTGTTTGATCTTCGAAATAGCATCGGAATAAGTGCATGAGATTCGCTTCACTGGGCAGCGGCAGCGAAGGTAACGCGCTGCTGGTCGCAGTTGGCGAAACGCGGGTGCTGCTGGATTGCGGCTTCGGCCTGCAGGACACCATCGCGCGTCTGGCCCGTCTGGATGTTACCCCCGAACAGTTGAGCGGTATCGTCGTCACCCATGAACACGGCGACCACATCGGCGGGGTGGCGCGTCTGGCGCGCAAATTCCACCTGCCGGTCTGGCTGACACACGGCACATTGCGCAGCCAGCCCAAAGCCTTTGCCGATATTGCCCAACTCCACGAAATCGATCCTCATCAGGCATTCGCCATCGGCGGTATGGAGATCCAGCCCTATCCGGTTCCGCACGATGCCGGCGAGCCGGTGCAATTCGTGTTCGGCGACGGAGCGAGGCGGTTGGGCGTGCTGACCGATGCCGGATGCAGCACGATGCATATCGAAGCGACGCTGAGCGGTTGCCATGCCCTGGTGCTGGAGTGCAATCACGACAGCGAGATGCTGGCGAGCGGAGATTATCCGTACAGCCTGAAACAGCGCGTGGGCGGCCGATTCGGACATCTGAACAATCAGGAAGCGGCCAGCCTCCTTGCCAGGCTGGATACCAGCCTGTTGCAGCATCTGATCGCGGCGCATCTCAGTCGCAAGAACAACACCCCGGAACTTGCCGTGCAAGCGTTAAGCGGTGCGGCCGGGTGTGAGGCAAGCTGGGTGGGCGTGGCAACGCAGCAAGCGGGATTCTACTGGCGAGAGATTGTTTGATATTTTCCGGCAGGCGATAAAAAAGCCGACTCGCGTCGGCTTTTTTGTGCGGTGTAAGAAGCGATGCTTACTTCTTCATCGCGCCTTCAGCAGGAGCAGCAG
>JAVHQS010000133.1:19785-30571 GCA_036171255.1 Gallionella sp.
CTGGAGCTTCGGCAGCCTTTTCGCCACAAGCGGTCAGAGCAAGAGCCAACAGGGCAACAACGAGAGCGGAGCTTTTCATTTCAATTTCCTTGGAGTAGTTAAGTTAAATAAATTTTTTGCTTGGTTTTGAAGTGCACTCAAAATCAGCAGCAGGAATGCACCCAAAATCAAAGACGCGACATTCTATCAGCTACATCAGGAAAATCCAGTGGATTCGCAAAAATATTTTATAACCCTAGCGTCGTGGCAGATACGGCGGGATGGGACGCTGACCACATTTCCATGAAATGCGATTTCAGGGCGCGTGCGTTTTCCGGGTCGTGCAGCGCCAGGATGCCGCGCGGGTCGTCGAAATGGAAGCGGCGCACATAATGCGCGTCGTCGGCGACGCCGAACGGTTCGGTGATCTGCTGCAGATGCGGCGGGGTCTTGTAGATGAACATGCTGTTGCCGAACTGGCGCAGCAACATCGCCATGCGCGGGCACAAGGTGGACAGGTAGCGCGTGTCGTGGGTCAGGATGAACAACCGATTGGCCGGGTTGGCGAGCAGGAAGCTGCTCAGTACTTGATAGCGCTCCTCGCTGTTGAATCCCAGCCCGTCGTAATTCTTCTCGAACAGATACAACTGGTGCTGCGCCTGTTTGCACAGCGTGTCGAGCGCGGCGCTGTAGTCCTCAATGCCGTCCAGCTTGGTGTGCTGCAGTGAGTCGTCTGCCATGGTGTTCTCCTGAGATTCAGACGGGAGAAATATAGCCGTCCAGATACCATTGGTAAAGCAGATCAGCCAGTTCGGTCGAGCAGTCTGCCAAGGACGTCAGTTCGCGTTCATCCGCCAGGCTGCGCAACGATTTGTAGTCCGGTTTTTCTGTCTGGTACGCCTCTCCGTTCATGAAGATCCAACCGGCATGGCACAGCATCTGGCTCTTCAGGTCGAGACGCACGCCGTATTTCCGGATTGCCTGGCGGAATTTGGCCGGACTCAACGGGCGGTCTGGCGCATCGAAGAAGATATGCGGCTTCGGTTCGCTCAGATAACAGCCGAGGAAATTGGCGATGTCTTCCTTGTCCCAGCGCACCTGCTTGACCGCCTGTTCGACCTGACGCAGCATCGCCGCGCTGATCTCTGAAGGATGCTTCTGCGACTTCAGGTCCGGGTCGGCATACATGCCATCCACCTCGATCCGGTCCTGCAGATACACCAGGAATTGCTCGGCCAGCTCCTGGTACGACGGGGTGCGGAAGCCGATGGAATAAGTCATGCAATCGTCTTCGGCGATGCCGTTGTGCGCGCAGTGCGGCGGCAGGTACAGCATGTCGCCCGGCTCCAGCACCCATTCCTGTTCGGCGCGAAAGTCTTTCAGGATGCGCAGCGGTGCGCCGGCTATCAGCGTTTTGTCCGCCTGTGTGGAGATCTGCCAGCGGCGATGCCCCAGACCTTGCAGCAGGAACACGTCATAGGAATCGAAATGCGGCCCGACCCCGCCGCCCTTGGGCGCGTAACTCACCATCAGATCATCCAGCCGCGCATGCGGGATGAAAACGAAATGCTTGATCAGCTCTGCGGCTTCCGGCAGATGATGATTCACGCCTTGCACCAGCACCGTCCACTTGGACTTGCCAAAGTGCTTGAAGTCCTTTGCTGCAAACGGCGATTGCCGTAATTCGAATCGGCCGCGCTGCTGCGTCACCAGACGCGCCTGTACGTCTTCTGTGCAAGCCAGTTCGATCAACTGATGCTGGTCGAGCAGGCCTTTGAAAGCGGGCAGCGCCTTGCGGATCAGCAGCGGCTTTTTCTGCCAGTAATCGCGCAGGAACTCGTTGACGCCGAGTCCGCCAAGCAGGGTGGGGCAGAGCAGGGTTTGGATGGTTTTCATGCGGCGGATTATAGCCGTCACATGCACCATCGGGGCGCAGTACAAAAATTTTTATAGCGCGTTTAAAAAGTGTTTAGAATGCCGCCCAGGAGGAATGTATATGCAATCCGTACAACTCACTGCCGGAATGGAAGCGCCGCACTTCGAGTTGCCGGATGCCGACATGGGAACCTTTGTGCTTACCTCGCAACAGGGCAAAAAGAATGTCGTGCTGTACTTTTATCCCAGGGACGATACGCCGGGCTGCACCCTGGAAGCCAACGAATTCAGCGAACTTGAAGAGGAGTTCGCCAAATTCGACACCATCGTCATCGGCATCAGCCGCGATGATTGTTTGAGCCATGCGTCGTTTCGCGACAAATACGGGCTGTCGGTGTTGCTGCTCTCCGATCCTGATGCGCGCATCTGCAAACGCTATGGTGTGATGGTTGAAAAGGAAGTGGACGGGCACAAGAAGCACGTCATTCAACGTTCCACTTTTGTGATAGACAGGCATGGCAAGCTGCGTCATGTCATGTATGGCGTTCATGCCCACGGACATGCGCAGGAAGTTTTTAATCTGATAAAGGAACTGAAATGAAGATTGCAAAAGACACGGTGGTATCGTTGCGCTACGAATTGTTCGATGCCGAAGGCGAGTTGGTCGAAAAAGTCGAAGACCCTGTCAGTTACCTGCATGGCGGCTACGACGGTATCTTCCCGCTGGTCGAAGAAGCGTTGCACGGCAAGAGAACGGGCGACCACTGCAATGTCACCCTGCAACCCGATGACGCATTCGGCGAATACGACCACCAACTGGTCGAAGTCGAAGCGCGCAGCTCGTTTCCCAAAGAAGTCGCGGTCGGCATGCAATTCGAAGGCGGCCCGGAAAATTCCGAAGATGATGACTTCATCCTCTATACCGTGGTGGAAGTGACCGACGACGAAGTGACCGTGGACGGCAACCATCCGCTGGCCGGCAAGACGCTGACCTTCATCTGTACCGTCACCAGCGTTCGTCCCGCGACCGCCGAAGAACTGGAGCATGGGCATGTGCATGATGAAGGCGGGCACGTGCACTAAAAACCTCTATCATCGCTCGCGACGTTTTTCAGAGGTCTTTGGACTGGGTGGTGCACGTTCCGAGCACCAAATTACAAATCAAGTTTTTCAGCTAACCAATCCGCTGCCTGAGCCGCACCGCCGGGTGTCACCCGCTCCGGTTTTGGTGTGCGCCAAATGCTTTCCAGTTCTTCTGCGATGTCTCCCCGCTCCAATGCCTCGCGCGACACTTCGCGGCATACGTCATGCTGTTGCAACCAATCGGCCAACGCGGGTGATTCCGGCCAGTCGGGACGGTCGGCATACAGCACAGGCACGCCGCTGCATGCGGTTTCGACAAAGCTGCCGTAACCCGGTTTGCACAGCAGCGCGTCGCTGCTGGCGAGCAGGTCGCTGAAACTCAACGGCAACGATTCAAACACGATGGCATCGGGATGCGCGACCTGCCAACCGCCCTGCACCAGCCAGCGCACGCCGTCGATATGCGGCCAGCGTTCCATCGGCAAACGGCTGGCGACGCCGCCCAGGCTGACCAGCACCAGCTTTTCTTCCTTCGATATTTTCAAATGGCTGCGCAACTCATCGCGCCGGTTGTTGCCGACGGCTGCGATGGGCGCGACCGGAATGAGATTGGGTAGGTCGCTCATCGCCATGCCCGGCGTGGCGCGCAGGAAGGCATCGGCATTCATATAGCAGGCATGCATCTGTGCTGCGATTATTTCATCGACCGTTCGCCCAGAAATAACATCCGTTCGTGCTGAGCTTATCGAAGCATGAACGTGTTGCTCTTCGACGGGCTCATAACCAGCGACTTGGCTGGCGTCTTTTGACAGCCTAGTCGAATGGCTAGTCGTTCCATCAGGGCGAACGGAATTGCAGTAATGCCGATAGATGTCCGCCCAGTTCAGCGAACACAGCGCCGCATTCGGAATACCCGCCCGCTGCGCGCCAGCCAGCGGCAGATAGCCGACATTGGACAACACCATGTCCGCGCCGAGTTTGCGCAGCAGGCGGGCTTCGTCCGCGACTCTTGCATCCCAATCCGCGTGAAATTGCCGGTATGCGGCGCGGCTGTCCGCCACGCATACATCCAGCGCCGAAGACATCACCATGCCGATATCCCCCTCGCTTTGCAGATGCTCGAACGGTGCGTGGATGCGCGAACGCAGATGGGCAAGCGGCACGGCCGAGCGCACCGTCAGGCGCAACTGCGGCATGCGCTCGTGCAGCAGGTTCAGGATCGGCGCGGTCTGTGCGACATGGCCGAAGCCGTGGCCGGAGATGCTGACGACGAGATGGGGATGGTTGCGCATAAGGTGAGCCCTGTATTTGGGATGGATTATTTCACGCCATTCATCCATGGCGTTATTCGCTGTTAAAATTCAGCGCAGATACCCGACGAGGAACAATATGCAGAACATTCTATTCGCGAGGACTCCCGTACTGGCCGGCAGCGATGCCGAGGCCAAACGCCACGAGATTCGCGACTGCTTCCTCTCCACCTTCAACCGCTACGAGCAGCTGTTCGAAACGCTGGCCAGCGATGAAGCCTATTTCAGAAAGCCGATCACGCTGCGCCATCCGCTGATCTTTTATTTCGGGCATACCGCAACGTTCTTCATCAACAAGCTGGTACTCGCAGGGCTGGTAACAGAACGTATCAACCCGGGATTCGAAGCCATGTTCGCGGTGGGCGTGGACGAAATGAGCTGGGACGATCTCAACGATGCCAACTACGATTGGCCGCGCGTCGCCGAGGTCATGGACTATCGCAACAGGGTGCGCGGGGTCGTCGAGCATCTTATTCAGACTGCGCCGCTCGCGTTGCCGATCGGCTGGAACCATCCGTGGTGGGTGATCCTGATGGGCATCGAGCACGAACGCATCCATCTGGAAACCTCTTCCGTGCTGATCCGCCAGCACGCGCTGGAATATGTCAGGCCGCACCCGGCATGGCAACCCTGCCGCCGATCTGGCGAAGCACCGCAGAATCAACTCGTGCAGATACCCGCAGGCGAGGTTCGTCTGGGCAAGGAAAGATCGGCGGCCAGTTACGGTTGGGACAACGAGTACGGCTCGCATGAGGCCAGTATCCCGGCGTTTCAGGCCAGCCGTTATCCGGTCAGCAACCGCGAGTTCCTCGATTTCGTCGAAGACGGCGGCTACGCGAACGCGGCGCACTGGGAACAGGAAGGACTGGCGTGGAAAAACTATGCGCACGCGGCGCATCCCACGTTCTGGATCAAGCAGGGTGATGCCTGGCGGTTGCGCCTGATGACCGAAGAAGTGCCGATGTCGTGGGACTGGCCGGTCGAGGTGAACTATCACGAGGCCAAGGCGTTCTGTAACTGGAAGACGCGCGTCATCGGGCAGCCGGTGCGCCTGCCCGGCGAGGACGAGTGGTATCGTTTGTACGACTTCGCCGGTGTGGGCGAGGTGCCATCCGACCGGCGTGCCGCAGCCAACCTCCATCTCGATCATTACGCATCGTCGTGTCCGGTGAACACGTTCCAGCACGGCGAGCTTTACGACGTGGTCGGCAACGTCTGGCAATGGACCGAGACGCCGATCTATCCGTTCGACGGTTTCGAGGTGCATCCGCTGTACGACGATTTCACCACGCCGACCTTCGACGGGCGGCATAACCTGATCAAGGGCGGCTCGTGGATCTCGTGCGGCAACGAAACGCTGCGCAGCGCGCGCTATGCGTTCCGCCGCCATTTTTTCCAGCATGCCGGGTTCCGCTATGTGGTCGCCGGCGCGCCGGTCAGCGCGCCTGCCTCGCATTACGAGACCGACAAATTGCTTTCCGAATATGCCGAGTTCCATTACGGCGACGAGTATTTCGGCGTGGCGAATTTCCCGCAGATGCTTGCCAGGATCGCGATCCGTGCGATGGGCGACAGGCCGGCGCACAGCGCGCTTGATCTGGGCTGCGCGGCGGGACGCGCCACGTTCGAACTGGCGCGGCATTTCGAGCAAGTCACCGGCATCGATTTCTCCGCGCGTCTGATCGGCTCCGGCGTGCAGATGGCCGAACAGGGCGTGCTGCGCTACACGCTGGCCGACGAGGGCGAACTGGTCAGCTACAGGGAGCGCAAACTTTCCGATCTGGGGCTGGACAGGGTGCGGCACAAGGTCGAGTTCTTCCAGGGCGACGCCTGCAACCTCAAGCCGGTGTTCGCCGGCTACGACCTGATCCTTGCCGCCAACCTGATCGACCGCCTGTACAGTCCGGCAAGATTCCTCTCCGCCGTGCACGAGCGACTCAACCCCGGCGGTGTGCTGCTGATCGCATCCCCCTGTACCTGGCTGGAGGAACACACCAAACGCGAAGAATGGCTGGGCGGGTTCAAGAAGAACGCCGAGAACTTCACCACGCTGGACGGGCTGAAGGAAATACTGGGCGCGCACTTCCGCATGGACGGAGAACCCGTGGACGTGCCGTTCGTGATCCGCGAGACACGCCGCAAATTCCAGCATAGCCTGTCCGAAGTCACCCTGTGGGAGCGTATCGCTTGAGCACCGATTTCGATCGCGACATCCCGCGCAGCGGCACCTCTTCCGTCAAGCATGACGGCCGTGCCGCATATTTTGGCACGCCGGACGTGCTGCCGCTGTGGGTGGCCGACATGGATTTCGCCGCACCGGAAGCGGTGACGCGCGCCCTTGCCGAACGCGCCGCGCATCCGGTGTATGGCTACACCTTTTACCCGGACAGTCTGTATGACGCGCTGATCGGCTGGTTGAAACAGCGCCACGGCTGGGAGGTGCAGCGCGACTGGATCGTGATGGCGCCCGGCGTGGTGCCTTCATTGTTTGCGGCGGTCATGGCCTGCACGCAGCAAGGCGAAGGCGTCATCGTCCAGCCGCCGGTCTACTTCCCGTTCTTCTCGGCGGTCACCACCAACCGGCGCCGCATGGTGCAGAACGAATTGCGGCTGGAAGCGGGGCACTACCGCATCGACTTCGAACATCTCGAACGATGCGCGGAGGAGGGCGCACGGCTGCTGTTGCTGTGCTCGCCGCACAACCCGGTAGGACGTGTATGGGACAGGGCGGAACTGGAAGAGCTGTTGCGCATCGCGCGCCGTCACGACCTGACGATATTGTCGGACGAGATACACGCCGACCTCGTTTATCCCGGCGAACGGCACACCGTGCTCGCCACGCTGGCGGACGACCCGGACAAGATCATCACAGCCATCGCGCCGAGCAAGACCTTCAATATCCCCGGACTCGGCCTATCCTGCCTGATCGTGCCCGATGCCGCACAGCGCGACGCGCTCAAACAGGTCTTCGAGAGCCTGCATGTCGGCAACTACAACCCGTTCAGCATCGCCGCGTTCGAGGCCGCCTATCGCGGCGGCGAAGCCTGGCTGGACAGTCTGCTGATCTACCTGCGCGACAACCGCGATTTTGTCGCCGGCTACCTGCGCGACCATCTGCCCGGCATCCGCCTCGTGCAGCCGGAAGGCACGTACCTGCTGTGGCTGGATTGCCGTGAGTTGAAAATGAACGATACGCAACTGCGCGAGTTCTTCGTGCAACAAGCCAGGGTCGGGATGAACCCGGGCATCGTGTTCGGCAACGGCGGCAGCGGCTTCATGCGCCTCAACATCGCATCGCCGCGCCATGTCGTCGCCGACGCGCTGCAGCGCATCTCGCACGCGCTCAAGGAACGCTGAAAGATTCGAGTTCGGCATTCCGTCGCCATCCTGTGACGTCCTTTTCGCCAAGTGTTGCGCGCCAAGCCGGAATCCACGAGAATGCCCGCTATGGATAAAACAGTGAAAATTCGTGCACTTTCCGATGATGCAAAGAGCGTTTCGGAAGATCAAAACAAAGCTTTCGATCTGGCAAGGAAAAATGCCCAGCTGGAAGAAAAGACACTCGATCAGTTAAGAATCATCGAGCAGCTCAGGGAAAGCCTCAAACAAGAGCAGGCCAAAACAGCCGAGTTGGTAAAGAAGACCGCCGGGCTGGATGCGAATGAACTCGCCGTGAAAGAAGCCCAGCTGGAAGAAGAGAAGAGCCGGTCGCTCGAAAATCTGAAAACCATCGTGCAGCTGCGGGCAAGCCTCAAGCAGGAGCAGGAGAATTCGATTGAGATCGCCAGAAAGATGGCCGAACAGGACGCCAAGGTAAGAAGCCTGGCTGAACTCGAAGCGCAGGAACTCGCCAAGAAAAATGCCCAGATCGAAGAAGCCAGGAGCAAGTTGCTCGAACATCTGAAAACCATTGAGCAGCTCAAGGCAAGCCTGCAGCAGGAGCAGGAAAAAATAGCCGGGATGGCAGGCAATGCGGCCGAACTGGAAGCCAAAACAAAAGCATTGGACTTGTCAGAAGCCAAAGTAAAAGAATTGGCCGATGCGCTCGGCAAGATCGCCGCTATCGCCGCTGCGGTGAAAGCGGGCTAGCTGCCCCTGTTCTGTTGCGTTTCCAGGATTAACTGCCGCTGCCACGAAACCAACCGGCAATGCTGCGCCGGGTGTTGCGGGAGATCAGCACTTCGTGCGGAAACGAATCGCTCAGGAAGATGATCATCTTGCCGAATGTCGGGTTCACCGTCGCGATGACGGCATCGCCCGCAGGCTCGAATAAAACCAGCTCGCCGCCGTCGCTGCGCTGCCAGTCTTCATTCAGGTACAGCACGGTGGTCAGTATCCGGTTCCGTTTGCCGTTCAATACGTCGGAATGTTTTGCATAGCCATCGCCCGCGCCGTAGATCGCATAGTGGCATTCGTAATCGAACAACCCCAGGTACAGCGCCGCGTTCAGCCCGATGCGCAACTCTTCCATCCAGGCCAGATAGGCTTGATCGGTGCTGTTGGACGCGTCCAGCCAATCGATGACATCGCCGCGTATCGAGTGGATGCGCTGTTTGGCAGCGCCCCTGCCGACCTGTGCGGACTGAAACCGCGCCGGGCCATCATCGTGGCAGCGCGTAAACAACTGCGCCGACAATGGATCCAGCAGCGGCTTATCCAGAACGATATAGCCGGTATGTTCAAGCTGTGCGGCGATTTCGGCTATGTCCATTATGAACGAAACGTACGAACGAAACGTACCGGAGTCGAATTCCTACGAACGAAACGTACCGGAGTCGAATTCCAGCGGTCATCCATTCGATCCAGCCGCAGGTATCGACCAGGAAATCAGGCGCGATCTTTCCGGTCGCGGTATTGAGCGGAATTCGCGCCACGGGCAATGCTGCGCAGTTCCTTGATGGAAGTCTTGGGCACGAGTTGGATAACCGCGCCAACCGGTATCATCTCGAACTGTTGTCCGGGGTGCAGATGCATGGCTTCTCGCAATGCTTTGGGTACAGACAGTTGGAATTTGCTGGATAAGGTGGCAGTGCTCATTTTACGAATCCTTGATCGATGGCGATGCAGCAATTTACTCTTGCGAGTAGGCAAGAGCAAGCCAGTGGCGCTACACCAGCTTCTTCAACTGATAAATCCTTTCCAGCGCTTCCTTCGGACTAATATTCAGGACTAATATTCAGGGACAGACCCTGAGGTTTCCCCGCATTTTATCCTTGTAAAGCAGACCTCTAAGTAATACGCTGCCACAAAAACGGTGCATGCACAGCACAGTTGAACTCCACTATTCGTTATCGAGGCGAATAAAGGAGAAGTGCCATGCATGCGGACACCATCTTAGCGCACGTGCTGGGTTCATGCTTGACGGGGCTGCACGCCAAGCGAGCTGCCGCGCTGCTGCGGGCGACCTCCGCGCTGCTTCGCGGGAGCATCACCAGCCTGTCAGCGATCGCGCTGTATCTGGACAGTGCCACCACCTTGAAACATCGCATCAAGAGTGCAGATCGCCTGCTCGGCAATAACGGACTGCATCTGGCCCGTAGCGCGTTATACCGAGGCGTTGCACAGTGCTGGTTGCGAGGGTTACCGCAACTCTTGGTCGTCGTTGACTGGTCAGACTTGAGCCGGGACCAACGCTGGCAACTGTTGCGTGCCAGCGTCGTGGTTGAAGGTCGTTCGGTCACCCTGTATGAAGAAGTCCACCCGCAGAAGCTGCTGGCCAATGCCGATGTGCATCGGCGCTTCCTGCAACGGTTGTCCGGAATACTGCCCGAGGAAGTACGGTTGATCGTCATGACCGATGCCGGATTTCATGCGCCGTGGTTCAAGATGGTCATGGAGCAAGGCTGGGAGTTTGTCGGTCGTATTCGCGGACGCAATCGTATGCAGTGGGGAAACAAAGAACAATGGATACCGGCACGCGACCTATATGCCCATGCAACTGAACAAGCGTTAGATCTGGGTCTTGGCGCTTATGCGCGCAGCAACCCGGTGACGGTACGCGGGGTGCTCAGCAAACGCCCAAAGAAAGGCAGGCGCTGCCTGAACATGTATGGCGTCAAACGCGCAGGGCGCAGCAGTGCCAAGAACGCGCGTAGTGCAAGCGAGCCGTGGTTACTGGTGAGCAGTTTGGGTTTGCAGCATTTGAGTGCAGATGCCATTGTCGGACTGTACTCGCAACGGATGCGCATCGAACAGTCGTTTCGCGACACCAAGAATTTGCGAGTGGGGCTGGGTTTGGATGTTGCCCGTTCACGCAGTAAGCAACGCCTGGAAATGCTGCTGCTCATCGCCCACTTGGCCTCGTTTGCGCAACGGCTGATCGGTGAATGCGCCAAGCAGCGACAACTCGAACTTCAGTTCATGTCCACGCGACGCGCCAGTCGCCGGGAGATTTCTACGCTGACATTAGGGCGACGCATTCTCAATTCTGCGCCACACTACCTGCGTCAACTTCTGCCTTGGAAGGCGATTCCGTCGCTAGCAGAACAAGCTGCATACGCTTGTGCAGGAGCAGGGTAAAATGCGGGGAAACCTCAGGG
>JAVHQS010000134.1:0-8531 GCA_036171255.1 Gallionella sp.
CCGCGCGAAGAAGAGCCGCAAATCAATGTGACGATGGCGAACGTGCTGATTGCCTATCCGGGCGCATCCGCCAGGGATGTTGCGCAAACGGTGGCGACACCGGCCGAACAGGTGTTGTCGCAAATCGCCGGTGTGGATCATGTCTATTCGGTGGCGCAGCCGGGCATGGCGGTGATCACCGTGCAGTTCAAGGTCGGCGAGCAACATGTGCCGTCGCTGGTCAAATTGTATGACGTGGTGCATTCCCATTCCGATTGGCTGCCGCCTACACTGGGAGTATCGCAACCCATCATCAAGGCCAAAGGCATCGATGATGTGCCGGTGGTTGCGCTGACATTGTGGCGCGAGCAAGCGGCGGGCGGCAGTGTCGAGCTGACTCAGGTAGCGCATGCGATCGAGGCCGAGTTGAAACGCGTTCCGGGAACCCGTGAAGTGCAAACGCTGGGTGCGACGCAACGTATGGTGCGGGTGCAGCTCAATCCGGAGAGCCTGAATGCCTCTCAGCTCTCGATACAGGATGTGCGTGCGGCATTGCAATCCGCCAATGTTTCACAGAATGCCGGCAACCTGGTGCAGAACAACCGCGAAATGCTGGTGCAAACCGGCAGCTTTTTGAGCAACGCCAATGAGGTCAGGCAGCTGGTGGTCGGCGTGTCTGATGGAAAACCGGTATTCCTGCGCGACGTGGCCGACGTGCAGGATGGCGCGGATCAGCCAACCAGCTATGTGTGGATGGGAGCCGGTCCGGCGGCGGCCGATAAACAGATCAAAGCCAAGGGCGAATTCACCGCAGTCACGGTGGCGGTCACCAAGAAGCCGGGCGCGAACGCGGTGGAGATTGCCGACAAATTGCTGGCGCGGGTGGATGAACTCAAGGGGAGCGTGATTCCCGCCGATGTGCAGGTCAGCACCACGCGCAACTACGGCGAAACCGCCAACGACAAGGCGATGAAGCTGATCAAGAAGCTGCTGTTCGCCACTGCCGCCGTGGTCGTCTTGGTGTGGTTCGCGATGGGACGGCGCGAGGCATTGGTGGTCGGCATCGCGGTGTCGCTAACGCTGGCGGCGACCTTGTTCGCTTCGTGGGCATGGGGTTTCACGCTGAATCGCGTATCGCTGTTCGCGCTGATCTTCTCTATCGGAATTCTGGTGGATGATGCGATCGTCGTGGTGGAGAACATCCACCGCCGCCGCGCGATGGCCGAGCATCAGCCGTTGTCGGAAATCATTCCGGAAGCGGTGGATGAAGTGGGCAACCCGACCATCCTGGCGACCTTTACGGTAATCGCCGCGTTGTTGCCGATGGCTTTCGTCAGCGGACTGATGGGCCCCTACATGAGCCCGATCCCGATCAATGCCAGCATGGGCATGTTGATCTCGCTGGCAGTGGCTTTTGTCATCACGCCATGGCTGGTGCTGCGCTTTGCCGACAAGTCCCATGCCCCGATGCCTTCTCCCCAATCCTCTGATGGAGCTGCCAGCCATTCGACTAAGCAGGCAAATGACGCTGGCTTAGTCGCCGGTTATCCCTCCAGCGGGCGAGGAGGTGAACGAGAAAAGCAATCTCCAATTCTTGAACGCGATACCGCGATCAGCCGCTTCTTCCGTGAGCGTTTAAGCCCGTTCCTGAACGGCGTGCATGGCAAGCCGGCGCGCCGCAAGTTGTGGCTGGCTATCCTTGGCGGTCTGCTGCTGGCGGTATCGCTGGGGGTGGTGAAACTGGTGATTCTGAAAATGTTGCCGTTCGACAACAAGTCGGAATTTCAGGTGGTGGTGGATATGCCGAGCGGAACCCCGCTGGAACAGACCAGCGCGGTGTTGCATGAGATCGGCGGTTATCTGGCGACCGTGCCGGAAGTCACCGATTATGAGGCTTACGCGGGCACGGCTTCGCCGATCAACTTCAACGGGCTGGTGCGCCAATACTATCTGCGCAGTGCCGCCGGGCAGGGCGATATCCAGGTCAATTTGCGCGACAAGCATCACCGCAGCCGCAGCAGCCATGAGATCGCCACTGCGGTGCTGGAACCGGTACAGAAGATCGCCAGGATATGGGGAGCGAAGGTAAAGGTCGTCGAAGTGCCGCCCGGTCCGCCGGTGATGTCGCCCATCGTGGCCGAGATCTACGGACCGGATTATGAAGGCGCACGCCAGGTGGCCGGTCAGGTGCGCGCGCAGTTCGGCGCTACCACGGACATCGTCGGCATCGACGACAGCGTCACGGAAACCGCGCCCAAGCTGCTGCTGCATGTGTTGCAGAGCAAGGCTGCGCTGCTGGGTGTCGCGCCGCACGACATCGTGGACGTGATCGGTGTGGCGCTGTCCGGTCAGGATGTCGCCTCGCTGCACGACGAGAACGCCAAATATGCGCCGCCGTTGCGTATCGGCCTGCCGGCGGAACGGCGCAGCCAGATCGACGAGGTGCTCAAGCTCAAGGTGCGCGCGCGCGACGGCGTGCTGGTGCCGCTTTCCGAAGTGGTGCAAGTGGTTGCTGTGCAGCGCGACTATCCGATCTATCACAAGGATCTGTTGCCGGTGGTGTATGTGTTTGGCGACATGACGGGCAAGCTCGATAGTCCGCTATATGGCATGTTCGGGATCAACGGAAAAACCAGCGGAATTGCATTGCAGCAGGGCGGCAACCTCGAGAGCTATTTTTTCAAGCAGCCTTCCAATCCTTACGCGGGCTATTCCTTGAAGTGGGACGGCGAATGGCAGGTGACCTTCGAGACCTTCCGCGATATGGGCATCGCCTACGGCGTGGGCTTGCTGTTGATTTACTTGCTGGTGGTGGCGCAATTCAAGTCTTACCTCGTGCCGCTGGTCATCATGGCGCCCATCCCGCTCACCATCATCGGCGTGATGCCGGGGCATGCGCTGTTCGGCGCGCAGTTCACCGCGACGTCGATGATCGGCATGATCGCGCTGGCGGGCATCATCGTGCGCAATTCGATCCTGCTGGTGGACTTCGTCAATTTGCAATTGCGTGACGGGGCGGACGGTATGACACGGCGTTGCGAAGCATCCGGGGCGGGAATGCCGTCCCCCCGCCTTCTCCCGCAAACGGCTGGCTTTGCCAGTAACGTGTCGAAGGCGGACTTGCAGCACGCCGTGATCGCCGCCGCCGGCGCGCGCGCCAAGCCGATCATCCTGACCGGGCTGGCCGCGATGCTGGGCGCGCTGTTCATTCTGGACGATCCGATCTTCAACGGGCTGGCGCTCTCCTTGATTTTCGGCATCCTCGTCTCCACCTTGCTGACGCTGGTGGTGATCCCGGTGCTGTATTACGCCACCTTATACAAAAAATTCCAGTAAAATCCGCCGCACTCAAATTTCAGGAGCTCCAAACCATGAATGCAGAACGCATCGTTCACATCGTCGCCGGCAGTTTTATCTTGGTGTCACTTGCGCTGGGCGTGGAAACCAGCCCGCTGTTCGTGAGCCGATACTTTTTACTGCTCGCCGCTTTTGTCGGATTGAATCTGTTCCAAAGCGGTTTCACCAAGTTCTGTCCGCTGAACAACATCCTCGCGAAGCTCGGCATCAAGAGCGGTACGTGCTGAAAAACACGCTGCGGTCTGTCGGGCTGGCACACATCAGCCTGGCCCTGGTCGGGTTGATGTGGGTACTCCCTTTCCTGCACTATCGCCATCAATATCCGCTGACCACCTTCGACCAGGAGTGGTGGAGTGCGTTGCTGGGGGTCTTCGCGCTCACTTTGCTCGCGGCACGCGATTTCTGGCTGCAGCCGGAGATACCGCGCATCGCGCAATTGCCGGCCGCGTTGGCCGTCATCGTGCTGTTGCAGATGGCGCTGCACAAGGTCGCCTATTTCGATCAGGGGTTGCTGTACATCCTGTACCTGTTGTTCGCGGCGCTGCTGATGCTGCTTGGGGCAAGATTGCGCGCTTGTTTTGGCATCGAAAAACTGGCCATCGTATTGGCTGGCTTTCTGTTGATCGGTGCAGAACTGAATGCCTTGCTCGGCGTGCTTCAGCATTATCGCTGGCACACGCTGCTGGATCCGGTGGTGGTGATGAAAGTCTCGTCCAGTGTGTTCGGCAATCTGGCGCAGCCCAATCATTTTGCCAATTACATCGCGCTGGGCTTGATCTCGCTCGGGTTGTTGTTGCAGCTGCGTAAACTGAAGCCCGGCTATGTGGTGTTGCTGGCGGCGCCGTTGTTGTTCGTAATGACCTTGAGCGGATCGCGCAGCTCCTGGCTGTATCTGCTGCTGATGAGCGGTTTGGCGTGGTGGTGGGTACGCCGCGATGCCGGGTTACGGCCGCTGCTGCGCTACAGTTTATTGCTGATGGCGGGTTTTGGCTTGATGCATTTGGTCGTGCAACTGCCCTTCCTGACCGGTGCGGACAGCAGCATCGATACCATGCAGCGCTTGTTCGGCGAAGCCGATTCCGGCGGTATCCGCCTGTATCTGTGGCATGAGGCATGGCTGATGTTTATGCAGTCGCCGTGGCTGGGCGTGGGCTTCGGGCAATTCGCCTGGCATCATTTCCAGTTGTTACCGGTACTGCGCCCGAACAACATTTCCGGTCTCTACAATAACGCCCATGATTTTGTTTTCCAACTTGCCGCCGAGGCGGGCATCGCCGGGTTGCTGGTATTATTCGCCGCGCTGGGCGCTTGGTTATACGGCTTGCGACGCGCTGCGCTGAGCGCGGCGCACTGGTGGGGCTATGCCGCGTTGGGTGTGCTGGCCATCCATAGCCTGCTTGAATATCCGCTGTGGTACACCTATTTTGTGGCGGTCGCAGCGATCCTGCTGGGTGCGCTGGACGAAACGCGCTATCGGCTTGAATTGCGTAATGTGGGGCGCATGTCGGTGCTGGCCATTTTGTTGTTGGGCTTGCTGACGTTGGTTCAATTGCGTAGCGGGTATCAGCAACTGAAAGACACGCTGGCGATACGCCCGGTTTCCGGTAACGTCGCCGAAGCCTATCAGCGCACCCGTGATGGCTTGCTCGCGGTACATGGGGGTTCGCTGCTATCCCCGTATGCCGAGTTATTCATGAGTTCGTACACCGAGGTGAATGCCGACCATCTCAAAGAAAAACTCGCGCTGAACGCTAACGTGATGCGCTTTATTCCAATGCCCCAAGCGGCCTACCGACAAGCATTCTTTCTGGCGCAGGACGGTCAGCTGGAGCAGGCCAAACAGATTTTAGAGCAAGCCATCTGGTCATATCCGGGGAACGGCGAGGCGCACCAGCAGTTGGTCGGGCTGGCCGGGAAAGACCCCGAACATTTTTCCGCTCTGCTAGAATTCGCGTCCCAGAAAGAACAGGAGCATGCGCGTGCAGTTCGTCAGCAATAACATTTTCCCCATCTTCATCGCCTTGTTCAGCGGCTCCATGCTGCTGTGGTCGATGTTCGGCAACCGGATCCGGGGTATCAAGGAAGTGGATGCCACGGCTGCCCTGCAACTCATCAACCATAAGAATGCGCTGGTGCTGGATGTGCGTGAGGAGGATGAATACAAGGCAGGCCATGTGCTGAATTCAACATTGATTCCGCTCGGCAAGCTGCACGGGCGCATCTCCGAATTGGAGAGGTGGAAAGAGCAACCCGTCGTGGTGGTCTGCCGCAGCGGCAACCGCTCCGGCACGGCCTGCGCGATACTGGGCAAGCAGGGTTTTATGCAGGCTTACAACTTGGCGGGTGGCGTGGTGGCTTGGCAGAAAGCCAATCTGCCGCTGCAAAAATAATGGCCAGCGTGTTGATGTACTGCACTGCGGTGTGTCCTTACTGCGTCCGTGCCGAGCAGTTGTTGCTGCGCAAGGGCGTTGCGAAGATCGAGAAGATACGCGTCGATTCGCAACCCGAACTGCGCGTGGCGATGATGGAGAAAACCGGCCGGCGCACCGTGCCGCAAATTTACATTAACGGGCAACACATCGGCGGTTATGACGATCTGGCGGCACTCGATCGCGCCGGTGAACTAACCGCATTGCTGGCAAAATAAAAACTGAGGAAACGATTATGACCGAAACAGCACAAGGAAATACCCAACCCGTGTTCAGCATGGAGAAGATCTATGTGAAGGATATCTCGCTGGAGATTCCGCACGCACCGCAGATATTCCTGCAGCACGATAGCCCGCAGATCGATGTGCAATTGCACACCCAGGCCGCGCCGGTCGAAGAGGGCGTGTTCGAAGTGGCCGTCACAACGACGGTCACGGCCAAGGTCGGCGAAAAGGTGTTGTTTCTGATCGAAGCCAAGCAGGCCGGCATCTTCCAGATACACAATCTGCCGGATGGGGAATTGGAGCCGGTGCTGGCGGTGATGTGCCCGAATATTTTGTTCCCGTATCTGCGCGAAGTGGTCTCGGATGTGGCGGTGCGCGCCGGTTTTGCGCCGGTGTTGTTGAACCCGATCAATTTCGACGTGCTCTACCAGCAACAAAAACAACAGCAGGCTGAAGCAGCCAAGGCGACCGCACACTAGATGAAACCGCTTGATTCATTGCGTTTGATTGCCCTGTTCGCGTTGCTGTGCGGCGCGAGCACGGTATACGCGGTGGAATATGTGTCGGTCGGCGAGAGCAGCGCGATCCTTTATGACGCGCCTTCGCTCAAGGCGAAGAAGCTGTTCGTGGTGAATCGCTATATGCCATTCGAGCAAGTCGTCACGCTGGATAACTGGGTCAAGGTGCGCGACCGTTCCGGTGCGCTGTACTGGCTCGAGAAGAGAGTGCTGGGCGGCAAGCGTTATGTGTTCGCGGTGGCGCCACTGGCGGATGTGCGTGCCGCCCCCGATCTTGGCGCGGCGCGCGTGTTTCAGGTGCGCCAGCAAGTCGCGATGGAATTGCTTGAGACGACCGGGACGGGTTGGGTCAAGGTGCGCCATCAAGACGGCGATGCCGGCTATGTGCGCAGCAACGAAGTTTGGGGCGACTGAGCAGCATGAAGATTACCGTCATCGGTGCAGGAGCATGGGGAACCGCACTCGCCATCAGCCTGTCCGCCAACCATCGTGTCACGCTGTGGGCGCGCGATGCCGCGCAAATCAAGGCGATGCGTGCCGCGCGCTGCAATCAGCGTTATCTTCCCGACATCGTTTTGCCTGACAATCTTGACCTGAATGCGGATCTTTCAGCCGCCCTGGATGACGTCGAGCTGGTGATCATCGCTGTCCCGACTGCCGCGTTGCGCGCGACGCTGCAGCAACTGGCTCAATCCAGACGCCGCTTTGGCGTGCTGTGGTTATGCAAGGGTTTCGAGGCGGGAACCTCGCTGTTGCCGCATCAGGTGGTCGCTGAAGTGTTGCCGCAAGGATTTCCATGCGGCGTGCTGTCCGGGCCAAGTTTCGCGCAAGAGGTCGCGCGCGGCTTGCCGACCGCATTGACATTGGCCGCTGACGACGAGGAATTCGCACGCCGCACAGCGCGGGCGTTGCACCATTCACGTTTGCGGGTGTATGCCAGCAACGACGTGATCGGCGTGGAGGTCGGCGGCGCGGTGAAGAACGTGATGGCGATCGCCACCGGCATTTGCGACGGTATGGGGTTCGGCTATAACGCGCGCGCCGCACTGATTACGCGCGGCCTGGCCGAGATCACCCGGCTCGGACTGAAGCTCGGCGGACGCCCGGAGACCCTCGGCGGCCTGTCCGGCGCGGGCGACCTGATCCTGACTTGCACCGGCGACCTGTCGCGCAACCGGCAGGTTGGTCTGCTGCTGGCGCAGCAGCATGATCTGCCGGAGATTCTGCGCAGGCTCGGGCACGTTGCCGAGGGCGTTTACTCGGTGCGCGAAGTACATCAGCTTGCGCAACGTCTGGAGGTTGCGATGCCCATCTGTGAAGCTGTCTATCGCATCATTTACCAGCATGTTCCGGCAAACGAAGTCGCCGCGGACCTGCTGAATCGTTCACCCAACTTTGAGTTCACCCAGTAAACGCGCCGGCAAAGCCGCATTGCCGCCACGCCTCGAATACGGCTATCGCCACCGTGTTGGACAGATTCAGGCTGCGGTTGTCAGGCAGCATCGGCATGCGCACGCGCTGATCGGCATTGAATCGCGCCAGCACCTCTGCGGGTAACCCCCGGCTCTCCGGCCCGAACAGGAACGCATCCCCTGCATGATATTGAACCTGGTGGAAAGCTTGCGAACCTTTGGTGGTGAGCGCAAACACCCGGGCGGGATCGAACGCCGACAGGCAATCCTGCAGGGTGTCATGCACGCGCAACGTCGCAAACTCGTGATAATCCAGACCGGCGCGGATGAGTTGCTTATCCTCCAGCGTGAAGCCGAGCGGTCTGATCAGATGCAACCGGCAGCCGGTGTTGGCACACAGGCGGATGACGTTGCCGGTATTAGGCGGAATCTCGGGTTGGTACAGAATCACATGAAACATAAAAAGTGCCTGGTAAGGCTTGTCAGGGCCAGAAAAAACGGCTAACTTCCGTACCTGTCAGCGGTTGGATCGTGATAAATCATTCAGGGAAGAATTATGGCGCGTCCGGAGAAAATTCGCTTAGGCGATTTGCTGGTTCAGCAAAAACTCAT
>JAVHQS010000135.1:0-8409 GCA_036171255.1 Gallionella sp.
TCATCGACGTGTTCCCGGCCGATGAAAAGGAAATGGTGCGCGCGATGCTGTCCGAATCGCTGCGCGCGGTGATCTCGCAGGCACTGCTCAAGACCAAGGACGGTACCGGCCGGGTGGCGGCACACGAGATCATGATCTGCACCCCGGCCATCCGCAACCTGATCCGCGAAGCCAAGGTGCCACAAATGTATTCGGCCATCCAGACCGGGCAGAGCCTGGGTATGCAGACACTCGATCAATGCCTTTCGATTCTTGTCAAAGAAAACAAGATTACTCCGGCGGAAGCACGCAGCAAGGCAATGAACAAGGACATGTTCCCCGGCTAATCGCCTTAAGATTTGGATGCCCCTGGAAATTCGTTTTGCGGGATGAAGCGCAAGGAGCCGCGCAGCGGATGACGGGGCATATCTGATGGAACAGACGAGGAATATGAGCGAGCACGCGACGTGGCGGTTCGCCCGAAGTGATTTAAGCAGGCAATCCGCAAAGCGGATGCTCGCAAAAACGAATTTATAGAGGTACCCCATGGAAAGAGACCAAGCCACCGAACTGATACACAACCTGCTGCGCGGCATGATCAGCAAAAAAGCCTCCGATCTGTTCATCACAGCAGGTTTTCCACCGGCCTTCAAAGTTGACGGGAAGATGACCCCGGTTTCCAATCATGCGCTCACTTCGCAGCACACCCAGGAACTGGCGCGCAGCATCATGAACGACCGGCAGGCTGCCGAATTCGAGGCGACCCACGAATGCAACTTCGCGATCAGTCCGCCCGGCATCGGCCGGTTCCGCGTGAACGTGTTCATGCAGCAACAACGCGTCGGCATGGTGATGCGTACCATCACCACCAAGATCCCCGACCTTGACGAGATGGGCATGCCGCCCGTGCTCAAGGACATCGTGATGACCAAGCGCGGTCTGGTGATCCTGGTCGGCGGAACCGGTTCGGGAAAATCCACCACGCTGGCCGCAATGCTCGGCCACCGCAACCAGAATAGTTTCGGCCACATCATCACCATCGAAGACCCGGTGGAATATGTGCATGAGCACAAGAACTGCATCATCACGCACCGCGAGGTCGGCGTGGATACCGAGTCATGGCAGGCGGCGCTGAAGAACACGTTGCGCCAGGCGCCCGATGTGATCCTGATCGGCGAGATCCGCGACCGCGAAACCATGGAATATGCCGTGGCCTTCGCCGAGACCGGCCACCTGTGCATGGCCACGCTGCATGCCAACAGCGCCAACCAGGCGCTGGACCGCATCATCAATTTCTTCCCGGAAGAGCGCCGCGAACAACTGCTGATGGACTTGTCGCTGAACATCAAGGCGCTCATCTCGCAACGCTTGATCCCGAAAAAGGATGGCGCCGGGCGCGCCGCCGCGATCGAGATCATGCTCAATTCGCCGCTGATCGCCGACATGATCTTCAAGGGCGAGGTGAATGCCATCAAGGAAGTGATGTCCAAGTCGCGCGAACTGGGCATGGAGACTTTCGACGGCGCGCTGTTCAACCTGTACGAATCGGGCTCCATCAGTTACGAGGATGCATTGAAGAATGCCGACTCGGTCAACGATCTGCGCCTGCGCATCAAACTGCAAAGCAAGCTGAGCGGGGATCGCGACGTGATGAGCGGGACAGAGAACCTGAAAATGACTTAACGGGCATGGCAAATGTGCCGCCCCTGATGATGAAAGCCGCCATGCCCGTTTCCCTCTTTCCTGGCTCTGATGGGACTGCCAGCCATTCGACTAAGCCCGCAAGCGGGCAAGTCGCTGGTTATCTCCCGCACGCGGGAGAGAGGGACGCGGTCTCGCTGCGCGCAATTTCACATTAGCTGCGGTTGCTGCCTGCCACGATCTTGTATTCCAGCAGGCGGCATTCGATCGCACCGTTGAACAAAGGGGTACGCTTCGACGGCGACAGACGCATCAGTTTCAGGATGGCCTTGTCGGCGGTGAACAGATACGCCGTCCAGCCGCCGAACTTCCTCTTCAGCGCATCGCCCAGCTTCGGGTACAGCAGTTCCAGTTCCTCCAGATCGCCCATGCGTTCGCCATAGGGCAAGTTCGCCACCAGTATGCCGTGTTCGACCGGGGCGGAGATTTCCAGCACATTGGCCTGCTTCAGCGCCACACATTCCGCGAGTCCGGCTTCCTGCAGATTGCGCCACGCGGTCTTCAGCGCATCCCCGTACAGGTCGCTGCCATAGATATCCAATGGCTCCGGCGGAAGCTGCGCGGCGATCGCCTGCTCGCGCATCCCGCCCCACAACCCGGCCTCGAAATTCTTCAGCTTCTCGAAGGCGAAACCACGCGCGATACCGGGCTGGATATTGAGCGACATCTGCGCCGCCTCGATCAGGAACGTACCGCTACCGCACATCGGGTCGAGCAGCGGCGTGCCGGGCTGCCAGCCTGCCAGACGCAGGATGCCCGCCGCCAGATTCTCGCGCAGCGGGGCGATGTTGGTGTGCGACCGCACGCCGCGCTTGAACAACGCATCGCCCGACGTATCCAGATACAGCATCAGCTTGCTGTCTTCGATGAACACATGGATGCGCACGTCGGGTTCCAAAGTATCCACGCTGGGCCGTTCGTTGCAGTGCGCGCGGAAACGGTCGCACACGGCGTCCTTGACCAGCAGCGTGATGAATTCGAGACTCTTTAACGGGCAGCGGATCGCCGTGGTGTTCACGCGGATGGTATGGGTGACATCGAACCAGCGCTGCCATTGCAGATCGAACGCCGCCTTGTAAATATCCTGTTCGGTGCGATATTGCGCTTCCTTGACGCGCCACAGGATGCGGCTGGCGATGCGGCTCTCCAGATTGGCGCGGTAACACAACGCCCAGTCGCCGGAGAAATGCACGCCGCCGTCGGTAGCGCGCACGTCCTGTGCGCCGAGCGCTTCAAGGTCGCCGCGCAATACGGCTTCCAGGCCGCGCGGACAAGGTGCGAAAAATTCAGGCATAAGTTAAAAAGGTTTTACGGTAACGAGTATGACCACAGCGGTCAGAATGAGCACGGGAATTTCATTGAACCACCGGTAAAAAACATGGCTGCGCGTGTTCCGGTCGGCGGCGAATTGTTTCACCAGCATGCCGCAATAGTGATGGTAACCGTACAACCCCACCACCAGCATCGCCTTGACGTGCATCCATGCGCCGCCGATCCCTGCGCCCAGCCATAGCCACAGGCCGGAGGCGATCGCCAGCCAGGCAATCGGCGTGACGAAACGGTACAGCTTGCCCTCCATCAGCTTGAGGCGCGCGATCTCGGCAGGCTCGGTGGCCATCGCGTGATTCACGAAGATGCGCGGCAGATAGAACAACCCGGCGAACCAGCTCACCACAAAAATGATATGAAACGCCTTCACCCACAAATACATGATCCACCCTATTGAGAAAGCCGCTTCCTGAACAACACCAGCGACGCGTAGAAGCCCAGCAACGCATATCCCGACAGCAGCGCGACATGCCACAGCGCATTTGCCGGAATACGGTCATTCAGTAACGGCCTGGCCAGCTCTATCGCATGCGTCAATGGCAGGAGGGACGATACCGTTTGCAACACTGGCGGCAACTGTGTGACCGGAAAAAACACGCCGCATAATAGCACCATCGGCGTGATGACCAGAGTGAAGTAATACATGAAGAAATCATAGCCCGGCGCCAGTGCGGTCACGATCAGCCCGAGCGCGGCGAAGCACAGTCCGACCAGCAACGAGAGGGGGATCAGCCACAGCAACAGCGGCGAATGCGACAGGCCCAATATCCAGATGACGGCCAGCACCGCCAGGCCGGACAGCAGGCTTTTGCTCGCCGCCCAGACGATCTCGGAGAGCACGATATCGTCCAGCGTGATCGGGGTATTGAGTATCGCCTCCCAGGTACGCTGCTCGTGCATACGCGCGAAGCCGGAATACAAGGCCTCGAAGCTGGCGCTGTTCATCGTGCTGTAGCACACCGTTCCCGCCGCGAGAAAGGCGATGTAGGACATGCCGTTTATTTCCGGCAACATGCCGCCCAGCCCGTAACCCAGACCCAGCATATAGATCACCGGATCGGCAAGATGGCCGAGTATCGACGAGCCAGCCATTTTCTTCCACACCAGAAAGTTGCGCCGCCAGATCGGCACAAAGCGCAGGCTGAAGCGCGGCAAGGCGAAGAGAGATGGTTTCATTTCAAGGCGCAGTCGAAGCAAGACCAAGGCGGCGAGGATTGAGGCGACGAGACAGTGCGTGGCTGCACGGCGAGTTGCCGAATTCCGCAGCCAACACAGGTATTGCGATGAATGCACCTTGAAATCATTCGCGCATCTCCCGCCCGGTCAGTTTCAGGAACACATCTTCCAGATTGGCCGGGCGGTGCAGGTAGCGCAGCTCCGGATGTTGCCGCAATTCGAGCAGCAAAGGCTGCGCATCGTCCACATAACAAAACACCGATTCGCCGCTCACTTCGAAGCGCTGTGCATGGCGCACCGCATGGCTTTTCCCCCAGGCTGCGGCCTGCTCGCCGAACACCTCGACGACTTGCGGCTCGATGTTCTGCGCGATGAGTTCGCGCGGCGAACCGCTGCTGATGACGCGGCCGTTGTCCATCACCGCAAGGCGATGGCACAGCCGCTCCGCTTCCTCCATATAGTGCGTGGTGAGCAGCAGCGTCTTGCCCTGCGCGGTCAGTTCGCGCAGGCGCTGCCAGATCAGGTGGCGCGCCTGCGGATCGAGACCGGTGGTCGGCTCGTCGAGAAAAATCACCTCGGGATCGTTCACCAGCGCGCGCGCCAGGGTCAGCCTCCGCTTCATTCCGCCGGACAGGGTCGGCACTTTCGCATCGCGTTTGTTGGTCAGATTGGCGAACTCCAGCAACTCGGGCAGACGCGCTTCGATGGCCGCGTCGCTCATACCGAAGTAGCGTCCGTACACCAGCAGGTTCTCCGCCACGGTGAAATCCGGATCGAGATTGTCGAGCTGCGGCACGACCCCGACCCGCAGGCGCGCTTCTCTTGCATGTCGCGGCACGGCATGATCCAGCAACTGCAACTCGCCGCCATCCGGTGCGAGCAGACCGAGCATCAAGCGCAGCGTGGTGGTCTTGCCCGCACCGTTCGGCCCGAGCAGGCCGAAACATTCGCCTCTGCGGATGGACAGGTCGATGCCGTCCACCACGCGCTGACCGGCATACGACTTCTGCAAGCCTGTCGCGCGTATCACTGCGTCTTCAGTTACAGAGCGCCCGTTAACCTCTAACCCGTTCGCCCTGAGCCTGCCGAAGGGCCGCTCATGGTTCGACAAGCTCACCACGAACGGTTTTTGATGCGCGGCGGCTTCTACTGACTTGTCCGGGTTCACAATTCGACCCCGTTGAAATGCCGCCGCACGATGTCGCGCAACTGGGTCAGGCGTCCGTGGAAGAAATGTCCGGCCTGCGGCAACACGATGACGGGCAGATGTTGCGGGCGCGCCCAGTCCAGCGCATCGGCCAGCGGCACCACATCATCGTGCTCGCCGTGGATCACCAGCGTGTCCGGGGAAACGGCAGGCATCGCGAAACGCCCGACGGCGGGCGCAGCCAGCACCAGATGCTGCGGATGCAAACGGTGTGCGGCACGCGCGGCGACATAACCGCCGAAGGAGAAACCGGAAAGGATCAGCGGCAGTTCGCCGAACTGCTCACGCGCATAGCGAGTGACGGCGATCATATCCTGCTCTTCCCCGTCGCCGCCGGTGTATGCGCCCTCGCTCGCGCCCGCGCCGCGAAAGTTGAAACGCAGCGCGACACAGCCGAGTTCGGCGAAGGTCTTCGCCAGCGTCATCGCCACTTTGTTCTCCATCGTGCCGCCCATGGTGGGCAGCGGATGCGCCACGACCGCGATAGCGCGCGGTTCGGTGTGCGGTACATGGGCAATGCCTTCCAGATGCCCCGCCATACCGACGACCGAGAATTTTTGCAGTGCGATGTGCATTAAATCTTCAGGCGCTCAACGATGCGGCCATGCTTAAGATGCTCTTCGATGATCTCATCCAGATCGCTCTCGTCCACATAGGTGTACCAGGTGCCCTCCGGGTAGATCACGATGACCGGCCCTTCGTCGCAACGGTCCAGGCAACCTGCGGAGTTGATGCGGATGTTGTTCTGGCGGTTGGAAATGCCGAGTTCCCTGACCTTGTCCTTCACGTAGTCGCGCATCTTCTGTGCGCCGTGGTTGTTGCAGCAATCGCTGCCGTCCTCGCGCTGGTTGGTACAGAAAAAAACATGCTTGTCGAAAAAGCTCATGATGCACTCCGGCAGTTTGGATGAGGCGAGATTATAGGAGTCTCTGCAAAAGTCGGCGAGACTAACGGATGCAGTGCAAGGCGGCAATGCGCTGTCGCAGGCACTTTACAGGGATTCCTATACTTTCCGGATGCGCCACAGATGCCACAGCAACAGCACCGGAAAGATCAGCGTGATGGACTGCGCCAATCCGTTGTAGTTGAGCAAATGCGCGTAGTGCCAGTGATACACCGACATCGCGGCGGAAGGGGTGTTGCTGTCCAGCACGAAATTCACGATGGCAAAATAACCCAGCGCCACCGCCGCGCCGAGACCGATCACCGCCGCGCGCGGCAGCCACAGCGCGGCGACCAACAACAGCATCCCCAGCAACATGCCGAGCACCGCCTCGCCGTTGATCCACAGCAACAACGCCCAGGATTTCAGCAGCACTGCGGCAGCGATGAACTTCGCCAACGCCACCACGCTCAGCACCACCAGCAGCGCCGTAACGACATTGCGCGGCGCGCGCAACAGCGTCAGCAGCAACGCGCCCAGCATCAACAGGTTCAACGTGACGGCGCCGCTTTCCCACCAATCCAATGAAGCAGGAAACGATGCCGCGAAAGGCTGGTGCTCCAGCTCGGTGATGAACACATTACCCAACATCGGCAAGGACGGGTTGATCTGCCCGAACATCCACAGCGCGAGCAAGGCCAGACCGAAATCCATTTCCTTGCCGTGATGGAACAGGCCGCTGCGCCAGCGCGTCAGGCGCGAAAAGAACCAGGTCCACGAAGTGATGCTCACCGCCAGCGACGCACCCAGCAGCGCCCCGGCGCTATTGGTCAACAGATCCGTGTTCGAGCTGGCACGGGTGGGCAAATACATCTGCAGATACTCCATAGCTGCCGACAGCGCCACGCCCAGACTCAGCGCAAGCATCACGCTGACGATGACGCCGAACCGCGCCCGCAACGCCAGGCAGACCAGCAGACCTAACGGCAAGTAGGCCAGCAGATTGATGGCCGAATCGAACGCGGTATAGGTGAGCAGCAACGGTTCGTTGAGCACCCCGACGAAATCCAGACCCTGCTCGCGCCACCCCGAGAACGGCGACAGGCTGCCATACACGATGAACAGCGCGTAGCCGATCGCCAGCAGGGTGCGCAGCCGCGCGCGGGTTTCAGTGATGAACAGCTCTCTCATGCTCGAACTATAGCCCGTCCAACGGACTGATGACACCCTTGCCGCCTTTGTTCAGCACATGGGTGTAGATCATCGTGGTGGAAACATCCGAATGGCCGAGCAGCTCCTGCACGGTGCGGCAACAAGCGTAGCGCAGTTGCGGCGTAGGCTAACTTGCATGGCAAGTTAAGCGCGAAGCGTGGCCGAAGCCAAAGTCGTAGCCGCTTTGCAGCAGATGGGGGGCAAAGGAATGGCGCAAGGTATGCGGCGTAGCGGGCTTGGTCAGCCCGGCATCGCGCACCGCCTGTTTCACCGCGCGCTGCACGCCCTTCTCATCGACATGATGGCGGCGCGTCTTGCCGGAATGCGGATCGACCGACAGATTCTTCGACGGAAAAATATATTGCCAACCCCACTCACGACCTGTGTTGGGATACTTCTTATCCAGCGCGAAGGGCAGATACACTTCGCCATAGCCCTGTGCCAAATCTTCCTCATGCAGCGCTTTCACCTTCGCCAGATGCGCCTTGAGCGCCGCCGTGACGGACTCCGGCAACATCGTCACCCGGTCCTTGAAGCCCTTGCCTTCGCGCACAATGATCTCGTGCCGCTCGAATCCCACATCCTTTACGCGCAAGCGCACCGCCTCCATCAGGCGCATCCCGCCGCCGTATAACAACGAAGCGATCAACAAATGCGTGCCGCTCAAACGCGACAACACCGCCTGCACCTCAGCCACGGTCAACACCACGGGCAAACGCTTGGGCGCTTTGGCCTGCGTCACGTTATCCAGCCACGGCAGTTGAATCCCCAGCACCTCGCGGTAAAGAAACAACAACGCAGATAAAGCCTGGTTCTGCGTAGAAGCAGACACATTCCCCTCCACCGCCAGATGGGTTAAGAACGCCTCCACCTCCCCCGCACCCATCTCTTTTGGGTGTCGTTTGCCGTGAAAAAAGATGAA
>JAVHQS010000136.1:0-1679 GCA_036171255.1 Gallionella sp.
CCATGCCATAGACTTCCCAGTCGGTGGTGGCCAGGATGCGGTTGGAAAGATGGTGGCCGATGAAACCGTTCACACCCAGGATCAGTACTTTCTTCATTTCTTTTTTCTCCAGTTCAAATTAAATCCAGCTCGCATTGCTCAATGCACACCCTGTAGGAGCGCAATTCATTGCGCGATTGGCTGGGATCGCAATCTCATTTCATCGCGCAATGAATTGCGCTCCTACAAAAATGCGCCGCATCACGTCAACCCAGAGCTTGTCTTGCCGCGCCATACTTCGCGGCGAACTCTGCCGCGCTCATCTCGATCCCGTCCAGCTCGAAGCGCACCACGCGCAGCACGCCGCTGCCGCAGATCGCATACGCCTTGCCCTCTTTTACATAGAAGGCAGATGGTTCTTTGCCAGCTGCAGTGCATTTACTCACCAGCGTCTGCAGGATGCGCATGGGCTTGCCCATCACTTGCGTCGTCGCACCGGGATAAGGCGGCGCTACGGCGCGCACCAGGTTATGTATCTGCTGCACCGACTGCGACCAATCGATGATGCCGTCTTCCGCTTTGCGCCCGCCGAAGTAGGCACCCTTGCTCAAATCCTGTTTTACCGCTTGCGCCGTGCCTGCCAACAGCGCGGGAAGCACCCCGTTCAGCGCGATCTCCGCCGCCACCGTCACCTTCTGGAACACCTCATGTGCAGTATCGTTGGGCAGGATAGGTACGGCCTGCTGCGCCACGATGTCGCCGTTGTCCGGCTTCTCGGTCATGTAATGCAGCGTCGCGCCGGTTTCCATTTCGCCGCGGATTATCGCCCAATTCACCGGCACACGCCCGCGATATTTCGGCAGCAGCGAGCCGTGCATGTTCAGCGCACCGCGCTTGGGAATGGCCAGCAACGGCGCTTTCAGCATCTCGCGGTAGTAAAACGAGAAGAAGAAATCCGGCTGCAACGCGCGTATCTGTTCAACCACTTCGGGGGTATTCGGATCGTCCGGCGTGATGACCGGAATGCCATGCAACTCGGCCAGCTTCTGTACGCTCTCGAACCAGATGGTTTCTTTCGGATTGTCGCGGTGCGTCACCACCAGCGACACCTCCACACCGTGCGCCAGTAAGACATTCAGACAACGGACGCCGACATTGTGGTACGCAAACACGATAGCTCTACTCATCGCCTACTTCCCGCAAACACAACGGCACGGCTCATTCCTGAACATCCGAGAACAATGAGGGGTGCTGATCATCCAGCGGTTTGGCTTTCACCCGCTTTTTCCGGCCTTCCCCGATGAAGGGCTCGGGCTCGCCTGGAACCGGTTTCTTTGCGGCTCTCCCTTTACCCTTCTTCTCCTGCTGTTCAAGCACCACCTCGACCAGATAGCGCGGCCTGTGGCGCACTTGCTGATAGATACGCCCGATGTACTCGCCCAGCAGACCGATGCCAAACAGCGCGATGCCGATCAGGAAGAACATCAAAGCGAACAGCGTGAACAGGCCCTCGGCTTCCGGGCCGATCACCAGGCGGCGAATCACCAGGAATACGAAGAATAATGCAGAGAGCACCGAGATCAGCATCCCCAGCATGGAGAACATCTGCAACGGCACCAGCGAGAAGCTGGTCATCAGGTCGAAGTTGAGGCGGATCAGGCTGTACATCGAATACTTCGATTCGCCCGCCGCGCGCTCCT
>JAVHQS010000137.1:0-8208 GCA_036171255.1 Gallionella sp.
GCATGTTATTCAATGCGACACAACCGGAAGAACTCCGTGTCGCCATTGTCGACGGCCAGAAACTCATCGACCTCGACATTGAAATTGCCGGTAAAGAGCAACGCAAGAGCAACATCTACAAGGCCGTCATCACCCGCCTCGAACCCAGTCTCGAAGCTTGTTTCGTCGAATACGGCGGCAATCGCCACGGCTTCCTGCCATTCAAGGAAGTTTCCCCGCAGTATTACCAGCCCGGCTGCGGCAGCCGTCCCAGCATCAAGGAAGCGTTGCGCGAAGGACAGGAATTACTGGTGCAGGTCGAAAAGGACGAGCGCGGCAACAAGGGCGCGGCACTGACCACCTACATCAGCCTGGCCGGACGTTACATCGTGCTGATGCCGAACAACCCGAACGGCGGCGGTGTATCGCGCCGCATCGAGGGCGAGGAACGCGACGAGTTGCGCGAAGTGCTGTCGCATGTCGAAGTGCCGCAAGGCATGAGCATCATCGCGCGCACCGCCGGTATCGGCCGTAACGAAGAAGAGTTGCAATGGGACTTGAACTATCTCAAGCAGTTGTGGGATGCGATCGAAGGCGCGGCGGAATCCGAAAAAGCCCCGTCGCTGATCTATCTGGAAAGCAGCCTGGTGGTGCGCGCCATTCGCGACTACTTCAACCCGGAGATCGGCGAAATACTGGTCGACACCGAAGAGGTCTACCAGCAAGCCCTGGCGTTCATGAGTACGGTGATGCCGGACAACGTGAACCGCATCAAGCGCTATGTGGACGACGTGCCGCTGTTCTCGCGCTTCCAGATCGAGCACCAGATCGAATCGGCCCATTCCCGCGAAGTGCGCCTGCCGTCCGGCGGCGCGATCGTGATCGACCATACCGAGGCGCTGACCGCCATCGACATCAACTCGGCGCGCGCCACCAAGGGTTCGGACATCGAAGCCACCGCGTTCAACACCAACCTCGAAGCGGCCGAAGAAATCGCCCGCCAGATGCGCTTGCGCGACCTAGGCGGTCTGATCGTGATCGACTTCATCGATATGGAAAGCAGCCGCAACCAGCGCGATGTCGAAAATCGCCTGCGCGACTCGCTGCACTATGACCGCGCCCGCGTACAGACCGCCAAAATCTCGCGTTTCGGCCTGCTGGAACTGTCGCGCCAGCGCCTGCAACCCAGCCTGGGCGAAAGCAACTACATGGCCTGCCCGCGTTGCAGCGGCATCGGCCATATCCGTGGCACCGAATCTTCCGCCCTGCATATCCTGCGCATCATCCAGGAAGAGGCGATGAAGGAAAGCAGCACCGCGATCCACGTGCAGGTACCGGTGGATGTCGCCACCTTCCTGCTCAACGAAAAGCGTTCCGACATCCACCGCATCGAATCGCGCCTGAAAGTCGCGATCACGCTGATCCCCAACCCGCATCTGGAAACGCCGAACTACAGCATCAACCGTCTGCGCATGGATGACATGACAGCCGATGTGTTGCAGGCCAGCTACATGCTGGTGGAAAAACCGGTCGAAGAAAAGCCGTTGAGTGCCGCACAAGAGCAGCAGAAAGCCACCCGTGCGAAAGCCGTGGTGCAGGGCATCACCCCGGCGCAACCCGCACCGATAAAGGCGAAAGAAGCCAAACCATCAATGCTCGGCAAATTGTTCGGCTGGTTCAAAGCATTGGGTGCGGAAGAACAACCCAAGGCCAAACCGGCTGCCAGCAGGCCGCGCGGCAATCAACGTCCCGAACGGGGCGAGCGCAGCGAAGGCGGCGGCAACAAGCGTCGTGAACGCGGTGCTCGCGGCGAACGCAATGAACGCGGCGAGCGTAGCGAAGGCGGTGGCAACCGCGAGCGCAACAAACCCGCTTCCGCTGAAGCCGCAGCCAAACCGCAAGAAGCCCGTGAACCACGCGAGCCGCGTCAACCGCGCCCGCCACGCCCACCGAAGGTGACCGAAGAGAAGCCGGCACTGGAAAGCCAGACCGTCGCTACGGCTGCTTCCGCCGAACAGGCCGAAGAAGGTGCCGCTCGTGAGGGTGCTCGCCGTCGTGGTCGCCGTGGGGGCCGACGTGAACGCGAACGCCGTGATAACGTGGTGCAAAACACGGAAGGGGTGGCCGCAAATGGTACAGCCGTCGCCGTGATGCAGCCTGCCGAACTGGCAGCACCAGCCATCGCCAAACCGACTGAGTACATCGCCTATCCCGAAGGCTATACGGCTCCCGTGAAACCGACCGAGTACATCGCCTACCCCGAAGGTTATGGGGCGGCGAAACCTGGTCACGCCGCTCCGCGACCCGTTGCGGTAGCCGCGCCTGCAGCAGCGACCGGTGGCGAAGGTCTGGTACAGATCGAGACCGCTCTGGACAAATCCAAGGCCGTAGCCAGCGTCGACTCTGGCAATCCGACGCAATCGGTCAATCGCCGCCGCACACGTCAGCGTGAGGTGTATGTCGAAAACGAACCACTGGTGCAGGTCGAGACGCACCACTGACCCTGTACGGTGCCGTCGCAGCAATAAAAAAACCGCACGAGCTTCGTGCGGTTTTTTTAAGTCCGGCGGGCGCGGCTAACGCGATGCGGAACTGACGGCTTACTTGGGGAAGACCAGTTCCGGCAACTCCTCATACCCGAAATAATAAGGGAAGACTCGCATCGGGATCACCAGCCCTCCTTCGGCTGGAGAGTTGCTCAAGCGCTCCATGTCCTGCCGAGTAAGCGGTTTGATCTTGGCAAAGTCACGCGAGCGGCTGAATACGCCGTTCCTCCACTGGAACACCTCATCCAGTTTCTGCGGGTAGCTATAGGCGTGATCGTGATCGTTATAGTAATCATCGAACCTGTTCCGTCCCAGGTAGATCGCATTGGAGCCCTCATACCCAGTCTTCCGGTAAGAGATCGGGTCCGTGTTCAGAAAATAACTCCAGTCGCCGGGGACGAAATTCTTCGGGGCGATGCCATATGCGACCTTTAACAGCTTCCCGTATCGATGGAGTCTCTGCGGATCGTAATCCGGTTCGAAATCCCACATCTTTCCAGGCTCGACATTGACCAATGGTTCATTGTTTACGTAAAGTCGGGTCTCCAGGCGTTTCAGACCGCTCAGGTCTTTCTTGATGCGGCGGTAATAATCCAGCGCTCCCTGCACCACGACGAGTTTGCTGGCCGTGTAGCAACCGATCGAATACTGGCCCTGATTCATGAACACATCATTGAAGGCTTCATGCAACCTGTATCCCGGCTTGGGGTTGCCATGCTTCCAATACTTCCTGTTCCACCTGGCAGCTCCGCCATCGGGCCAAACCCAGTTCAACTCTTCCGCCCAAGCCACGGTGTTCTGGCGGATACCCACATGATCCTTCAAGGCTTCGATGGTGCAAGCGTCGCCTTTGAACTCGGTCAGGCGCCCGTGTTGCAGCAGCGCCAGAAAGATCTCCTTCTTCGAAACGGTCCAAACTTTTTTCTTCTTTCCGTGCCCGGCGGGAAGACTGACGATATCGTCCTTGATATGCAACTCAGGCCGATCTTTAAGGTCGAGAGTGCTGGTGTCTTCGCTGGGCGTATTCAACGTGTAAACCACGACACCATCGGTTCGATCCGCTTTCTTGACGACCAGATCGGGGGCGACCCGCAGGGAGGCCATGTATGCATCCACATCCGACTCGATATTGGCTAGCTGGCCGGGTCCACAAGAAAAACGGATGCCCTCATCAGTCGATGCGTTGGATCGTTCCGCAATCGTATTGGCATGTTGCTTAGTGACAGCCACCGCGAAGATTGGATCGCTGTAAAGAATGAGCAGCGCCGTCAGCGGGATGATTTTTCGTAATAGCATTTGCAGGATTCCGCGTATCTTTTAGTGTAGTGATTATTTTTGCAGATACCGTTGGCGGATGTGCTGCAACAACCCTTGCGCCGCATCCTCCACCATATCCAGTACACGCTCAAAACCATCCGCTCCCCCGTAATAGGGATCGGGCACTTCGCGCTCGGCATGATGGTGTGCATATTCGAGGAACAATCGTGCCTGGGTATCGCTGTCCGGCGGAGCGAGGCGCTGCAGGATGGCGAGATTGGCCCTGTCCATCGCCAGCACATAATCGAAACGATGGAAATCGCCCTGCTCCACCTGCCGGCCGCGCAAGCCGCTCATGTCATAGTCGCGCTGCTGCGCCGCACGCTGTGCGCGCAGATCGGGCGGATCACCGATATGGTAATCATGCGTGCCCGCCGAATCGATCAGTATCTGTTCTGCCAAACCGGCATTCTCGACATACTGGCGGAACACCGCCTCCGCCGTGGGCGAGCGGCAGATATTGCCCATGCAGACGAAAACTACGGAAACCTTTTTGTTCATACTTGACCTCACCACTCATTCGTGTAACCGAACACGACAACAAACTCTCTCCCGCATATTCTCATTCCTTGAATCAGGAAAACAACTCGTACTTCCCGCCCCGAACTCGCAGGTCAAATAATACTTGACCAATAAACTCCGGTTCAATACCATTCGTCCCACTTGACGGTAATGCAAATCCGTCATCAACGATTCAAAGACAAATGGAGATTTGCAAATGGACATTCCGCCGCGCGACGGGGACGGCTACCTCAACGACATGAACGCATGGACACCGGAGATCGCCCAAGCCATGGCCGATGCCGACGGTTACCACCTGGACGAACAGAAATGGGCTCACATCATGAAAGCCCGCGAGTTCTATGAAGAATTCAATACCGTGCCGCCGATCCGTAAATTCTCGAAATATATCGAGCAAGACCAGAAAGAGTTGTTCGATCTGTGGATGACCGGCCCGATGAAGCCCATCACCAAATACGGCGGCCTGCCGAAACCGACCGGCTGCGTCTGAGTCTCATCGGGGTGGAACGGATTCCGTCATTGGCCGGAAGCAGAACACGAAACGCCCGTCGTCGAAATTCACCGCCAGCTCCCCGCCCCGGTTCAGCGCGTAATCCCAGAACCCCTTGATGGGACAACCCTCATGGCATTCGCTGGCATGCGCGGGCGATTCCAGATCGCGTTCGCGGTCACACCACGACAACAGCATGTTCTCGCCGATCAGATCGGTGGCGATCGCCGTGGCGAGTTTGATCGCGGCATCGAAGCCGAAAGCGATCTCGGTGGAAACGATAAGCAGCGTCTTCATGGATGTGTCTTGCGGTGCCAGCCAATAAAAATCTCAGCTCTGACGCTTTACAAATAACGCCGGAATCTGTGCCTTGGGTTTGTTAGCCACAGGCACATCATGCTGCTTGACGGGAAAGCTGTTGACACCGGGATCGTAAGGTTTGTCGAACCACGGGTCATGCAGGGGCTTTTTGGTAGCGGGTGCATGGTACTCGCGGCTGCGTTCACGATGCTCGCCGCGCGGCGCACGCTCTGGCTTCGCGGTATGCGCAGGCAGATTGGCGGCCTCCTTGGGAATCTCGCACTTGATCAGTTTCTCGATCTCCTTCAGGTATCTTTCCTCTTCCGGCGACACCAGCGAGACCGCCGTGCCGGAAGCGCCCGCGCGACCGGTACGACCGATGCGATGCACATAATCTTCCGCCGCATGCGGTATCTCGTAGTTGATCACCATCGGCAGATGATCGATATCCAGGCCGCGCGCGGCCACATCGGTCGCGATCAGCACCGCGACTTTGCCTTGTTTGAAAGCATCCAGCGCCTGCATCCGTTCCAACTGGCTCTTGTCGCCGTGGATCGCATCGGCAGACACCCCTTCGCGCTGCAACTGGCGCGCCAGGCGGCTGGCGGTGAGCTTGGTCTTGGTGAACACCAGCACTTGCGTCGCATCGATGCCGCGCAACAGTTGCGCAAGCAGTTGATGCTTGTCCGCATGATCGACCAGATAGACCTTTTGCGTGATGTTCTCGGCGGAGGCATTGCTGCGCGCCACTTCGATCAGCGTCGGGTAGATCAGGAAATCTTCCGATAATCTTTTGATCTCGTCCGAGAACGTGGCGGAGAACATCAGGCTCTGGCGCTGTCTGGGCAACAGCGCCAGGATGCGTTTCAACGCGGGCATGAAGCCCATGTCCAGCATGCGGTCCGCCTCGTCCAGCACCAGCATCTGCACCAGATTCAACTGCACCGTCTTCTGCTCGATGTGATCCAGCAAACGGCCCGGCGTCGCCACCAGTATCTCCACGCCCGTCTTCAGATGCGGCGTCTGCGTCTTGATGTCCACCCCGCCGAACACCACCAGCGAACGCAGATGAGTGTATTTCGCATATGCCTTCACGCTCTCTTCCACCTGGATCGCCAGTTCGCGCGTCGGCACCAGGATCAATGCGCGCACCGGATGGCGCGCGGGCGAAGTACTGGAACTGGCATGCGGCAACAGCTTTTGCAGCATCGGCAGCGCAAACGCCGCCGTCTTGCCGGTACCCGTCTGCGCACCCGCCATCAGGTCGAGGCCTTCCAACACCAGCGGGATGGCTTGTGCCTGGATCGGTGTGGGGGTGGTGTAACCGGACTCGGTGAGCGCCTTGAGTATCTGCGGCGCCAGTTTCAGATCGGCAAAGCTAACGGTATTCAATGTCTATTCTCTTAATGATGATCAGGGACAAGCAGTTCGTACCCGCGCATTATACGCCCGCGAGGCATCATCGCTTGCGTAACGGGTCAAGCAGCGATGACAGGCCGTTGTGATCCAACTCCTGCATCAGCGCCAGCAACTGGCCAAGCTCGCCGGGAGGAAAACCGACACGCGCGAACCAGTTGAGATACTGGCCGGGCAGGTCGGCGATCAACCGGCCTTGGTACTTACCATAAGGCATCACGCGGGTAACCAGCAACTCCAGGTGTTCGTGGTTCATTTCAATGGCCTGACCGTAATGGTCCATTCGTATGGTTGCATTTTAATGCTGCCGGGCGATTTGTTTCGAATCGCGGCATAATTGCAGCCGTTGCCGAAACGGACGCTAACGCTCGCACTGCAAATAAAGTCACTGACAATCCAACTATGCCACACCACGCCTCTCCTTCGATGAGCCCAAAGCCATGGTATCAAGCCGCCAGTGCCGCGCCCGGCTTTGTCCGCGATGCGGCGCAGGCCGCTGTGGTCGATGAACTGGAGGCGCTGTGGCATCAGTTGATGGAGTTCAAATCCCGGCGCAATCATTTTCTCGGGCACAGCCTGCTCAACCCGGAGGTTCCCAATGGCTTGTATCTGTGGGGCGGCGTGGGACGCGGCAAGACTTTCCTGATGGATGCGTTCTACGCCTGCCTGCCGTATCGCCGCAAACGCCGCATCCACTTTCACAATTTCATGGCCGAGGTGCATCACGAGATGAAGCTGCTGGCCGGGAAGAAAGACCCGCTGCTGGCATTGGCCGACAACATCGCCAAGTCGACGCGGCTGTTATGTCTGGACGAGTTCCATGTCGACGACATCGCCGACGCGATGATACTGGGGCGTCTGGTGGCGGCACTGTTCGAGCGCGGCGTGGTGCTGATCACCACGTCCAACTACCCGCCAGACGGGCTGTATCACCACGGTCTGCAGCGGCAAAACTTTTTGCCTGCCATCGAGCTGCTCAAGCGCGAGCTGAAGGTGATCAACGTGGATAGCGGCAACGACTACCGCCTGATCGAGATGGCTCGCGAGCCGCTGTTCATCGTGGCTGTCGATGCCGAGGGCAAGGCTGCGAGCGAAGCGCGCATGGAGGCGATGTTCGAACGCCTGACCGGCGGGACGCAGCGCCATGATGCGCATGTCGAAATCATGGGTCGACCGATCCCGGTCAAGAAGGTCGCGCGCAGTGTGGTGTGGTTCGATTTCAACGAGCTGTGCGGCGGCGCACATGCGCATGAGGATTATCTGGCGATCGCCCATCTGTTCCCGACCGCGTTCTTGTCGCACATCCCCAGAATGACCGCCGATCACGCCGCAGAAGCGCGGCGTTTCACCTGGCTGATCGATGTGCTATACGACAACAATGTCAAACTGGTGGCCAGCTCGGCGGCTACACCGGCGGAGATCTATACCGATGGCGTGGCAGCTGGTGAGTTTTCGCGTATCGCCAGCCGCCTGACCGAGATGCAATCCATGCGTTATCTGGAACTGCCGCATCATTCGCAAGGCGTGACGTTGAACGCGACAGTGTAGGAATTCGCAACGGCGAAATCGGCACGCTCTCTCAGCTTTTTCAACTGGTCGCGCAGTTGCGCTGCCTTCTCGAACTCCAGATTTTTCGCG
>JAVHQS010000138.1:0-1653 GCA_036171255.1 Gallionella sp.
TCGCGCAGCGCCTTGATGATCGGGATGCCGCCCGCCACCGCCGCCTCGAACGCGACCATCACGCCCTTGTCCTGCGCGGCCTTGAAGATTTCGTTGCCGTGCGTCGCCAGCAGCGCCTTGTTGGCGGTGACCACATGCTTGCCGTTGGCGATCGCTTTCAACACCAGCTCTTTCGCCACGCCATAGCCGCCGATGAGTTCGATGACGATGTCCACTTCGGGATCGGCCACCACAGAGAACGCATCGTCGGTCACGCGGCAGGCTCCGCCGGTGATCTTTTTCGCCATATCCACATTGCGGTCGGCAACGACGACGATGCGGATGGGGCGTCCGGCGCGGCGCGCGATCTCTTCCGCATTGCGTTGCAGCACGGTGAAGGTGCCGCCGCCGACCGTGCCGATACCGAGGAGTCCTACGTTGATTGGTTTAGTGCTCATTTATGTTTCCCGTTATGTTCAATTTATTTGTAGGAGCGCAACTTGTTGCGCGATTGAATCGCCCGATAAATCGGGCTCCTACATTGCCGTTAATCGGTGCCGTGTTGCTTGCGGTAATTTTCGAGGAAACGCGCGATGCGACCGATCGCTTCCGTCAAGTCATCGGCGGTCGGCAGGAACACCACGCGGATGTGATCGGGGTGTATCCAGTTGAATCCCGTGCCCTGCACCACCAGCACTTTTTCCGTTTCCAGCAATTCAAGGATGAACTGCTGATCGTCCTTGATCGGATAGATCTTCGGGTCGAAGCGCGGGAACAGGTACAGCGCGGCCTTCGGCTTGACGCAAGTCACGCCGGGGATCGCGGTGAGCAGCTTGTAAGCAAGATCGCGCTGTTTGCACAATCGTCCGCTCGGCGCGACCAGGTCGTCGATGCTCTGGTAGCCGCCCAGTGCGGTCTGGATGGCGAATTGCCCGGGCACGTTGGAACACAGGCGCATCGAAGCCAGGATGGTCAGGCCGTTGATGTAGTCCTGCGCGTGTTTCTTCTCGCCGGAAAGCGCCATCCATCCGGCTCGGTAGCCGCAGGCGCGGTAGTTCTTGGACAGGCCGTTCATCGTGACGAACAGCACGTCGTCCGCCAGCGAGGCAATGGAAGTGTGCGTCGCGCCGTCGTACAACATCTTGTCGTAGATCTCGTCGGCGAAGACGATCAGGCCATGTTCGCGCGCGACCTGGATGATCTCCTGAAGGATCTCGTCCGAATACAGCGCGCCGGTGGGGTTGTTCGGGTTGATGACCACGATGGCGCGCGTCTTCTCCGTCACCTTGCCGCGCATGTCCTTGAGGTCGGGATTCCATTCGTTCGCCTCGTCGCAGATGTAATGGCGCGGCGTGCCGCCCGCCAGCGTGACCGCCGCCGTCCACAGCGGATAGTCGGGCGCAGGCACCAGCACCTCGTCGCCGGGATTGAGCAGCCCCTGCATACACATCACGATCAACTCGGACGCGCCGTTGCCGATGTAGATGTCGTCCAGACCGACGCCCATGATCTTCTTCGACTGGCAGTAATGCATGATCGCCTTGCGCGCCGCGAACATGCCCTTGGAATCGGAGTAGCCCGACGAGTTCGGCAAATTGAGGATCACGTCCTGCTGGATTTCTTCCGGCGCTTCGAAGCCGAACGGCGCGAGATTGCCGATGTTCAGCTTGATGA
>JAVHQS010000139.1:0-6291 GCA_036171255.1 Gallionella sp.
GCGACGCCGCGCTGCTTGCGGCGAACGGAGTTGAAAATGGCGGCGTGCTGGGTGCGCATGATCCATCAATCGTCTTCGGGTGCGTTTGGTTTGGCGGCGTCCGGTTTTGACGAATTTGGCATGGTCGTATTCGGGCCGATAGTCGGGCCCAGCAAGATGCGCTGTCCGACCTTTACCTTGACTGGCTGCGACTGTCCGGGGACGGCGACCGGCAGACTTTCCGGCGAGTTCTCGTCGCTCTTGCCGGCCGGTTGCGGCACGCCGTTGATCCACACGGTGCGCTGCCCGCCCTGTTTTTGCACGATGCCATTGACGGTCAGGGAGTGGCTGTTGTCCGATGAATCGCCACCTCGCGGTTGGCTGGCTTCGAGTTGCATGCGCTGTTCGGGGGTGAAGAACAACCGTCCCAGTTCTCCCGCGTTGACCGCTGTCGCTGCGGCGAGCAGGCCAGCAGCGACGCAGAATTTCGTCATTCCCGCGAGGGAATGACGGTTGTTGTGATGGTATCTGTCGTGAATCATTTTGCGTTCCGATTCTTTACCGTGATCCAGCCGCCGCTGCATTCCGCCTTGAGTCGAGCGGTGGCGGTTTGCTCGTTGCCCGAGCCGGTGCGGTGCAGTGTGCAGCCTTCGAGTTGATACCAGCCTTTGATATTGGTGCGCAGTGCTTCGAAGAAGTCCAGCAACTGCGCTTCATGCAGCAAGTCGAATTGCAGTTTCATTTCGCTGTAATGGATATCAAAATTGCCGCTGTCTATCGGAGGTTGAGCCACATAGTTTTTTTGCGGTGCGATGTTGTAGCGGAAATCCGCGACCAGATTCTGCTGGCGAATCTTTTCCAGACCTTCCATCCAGTCGAGGCGCTGTTCGTCGCCGATGATCTTTTGTCGCTCCAGCGCGAGATGTTCCGCGAAATAATAATGCATGTTGGTTTCATCTTCCCGGGCCATATTCAAGCGGTTTCTGGCATCGGCGAGCTGGCTCTGTGCGTTGCGTCGGTCGCGTTGCGCGGTGGTGGCATGTTGTTCGCTGGCATACACGATCAGCCCGCCGATCAGCGCCGCTGCGCAAAGCGCAACGATGTTCCAGCGCATCAGCTCAAGATCGCTTTTGGAGAGTTTCATAGCGGCGGTCTCCAGGTGATTTTCAAGGAAAACCCCAGTGTGCTTTGTTGAGCTTCGCGTTGGTCCGTGATGCTGCCGCTGGGGCTGACATCGAGCGGCTTGGCCAGCGCGGTGACCTGATAGCCCTGCCTGACCAGTTCGCGCTGGAATTGATCGAGGTAATCCAGGACAAAGCGATAGTTGTTTTCAAAGGCTTCCAGATGCCCCTTGAGTGTGATGATCTGTGCCGGAACCTCGGCCAGGGTGTTCGGCGCGACCGGTTCGGTTGCGCTCATTTGCCAGGCCAGTTCATCGAGCTGGATCTTCGGGTAACGGTCCAGCATCCGGCTGAGCGGGACGAGGATATTTTGGGGAACCGGTCCATATTGTTCCAGTTTGCGCAAGATGACTACGCTCGTTTTTATGTTGGTTGCCGAGTCAAGATCGGGATCGACCGGGAAGGTTTGGATGAGCCTTTTGGTTTCGTTCAGGATGCGCTGAGTCTGGGCTTTGGTCGTGACGGCTTCTTCGGCATCGCTGCCGCCTTGCCAGAAGTCGGCCGCGCCCCACAACAGGCAGCCAAGCAACAAGGCAACGCTGCACAATCTGAGTGCGTGGCGCAGTTGCCACACCGTGCAGTAATGGGTGTGGTCGGCGTTGGCGTAATGCGCCTTGGGAGGTTTCCCGGCCAACTGATGCAGGAATATCTGGCTGGCATCCGAGTCGGTGAAGTGATGTTGGATCTGGAGCTGTTTGCCGAACTCCGTCAGATCGGCGAAGTCGTAACGCATGCCTGCATCGTTGGGCAGTTTGTTCTGCAGTTCGTTGCGGTCGTTGCTGTGGCACAGGATGCGCACGTCGAGGGTTTGGCCCGACGGCAGCAGGCTCAAGCTCTTCAGGTACTGGTAAGTGCGGGTGAGTTCATTGATCACGGCATCCTGAAATGACAGTCCCTCACGAATGGGGGTGAGCCGGGAGATCTGTAGGCGATGTTCGCTGAAATAGGTTTGGCGCAGCCCGGCGAATTTTTCCCATGAAAGCAATAGCAGGTGGTTCGAGGGATGATCCTTGACCAGCGGCGCACTGATCTGCGGCACGGAATAGATGCCCGAGAGCGGGGTTTGCTGCGCCAGGATGATCTCCAGCCAGGACAGGATCAGCGCAGGGTTGGTCAATGCCGAGAACAGCATGTCGTCGTCGCGCCGGCCGGTCTTTTGCCGCTGCAGCAGCGTGGACTGGCGGAAAGGCGTAGCACGATAGAACTGATCGAACTTGCGTTGCAGGAGTGCGGTGCGGTTGCCGCCGATCAGGTGCGGAACGGTTTCCTGGCGAAAATCTTCTTCGATCAGATCGACCATCATATAAGTCGGGCACTTTAACGATTTCAGGAAAGTCGCGAAGTGTTCGCGGCCTTCCTCGGAGTCGGTGAATTCGGCCTGTGCGGCGATCTTCCCATGCACCATGTGCTGCGCATGCATGTGGTCGGCACTGAGTTGCAGGAGCAGGCACTGTCTCATCCCGGATAATCCATCAGCAAAAAATTTGTCATTCCGGCGAAGGCCGGAATCCATATGATTAACAATTTCCCACGATGTGGGACGACATCATGGTTTTGTCCGCTTCGCGGCCTGTTTTTTATGACTGGATTCCGGCCTTCGCCGGAATGACGGCATAAATAGTTATTTTGGTTCATCAGAATTTCACCTTGCCGATGATGTCGTAGATCGGGGAGAGCACCGACAGCATCACCCAGCCGAGCAGTGCACCGAGAATGATGGTCATGGTCGGTTCGATCATGACTTGCACTTTCTTGATGGAGTCTTTCACGTCGCGATCGTAAAAGTAGCTGACATTGAGCAGCGCCTTATCCAGCGAGCCGGTGGCTTCGCCGACCTTGAGCATGCGGATCACCAGCGGCGGGAACATGCCGGTGTCCTGAAAACTTTGCGTGAGATTCTTGCCGGATTCGATTTCGTGCGTGACTTCATCCAGGCTTCTGGCGATCGCGCGGTTGTTGACGACAGCGCGCGAATGGGCGATGCAGTCGAGGATGCTGATGCCGGAGCTGTACATCATCGCAAACGTGTTGGCGAAGCGCGCCAGAATGATCTTGCGCAGGATCGGGCCGGTTACCCACATGTCCAGTTTGACCATGTCGAATTTGTAGCGCATTTCCGGGCTGGAGGTGATGAGCAGTTTGGCGGCGATCGGCAGGATGATCGGCAGCGCGATCAGCACGTACCAGTATTTGACGAAGAAGGACGATGTGGCAAGCAGCATGCGCGTCTGGATCGGGATTTCCTGCCCCATGCCCTTGATGAAGCTGACCAGTTGCGGTACCAGATAGATCATCAGGAAGAAGGTGATCGCCACCACGATGGTGCCGACGAAGGCCGGGTAAATCATGATGGTCTTGGTATGCGAGGCCATCTCATCCTGCCACTTCAGCGACTCGGTGATGTGGGCGAACACTTCCGGCAGGTGCGCAGTTTCTTCGCCGGCATGGATCAGGCTGATGAAGATCTTGTCGAACGCGTCCGGATGTTCCGCCATCGCCTCCGAGAGCTTCTTGCCGTTCTCGATGGACTCGACCACGCTGGCGATGATTTCGCGGAACCGCAGGTATGTCATGGTGTCGCGCAGATCGCCCAGGCTTTCCAGCAAAGGCACACCGGCGCGGGTGAGTTGTTCGAGGTTGAAAAAGAAGGTGATCAGTTCGGTGCGCTTGATCCTGGCTTTGCCCAAGCTGGGCCTGCCGCTGTCCACCCTGGCATTGACCAAGTCCATTCCGCCGCGCTTCAGACGCATCTCCAGATCCACCAGATTGGCCGCATCCTGCAAGCCCTTGCTGGTCCTGCCCTGTGCGTTGATGGCGTGATAGGAATAGAGTGCCATGTGCTATAGCCTGTCGGTGAGATCGACCACGCGGCTGACTTCCGCCAGCGAGGTGACGCCCTGCAGGATGCGCCGGATGCCGTCCATCGCCAGCGGGCGGAATCCCTTGGCGAGTGCGGCCTCGCGGACTTGCCGGGTACTGGCGCGGCGCGAGACGAGGTCGTCAAGGTCATGATCCATCTTGAGCAGCTCCATGATGGCGAAGCGCCCCTTGTAGCCCTGGTGGCTGCACGCATCGCAGCCGGCGGCGCGATACAGCGTGGTGTCCTGATCGGCGGCGATGCCCAGCAGCTTGCGTTCGGAAGAGTTGGGCGAGTACGGATATTTGCACTCTTTGCACAGCACGCGCACCAGACGTTGCGCCACGATGCCGATGATGTTGCCGGCCATGATGTCCGGCAGGATGCCGATGTCGAGCAGGCGCGGGATCGCGCCGATGGCGGAGTTGGTGTGCAGCGTCGAATACACCTGATGCCCGGTCATCGCCGCGCGGAACGCCATTTCGGCGGTGGGGTGATCGCGGATCTCGCCGACCAGGATGATGTCCGGGTCCTGGCGCATCATGGAACGGATGCCGTTGGCGAAATCCAGCTTGGCGGCTTCGTTGATGGAAGTCTGGCGGATCAGCGAGATCGGATATTCCACCGGGTCTTCCAGGGTCATGATGTTGACCGACTCGGTGTTGACGTGATTCAGCACCGAATACAACGTGGTGGTTTTGCCGCTGCCGGTCGGGCCGGTGACCAGCACGATGCCTTCCGGTTTGGCGATGATCATCTTGAGCATGTTGAGCGCGCTATCATCCAGGCCGATCTGGTCGAGCGCCACGATGCCTTTCTGACGATCCAGGATGCGCAGCACCATATTCTCGCCATGCGTGGTGGGATGCGAGGCGACCCGGAAATCGATCGGCCGGCCGGACAGGCGCAGCGAGATCCGCCCGTCCTGCGGTGCGCGCGTTTCGGCGATGTTCATGTTGCTCATCACCTTCAGGCGCACCACCATCGCCGGCCAGAAACTCTTGTGCAGACTGCGTACCTGGCGCAGCACGCCATCGACGCGATAGCGGATGCGCAGGAAGCTGCTCTCCGGTTCGAAGTGGATGTCGGAAGCGCCGCGCTGCACCGCCTCGGTGAGCATGGCGTCGATCAGGCGTACCACCGGCTGGCTGAATTCGTTCACGCCGGATTGCAGCGTCTGATATTCCATTTCGCCCGGCTCGATCTCGTGCAGGATGCCGTCGATCGACAGCTCGAAGCCGTAGTACTGGTCGATCGCGCGCAGGATGTCGGATTCGCTGGCGAGCTGGGTGATCAGGCGATACTCGTCCTTGAGCAGCGCTCGCACCTGATCCAGCGCGATGATGTTGTCCGGGTCGGCGACCGCGAGGGTGAGGTTGCGGCCGACCGGATCGACCGACAGCGGCAACAATTGGTAGCGCCGTGCGATATCCTTGGGAATGAAGGCCAGCGCGGCCGGGTCGATGATGATGGCCGAAAGGTCTACGCTTTCCTGGCCGAGATTCTCCGACAGGACATCGCGGATGGTCGCTTCGGACAAAAAGCCCAAGCTTACCAGCAGGCGGCCGAGCGGGTGATGGGTCTTGGTCTGTTCCTGTAATGCGATACGCAACTGGTCGTCGCTGATCACGCCCTTTTCGACCAGTATGTGTCCCAGTGGCTGTTGTAGTTGGCTGTCTGGCATGGCGATCTAGCGAGTCAGTTCGAGTACCCGTTGTTCGATTTGCGCGTGGTCGAAGCCCGCGCTGTGCGGCTGATCGAGTTGCAACGCGCGCTGGTAATGCTGCGCGGCCAATTTGTTCTGGCCGAGGTGGTCGAGGCTCACCGCCAGATTGAAGGCGAACTCGGCATTGCCGGGTTCCAGCATATAGGCGTTGAAGTAGGCCTGTTGCGCCTCGCCCCAGCGCGCCTGCTCGGCATACAGGTTGCCCAGCGCAAAATGCAGCGCGGCGGAATCCTTCTGTTCCCTGAGCAGGGTCTTCAAGCGGCTCTCGCTGTTGTCGTTCGTGGTCAACGCGGACATCCCGGCATTCGCGGCTGCATTGCGCGGATCCAGCGCCAGTACGCGGGAATAATACTGTGCCGCCGGCAGGTCTTCATCGCGTTGTTGCGCGATGGCCGCCAGTCCGAGCAGCGCATCGATATTGCGCGGGTCTTTGTCCAGCATCTGCAGGTACAGCGGTTGCGCCTCGTCCAGTTTGCCGCTGCGATAAGCGATATAGGCATTGCGCAGCAACGGGTCGATGAGTTCGGTTCGTTGCTGTTCGATATGTA
>JAVHQS010000139.1:6391-8093 GCA_036171255.1 Gallionella sp.
CGATTTTGCCGTGAACAGGTTTTTCCCGGCGCTGCGGACATCCTCGAGCGGTGGCGGATTCGGTGCGGCAGCGGTCGCATTTACGGCGGCAGCGGTCGCGTCGGGATGCTCTTCAAGGCTGAGTCCGGATCCCGCAAGGCTGTGATCCACGCCTTGCGCGGAATGCGCTTGCTGCGATTTCTTGCGGGCATCCAGGAGCAGGCTCATGGTCAGTGTTCCCTAGGGTTTGCCGTTAACCGGTTCTTTGAAAAAGTTCTGATCCGGCAGCATATCGCGATACGCGCTGAAATCCCCGTCGATGCTGGCGTTCTTGATGACCATCGGGCGCAGGAAGATCACCAGCTCGGTTTTGGTGCTCGTATCGTTGCGGTTCTTGAACAGGTTGCCCGCCACCGGGATGCTGGACAGGCCGGGAACAGCATCGGTGAGATTGTTGATTTGATCCTGCATCAAGCCGCCCATCACGGCGATCTGACCGCTATCGATTTTGATGATGGACTCCATCTCGCGCGACTGGATTTCCGGAATGCTGTTAACAACTCCCGCTGCTGCGAGTGCAGGATTCGGGTCTTTTACATAACCGAGGATGCGGGAGACCGTGGGGCGTACGTTAAGCGTTACGGTATCGCTGTCGCTGATCTGGGGGGTCACATTCATAAAAAAGCCAACCGAAACGGTGTGTGCGGTGGAGGTGTAGATGGTCTCGCTGGTGGTCTGGTTGGTAGTGGTTCTTGCATCGACAGTGAAATACACCCTGTTGTCGGCCACCTTCAGGGTGGCGGTCTGGTTGTTCATCACGCTCAGTTTGGGGCTGGACAATACTTTCACATTGCCGAACGATTCCAATAGCGAAACCGCTGCTGACAGATTGCCCAATCGGGATGTCGGGTTGAGATAGTTGAGAGTGAAGATGCTCAACGGATTGGCGCTGGGCAATCCTGCTGTTTCAGCCTGGCTCAATTGGAAGCCGCTGCCGTTGCGTTGCAATAGCGACCAGTTGATACCTTGCTTGTAGTTGTCACTCAGGCTCACTTCCACGATGGTCGCTTCGATCAGCACCTGGCGTTTCGCCGTCGCCATGACCTTGTCGATAAACTCCTGAACTTTTTCATGCTGACGGCTGGTGGCTCGAACGATCAGCACGCCGGTTTCGTTATTGGCAAACACATTGACTGCGCGTTCGTATACCCCCTTCTTGGCTACTGCTTCGCCTTGGCCATGAACGTCCTCATTGCCGCTGCCAGATACCGATCCACCCGTACCGGGGTTGCTCCGATTTATTTTCCCCCCGTCGCTGGCTTGATTGATTTCAGTTCCACCGTTGCCTTTCGGTGCGGCGAAAGAGATGGAACCGGAAGCATCACCAGTTCCTCTCGCTCGAATATTTTGCTTAGTTTGCAAGTCAGCTTGTTCCTGATAATGCAACTTGTCTTCGTCGAGAAGGATGTCCTTGACGTTCTGAATCAAACTCGCCATCAAGTTGTTCTGTGTGTCGCTGGTGACTGAAGTCGAAGCTGAGTTATCCCCGGAAAGTGTGGCACCCCCCGCAGCTCCTCCGCCCGCAATTTGCGTGGAGGTGGAAATCTTGCTTTTTACGGCACGCGACATGTTGATGAAGTCGATCTTATAGGTTCTCAAAAATGGCTTGTCCGGCATCACGCTCAGGTTGCCGTTGTCCAACTCATAGCGCATGTCCACCTGC
>JAVHQS010000140.1:0-1623 GCA_036171255.1 Gallionella sp.
TGTATGAGGAAGAGCTGCGCAAGCGCAACGAAGCGAAACAAGTTTTGGAAGACGGCAAGTCCGACATCGGCTGGGGACACCAAATTCGCAGCTACGTTTTGGACCAATCGCGCATCAAAGACCTGCGCACCAATTTTGAGGTCGGCAACACCCAAGCTGTGTTGGACGGCGACCTAGACGATTTCATTTCCGCCAGTTTGAAGCAAGGCGTTTAACGGCTTACTCGGTAAGCCGCCATGCTACAATTTACCCTCACCCATAAAATCTAGGAGCGGCGATGAGCACAATGACGATTTCGTCCAAAGGACAAATGGTTCTACCCGCAGACATCCGCAGGCGGCTGGGATTGATGGCTGGCACACAAATGGAAATCATAGAAGAAGCCGACGGTGTGCGGCTGGTGGTGGCGCGAGCAATCAAGACCGCCGACATTGCTAGTTGCGCGGGCATGGTGACCGCTCCGAAAAAAGGCAAGGCGCGCAGTTTGTCTAATTTTGATTCCGCCGCCCTACTGCACAGACAAAAATGAATGCTGTTGACACAAATATCCTAGCGCGTTTTTTTATTAACGATGAGGAAGACCACGAAGCCGCCAAACAACGCCCTGCCGCTATCGCCGCATTTTCAGACAAGGTGTTCGTGCCTATGTCGGTGATACTGGAATTCGAGTGGGTGATGCGCGGATTTTACGATCTGCCGCGCAAAGACATCCAGCGGGTGTTCGAGTCATTGTGCGGCTTAGCCAATGTGCAAATCGAAAATCGTGGCAGTGTGCTAGCCGCCTTAGATGGTTACAAGAACGGTTTGGATTTTGCTGACGCACTGCATCTTGCCCGTGCCGATTTTTGCAACACCTTCTTGAGCTTTGATGCGCGCCTTAAAAAACACGCAAATAAGGCTGGATTATCGCCCTCGGTGGATGCACCAAAAGTTTAATCAACAAACATTTTCTAATTTATTTTTAGTACATAGCCATGACTACCGAAACTATCAGCACACCCGCAGTAGATGAGAACCAAATCATCACCGAACGCCGCAATAAATTAGCCGCAATCCGCGCCGCAGGCATCGCCTTCCCTAACGATTTCGAACGCAAAGATCTCGCGCAAACTTTGCATGAGCAGTACGGCGAGAAGACCCATGATGAGCTGGAAGCCCTGCAAGTACACGTGGCGGTAGCGGGTCGCATGATGTTGAAGCGCGTCATGGGTAAGGCGAGTTTTGCCACGGTGCAGGATATGAGCGGTCGCGTACAGTTGTTTTTAAGTAACGATGGCGTGGGTGAAGCCGAACATACCGCGTTCAAGCATTACGACTTAGGTGATATTTTGGGCGCAGTTGGCGTGCTGTTCAAAACTAAAACGAATGAGCTTTCTATCCGGGTTGCGCAAGTGCGTTTGCTAACTAAATCGCTGCGTCCTTTGCCAGAAAAATTCCACGGTCTGGCTGACCAAGAGCAAAAATATCGCCAGCGTTATTTGGATTTAATTACCAACCAAGATGCGCGCGAGGTGTTCAAAAAACGCACCAAAATTATTCAGGCGATACGCGATTTCTTCATCCGTCACGACTATATGGAAGTCGAAACGCCGATGATGCATTCCATCCCCGGCGGCGCATCAG
>JAVHQS010000141.1:0-1614 GCA_036171255.1 Gallionella sp.
CCGCTGTTGCGAGCATCGTGACTAGGCTACATTGAGTTCCCGTTAATCACAACTTAAGGAGAACACCATGAAAACGTTTTTGAAAATGAGCTTGCTGAGCAGCTTACTTGCCTTGTCTGCCAATGCACTTGCACAAGATGTGCCTTACCCCAATGGCTACCGCGATTGGCATCATGTGAAAAGCATGGTGATCAGCCCTGGTCATGCTTTGCACGATGCGTTTGGCGGCATCCACCACCTCTATGCAAACAAAAAAGCACAGAGAGGTTATGCCAAAGGAAAGTTTGCCGATGGCTCGGTGATTGTATTCGATTTGCTGGAAGCGAATGACGGCGGCAATGCGTTGATCGAGGGCAAACGCAAGGTGGTGGGCGTGATGCACAAGGACAGCAAGCGTTATGCGGCGACAGGTGGATGGGGGTTTGAGGGCTTCAAGGGCGATTCAAAAACGGATCGCGCCGTGGGTGCGAATGCCGCCAGCGCGTGTTTTGGCTGCCACGAGCCGCAAAAACAACATGATTATGTGTTTAGTAATTTGCGCGACTGAGGGTGAAAGATTTAATTTTTTGGTCGTATTTGACCTGGCGGCACACCGACGATACGTTTGAAGGCTTTGCGGAACGCGGCTTCAGATTCGTAGCCGCACTTCATCGCAACATCCAGCATGTTGGCGCGACCATCGGCGAGCAAGGAGGTCGCGAGTTGCATACGCCAGGTCGCAGCGAACTCCATGGGGGGCATCTTGACGAGTTGGCTGAAATGTTCCGAGAAGGTAGAGCGTGATTGGCAGGCGATAGAAGCCATACGTTCAACCGTCCAAACGTCCTCGGGACTATCGATGAAAGCTGAGATGGGAAGGCGTAGATTCTCGTCCGACAAAGCGGCGAGTAGCGGCGAAAGAACCGGCTCGATGTGAAGCGCGTGTCGAACGGCGTAGAGGAACAAAGCATCAGACAAGCGATCCAGAATCGCCGTGACACCAAGATCGTTGCGGATCGCCTCGTCGGTCATCATCTCGATTAAGAGCCGCATCTGCTGTCCTGCTGGACTTACATCTGGACGGATCAACATGAAATCGGGGAACGAAGCGAGCAAGAGACGGCGAATGTGAGTGGGCAGTCTTAAATGACCACACAGCAGACCAGCTCCCGGCGCATCTTTGTCTAGCGGGCTGGGGTTGCTGTAATCGAAGGGCTGATCTGGGACGCTAGGTAATGCACTGAACGTGTGTGCCGCATCGTGCGGGAATAATGCGATGTCGCCCGCGCGCATCTGCGTCGGCTTGGATTGGTTCGGCAACTGTATCCATGCCTCGCCATGACACAGCAGGTGGAAGGTCGTGGCATCACATCCACCCGGCGTGGACATATGCCACGCATCACACAACTGGCCAACGTAATAGACCTCCGAGCCAAGATGCAGTCGGCGCAGGAATGTGTCGAGAGGGTGGGCGTTATTCAGCATGGTCACATCACACGGTGCGGAATCACTGTAGCAATACACTCACGCGTTGCCGCACCGCGTCGGACATCGCGTTCAGAGGCGTGACCAATCCGCTCCTTAATGCAGTGTGTGCGATGGATTGTGGTTGCGCCTGTGATATGCGCTGGATGG
>JAVHQS010000142.1:0-1602 GCA_036171255.1 Gallionella sp.
CGCAGCCTTCTGGGTCTAACACACCTGGTTTTTCATGCCCCATGGGGCCATAGCGTAAAAGTTTCATCCGAGATTGTCTATTAGGTTTTTTTGAGGTTAACTGGCTCACCGGCGTTAGCCCAAAGCCCCTCGAACCAAGGCCTTCGCTTGCGAGCCACGGCCAGTCGAAACGTCTGCTTTTCTGACTTCGTTGGGCTGCTATCCCAGAATGCACCCACTGCCAGAACCTTGTGATGCAGCGTAGCCAACGTGTGATGCACACTTTGGCGCATCACTGCATGGCGAAACACGCTCATCAGGTTGTAGGCCAACATAGTCACCCCCAGCGCGGCCTCTGTCGCCCAGAAGTCTCGCAGCACGAAACTGCCCAGACCGAAATCAGCCTTGAGCTCCTTGATGCGGTTCTCGCAGTCCGCTCTTCCCCGGTACAAGCGCCACACATCCAGTGCCGCAATCGTCAAATTTGTCAGCATCGCCCCATAGCGCCAACCCTGCAAATCCTCATCATCGGCAAACAGCGATAGCGTCTTGCCAGCCACCCCACCGGCTTTACGCCGTACGTGCTGGCGTACCACCACCAGGCGTTGCGGACTTATCCAGCCGTGCGGCTGGTAGCTAACTTCGCCGACTTCAAGTCCCGGCTCGACTTGTTGCCATTTGCATTGATCTACGATGGTTTGCTGCAGCGGCTGTGTCAGGCGGGCGCTGATGATGTGGGTGATCTTTTTGTCCACCAGAAAGTCCACGATGGTTTTGTCATAGAAGCCGCTGTCTGCACGAAATAGACCGACTTTGGTTGACGCCAGGTTATTCAGTGTGGCTTGCAGGAAGCTCAAAGCGTTGTTGGATGCACTGGTGTTGCCTGGGCGCAGCCAGAAGTTGGCGATCAGCCGCCAGTCGGCCACAAAGGCCAGCAATGGGTGGTGGCTTGCTCTGCCGTGATGTTTGGGGTTATAGCCTTTTGCGCCACCTTCGATTTGTGTGCCCCAGCGGGTGAGCACGGTGGAGTCCACATCCAGGGTGATGGCGTTGAGGTGTAGTTTGTCAAAGAGCCAGCGAAAGCTGCTGCTTTGTACCCGGCTGGAATCGGCTTGATCAAAGCGTTGGAAGAGTCGCACGATGGCTTTGTGGCCAGCGGCTATGCCCCAGTCAAACAGGCGCACCAGGGTGGCATCCAGGCGGGTGATGTCAGCCTGCGCGAAACGGGCTGCGCCACACCAGATGCTGACAACCATTTGTTCAACGAGCTGCTCTGGACGGTAGCCACGGTTGGAGCGCGGTGGCGGGAGTTGCCAGCTTTGTATACCGGCTCGAAAGTCCAGGCCGTCGAGCATGCGTTTGAGCAAGGCCAAGCCACCCCAAGCGGTGACTTCACGCGAACTGAACTTCAAATCAAACGGGTCATAAGGCTTCATGACGACGACTCATTTCTGGAAAAGCGTTGATCCCATTTCACTATTTCTAATGGATGCCATTAGAAATATGTTAAAAAAGTGAGCACTCATTGTGCAGCAAAAGTCGGGGAAACTTCTAATGGACAATCTCGGTTCATGACAACCTTTCTTAAACCGAGAAAATCCAATAGGCGCACCTGCGGTGCTG
>JAVHQS010000143.1:0-1597 GCA_036171255.1 Gallionella sp.
ACAATTTTCCGATAACAAGGAGCACGTCGGGTTACGCTGCGCTAACCCGACCTACACAAGAACTCATGAAATTCATCGACGAATCGAAGATCGAAGTCTTCGCAGGCAAGGGCGGCAATGGCATCGCCAGCTTTCGCCGTGAAAAATACATCGACAAGGGCGGCCCGGACGGCGGCGACGGCGGACGCGGCGGCAGCGTGTACGCGCTGGCGGACCGCAATGTCAATACGCTGGTCGATTATCGCTTCGCCCGCATGCACCGCGCCAGGAACGGCGAATCGGGACGCGGCTCGGACTGTTATGGCAAGGGTGCGGACGATGTCGTGCTGCGCATGCCGGTCGGCACGGTCATCACCGACCTCAACAGCGGCGAGGTCATCGCCGACCTCACCCACGATGGCGAGAAGGTGTTGCTCGCCCAGGGCGGCATCGGCGGCCTGGGCAACATCCATTTCAAGTCCAGCACCAACCGCGCGCCGCGCCAATGCACGCCCGGCACGGAAGGCGAAGCACGCGAATTGCGACTGGAGCTGAAAGTGCTCGCCGATGTCGGCCTGCTCGGCATGCCGAACGCCGGCAAATCCACGTTCATCCGCGCCGTCTCGGCAGCACGCCCGAAAGTGGCCGATTATCCGTTCACCACGCTGCATCCCAATCTGGGCGTGGTGCGCGTGTCGCATGAAAAGAGTTTCGTGATCGCCGACATCCCCGGCCTGATCGAAGGCGCGGCGGAAGGGGCCGGGCTGGGACACCAGTTCCTGCGCCATCTGGCACGCACCCGGTTGCTGCTGCATCTGGTGGACATCGCACCGCTGTATGAGGGAACCGATCCGGTCGCCGAGGCGCGCGCGATCCTCAACGAACTGAAAAAATACGATCAGGCTTTGTATGAGAAACCGCGCTGGCTGGTAATGAACAAGCTGGATCTGCTGGAGGATCGCGATGAGAAGACCGCCGCCTTCCTCAAGGAATTCGCCGACTTCGATCGCCACTTCGCCATCTCGGCGATCAACGGCGATGGCTGCAAGGAACTGACTTACGCGATCATGGAGCACTTGCAGGAAATGAAGGCGCAAGAACAGCAGGCCGCCGCGGCCAGCGCGCAGGAAACCGACGCGGATACTATCTGAGACGAACATGAAGACCGTATTGACTCAATGCAAGCGCATCGTCGTCAAAGTGGGCAGCAGCCTGGTGACGAACCAGGGTGCCGGGCTGGATCTCGACGCGCTCGGCAACTGGGCGCGCCAGATCGCCGCGCTCAACGCCAATGGCCATGAAATCGTGCTGGTATCCTCCGGCGCGATTGCCGAAGGCATGCAGCGCCTCGGCTGGGGCGCGCGCCCGACTTCGATACACGCCTTGCAGGCCGCCGCCGCCGTCGGACAGATGGGTCTGGTGCAGGCATATGAGAGCTGCTTCCGCAAACACGATCTGCACGCCGCGCAAGTGCTGCTCACCCACGCCGATCTGGCCGACCGCGAGCGCTATCTGAACGCCCGTGCCACGCTGACCACGCTGCTTTCCCTGCGCGTCATCCCCATCATCAACGAGAACGACACCGTGGTCACCGACGAAATTAAATTCGGCGACAACG
>JAVHQS010000144.1:0-4422 GCA_036171255.1 Gallionella sp.
ATGTTCACCCTCACCCAGAACCGCTGGAAGATCGACGACGTGCTCGGCGTGTGGCCGCTGCATGGCCTGTGTGGCGCATGGGGCGGGATCGCCGCAGGCATCTTCGGCCTCAAGGCGTTCGGAGGCATCGGCAACGTCAGTTTCATGTCGCAACTTATCGGTACATTGATGGGCGTATCCATCGCTTTTGCCGGCGGCTATCTGGTGTATGGCATGGTGAAAAAGTTGGTCGGTATCCGCCTGGATGCCGAAGAAGAATTCAACGGTGCCGACTTGAGCATCCACAAAATCTCTGCGACCCCGGAGCGCGAATCGGGCTGGTAGTCTGTGTTTTGGGGAGCGCAATAATGCACCTGTCGAGCAAGGCATCGCTGTAAATATGGCAAAGGACATGACCGATCTGGCAACGGTCGATTTTATCTCTCCGACTATGGATGTGGTCTGTGGCCAGGTGCTGATCGACCGGCAGCGGCACATTGCGATCGTGGTCAAGAAGGGACGCAAGTGCGCCCATCTGGTTCGCGTGCGATCCGGTTCATTGAGGGTGGTCAAATGTTCGGCGGAAGAGATCGTTGCGGACTGGATGGATGCGCAGTATCCGTTCAATGAGGCGATGGCGAAATTGCTGGATGTGGGAAAGCGGCAGGGGATCACGGATGGCGCACGGGCCGCGCTTGAAAAGCTGTCGCAGTCGGGCAAAGAGCCGGTGCAGGCCAGATTGTTCTGAGGATTGATTGCGTCTCCCCCGGAATAGTGGATTCTTCGGCTACGCCTTGCTCTTGGGATAATCGTGCCGCGCCACCCCCGCGCTTGAATCGGCAGGGATGGCGCGGCGGCAGCCCCGGGTCAGTCTTTAATCGCTTCGATTTCGAATACCAGTTTTACATCGTCACCTACGTTAGGCAGGCCATATTTGATGCCGAAGTCGGAGCGCTTGATCTGCGCGCTGGCGGCGGCACCGCATTCGTCTTTTTTGTTCATCGGATTGGCTCCGCATTTGAACGCGTCTATCGTCAGGGTCACCGGCCTGGTGACGCCGGCCATGGTCAGGTTGCCGTCCACGCTGGCGAGCGCATCACCCTTGAAGTGCAGCGCGGTGGACTGGTAGCTGATGGTCGGGAATTCCGCCGCATTGAAAAAATCCGGCGATTTCAAATGTTCATCGCGCTTGGCGAAGCCGGTGCTGACCGAGGCCGTTTCGATGGCGATCTCCACCGAGCCGGTCTTCGCGGTGCGATCCAGGGTCACTTTGCCGCTGGTCTTGTCGAAGCGGCCCTGCATGGTCGAGAAACCGAGATGGCTGATGCTGAAGTGCGGGAAGGTATGCATCGGGTCAACGGTGTAGGACTCCGCAGCGTGGGCGGTTAGTGGCAGGCTTGCAGCCAGCAGTATGGCAATAGCGTTATGTTTAAGCATGATCTCTCCTTGGTGGGTTGATGAAAAAAGTTAAAGCGGTGGCGCACCGGCTATACGCCACGTTAAATACACCGCGCCTGCCGCGCACGCCAAGGTGACGACAGACAACAGCATGGATTGCATCCACAGTGCCGCTTTTGCGGGCAGCGGGATTTTGGCGGCGACCGGAATGGCAGCCAGCACCGGCAGCGCATACCAGGGTAATTCTGCGGTCAGCACGGCGAGGCAGCCTGACAGTCCGGCGATGAGCGACAACGGCAGTGTGTAGCTGCGACCGCAGGGCAAGGGGCTATTGGTCAACATCTGGATCAGCAGGTAAGCGCCTGCCGCCGCGCCCAGCGCCAGGCCGAACTGTCCGAGCAGGGCGGAAGCGCCGAACAGCGCGGCAGCGCCGCTACCCAGCCCCAGCGCCATACCCGCGCTCCCGGCGCGCAACGATGCGTCGTTCAGGCCATCGAACCAGAACACCAGCCAGCCGGCATACAACGCGCATCCCGCACCCCATAGCAGCATGTGCGCCATTTCCTGTTGATGCAGGATGCGCAGAACCACCCACACTGCCGCAGCGCCGCCCGCCACGGTCAGCAGCGGACGCAACCAGCGCGGATTGAACAGCATCAACGGCAGTGTAAGCCCGGCGGAGAGCAAGCCCAGCAACACAATCTTGCGCGCGGCGGTCAGTGGCTCGATGGAAAAATCGCTGGCCAGATATACCGTGGCGGCAAACCCGGCGATGATCGCCACGCCGCTCAAACGCATGCGCTGGAACAACTCCGCCGCGATCAATGCGACCACGAAGGGCACGAGGCCGCTTTGCACGGCGGGATGGTTTAACAGTTCCTGCAATTCGATCTCCCGGGGTATTTGCATTTTTCTGGTTTAGGCATGATCTTCTTTCGTGGTGTTTGCGGGCGATTCATTTGGCGTCCGCTGTGGAAAGCGCTACCCGCAGCCGATGCAACGTGGCTTCCATGCTGTTCAGGTCTTCCTGTGAGAAAGCGGCGAACGCTCGCCCGACGTGATCCAGATGGGCCGGAAATATCCGGGAAAAAAGCGCTTCCCCCTTGTGCGTCAGCTGCACGGTCTGGCTGCGCCCGTCGCTGGCCGAGGCGATGCGCCGCACCAGGTGTTTGGCCTCCAGGCGATCCACCACGCCGGTGAGCGTGCCCTTGGTGATCAGGGTCTTCTCGCCCAGCTCCTTGAAGCTCATGCCGCCGGTGTTGCCCAGCGTGGCGACGATGTCGAACTGCGACGGGGTGAGATCGAGGGTGCGGATATGCGCTGCCGAGTAGGACTCGAACGCCTGGTAGGCGCGGGCAAGTTCGCGCAACACGGGAATGAATGGTTTCTTTGGCATGGCTGTTTAACAAGTTCTAGTTAGAACATATTAAGTTCTAGTTAGAACCAATGTCAAGCGAAACATGGCAACTTATTTCCCAATAGCCGCTCCAATGCGGCGGACGGGTTTGCTGGCGGGGTGCGGCACTTGAAATTTCACGGGCTGCCACCATGCAACCGACCGGACGAAGGGGCGTGGTAGACTGCGCGCCGTAATTCTTGATGATGGAGAACCTAAGTTTATGAAGCGGATTTTTCTGTTTGTTCTGACCAATCTGGCGGTGGTGTTCGTGATCAATATCACGCTGCGTTTGCTGGGTGTCGACCGTATTCTGGATCAGAGCGGTGCGATCAATTTCAACGCGCTGCTGGTGATGTCGCTGGTGATCGGTTTCGCCGGTTCGTTCATCTCGCTGTTCATGTCGAAGTGGTCGGCCAAGCGCATGGTCGGCGCACAGGTGATCGAAACGCCGTCCGGCCCGACCGAGCGCTGGCTGGTCGAGACCGTTGCCAGACAGGCGCAAGCCGCCGGTATCGGCATGCCGGAAGTGGCGATCTACGACGCGCCGGATGTGAATGCGTTCGCGACCGGCTGGAACCGCAACGCCGCGCTGGTGGCGGTGAGCACCGGGCTGTTGCACAGCATGAGCCGCGATGAGATCGAGGCGGTGCTGGCGCACGAAATGAGTCATGTTTCCAACGGCGATATGGTGACGTTGACGCTGATTCAGGGGGTGGTGAACACCTTCGTGGTGTTCTTCTCCAAGCTGTTCGGGATATTCGTGGATCGCGTGTTGCTCAAGCACGATGGGCGGGAAGGCCCGGGCATCGGTTCGTTCGTCGCGGAAATAGCGGCGCAACTGGTGCTGGGTGTATTGGCCAGCATCATCGTGATGTGGTTCTCGCGGCATCGCGAATTCCGTGCCGATGCGGGCGGCGCGTCGCTGGCGGGCCGTGAAAAGATGATCGCCGCACTGGAGCGCCTGAAGATGAATCACGGGCAAGCCGCCCTGCCCAAAGAGATGGCCGCATCGGGTATTTCCGGTGGCGGCGGGATGGGCAGGTTGTTCATGACGCATCCGCCGCTGGAGGAGCGCATCGAAGCATTGCGTGCCGGACGCTAAGTTGTGGATATGGAAAAAGGCCTGCATGCAGGCCTTTTTCTATGGTGTTGCGGGTACGGTCAGCGGATACCGTTGTGTTGCGCCACCCATACTTTATATACGGAGGGTTGTGTGTTCATGGCTTGTTGTATTGCCTGATGCGATTCGAGCGCGACAGGCGCCACGACAGACTGTTGTCCGGTATTGCTGCTGATCGAACGGGTTGCCGGGTTGCCATTTCGTTGCGATGACGGCGTGTTGGGGATTGGTACCTGCTGGTTCTCGATGTCGTCTTGCTCGTCGTCATATTGTTCCTTTTCGCGCGGCGGGTTGCCGTCGTAGACCAGGTTCTGGCGGCGCAGCAGGTAGGTATCGCGGATCAATTCGTAGCGGTCGATCGCTGCTTCATCCAGCACCTTTTCCTGATCCAGCAGTTGGGTGCGGCGGCTGATCGCCTTGGCTACATAAACCTGGTTGCGGGTGCGCATATGCGTGATGCGGCGGATCTTGCTCGGACGGCTGTCCACGTAGAGTCCGACGCTGTCGCGCAACGTGCTGGGCCCCA
>JAVHQS010000144.1:4522-7824 GCA_036171255.1 Gallionella sp.
TTGTAGCCTTGTGCGACCGGCTTGGTGATGGCTCTGTCCACGGTATCGTTGAATTGATACATGCCACGGTTGAACGATTGCAGCGGGTCGGCCGGATTGCTCGCATGGGTCGAGGCGCAACCCGTCAAAGCCATGGCGGCGAACAGGATGAAGATATGTATGGGGCTCATTTGGTATATCGGTACAGTGGGTTGTGCGTGATTATATAGGGGTTACGGCTGTTTCGGCAAAACTGGCTGAACGGGGCGGACGGGCGGGGCCAGTTCGCCGATATGGAAACTGAACGTTCCGCTGCGGCGTTCGGCAAAGTAATGTTCCAGGCTGCAGTGCACCGGACGAAACGCGATTTCATCCCACGGTATCTCGGCTTCACTGAACAGTTTGACCTCCAGACTTTCCGTCCCCGGGCCAAAATCCAGATCGAGCAGCCTGGCGCGGAACAGCATGTGAACCTGATTGATATAGGGCAGGCTGTACATCGAATACAGATCGCCGAGCGCGACGCGTGCGTTGGCTTCTTCCAGCGTTTCGCGTATTGCCGCCTGAGTAGTGCTTTCGCCGTTCTCCATGAAGCCGCCGGGCAGGGTCCATAGCCCGTAACGCGGTTCGATGGCGCGGCGGCATAACAGAATCTTGTCTTCCCATTCCGGAATCGAACCGATCACCATCTTGGGGTTCTGGTAATGGATGATGCCGCAGGCGGTACAGATGTGCCGCAGACGGTTGTCGTCGCCGGGGACGCGCAACTCGACCGCTGCGCCGCAGGCAGGACAGAATCTCATTTCCAGAATTGCCACCAGCGTTTCTCTGTTCTGACATCGGCGACCGGTATCGACGCGCCGTTGTTCTTGGTCAGCACTCGCTGTGCATCGTCGCGCAGGTCGGTCATGCCCATCGCATCGTAGGCTTGCACCATGATGCCCAGCGCTTCGCGCGTCGAGGGACTGTTCGGGTATTGCTTGAGGATGCCCTGTGCACGGTTCACTGCGGCGATATGCGCGCCACGCCGCAGGTAGTATTGGGCGACATGCAGTTCGTGTCTCGCCAGCGCGTTGACCAGATACTGCATGCGCAGCTTGGCATCCGCCGTGTACTTGCTGCTCGGGAAACGGGTCGCCAATTCCTTGAAGGCGTTAAAAGAATCTTGAGCGGATTGCGGGTCGCGCTCGCTGGGGTCTTGCCCGGCGATGGAACCCAGCACGGTGATCTCGCCGTTGAAATTGGCCAGACCTTTAACGTAGTAGGCGTAGTCCACATGCGGGTTGTTCGGGAATTGTTTGATGAAGCGATCCGCCGTGGCGATCGCCGGATCGGGTTCGCCCTGGCGGTAGTAGGCGTAGGCCATCTCCAGCATTGCCTGCTGCGCATACCGGCCATAGGGGTAGCGCGATTGCAGGGTTTCATACAGCTTGATCGCCGCATCGTAACTGCCATCGTTGAACTGCTCTTTGGCCTCGGCGTAGATTTCTTCGGCTGACTGGGCTTTGGTTGTTGCGCTGCCGTCCGGCAACGGGCTGAACATGCCGCAAGCGGTTAACGTAAGCAACAGGAATACGGCTAAACTATGGCGCATGACTGAACCCGGGAAAAATTTGCGCGATTATAACTTAAACCCCGGCTCCCCCGGCGTGCTGCATTTCGTGGTTCCCGATGGCTGTGCCGGGCTGCGCCTCGACCAGACGCTCGCCAGATTGTTGCCGGAATATTCGCGCAGCCGCCTGCAGGAATGGGTCGTCCGGCAGCAAGTCAAATTGAACGGCGAGTTGGCCACGTCCAGGCAGAAGGTCTGGGGCGGTGAAGCACTCGAAGTGCTGCCGCAAGCGCATCCCGCCGAGCAGCCGTATCTGGCTGAAGACATCGCGCTCGACATTGTCTACGAAGACGATACGCTGCTGGTGATCAACAAGCCGGTCGGGCTGGTGGTGCATCCCGGCAGCGGCAATTGGGAAGGTACGCTGCTGAACGCGTTGCTGCATCATGCGCCGCAACTCGAAGCCGTGCCGCGCGCCGGCATTGTGCACCGGCTCGACAAGGACACCAGCGGTTTGCTGGTCGTGGCCAAGACGCTCACCGCCCAGACCCATCTGGTGCGCCAGTTGCAGGCGCGCAGCGTGAAACGCGAATATCTCGCGCTGGTATGGGGCGAACTGCGCCACGGCGGCACGGTGGATCAGCCGATCGGCCGGCATCCCACGCAGCGCGTCAAGATGGCGGTGGTGGAAAGCGGTAAGCCCGCCGTCACGCATTATCAGATCGAAGAGAAATTCCCCAGTTGTACGTTGGTGCGCTGCCGCCTGGAAACCGGGCGCACCCACCAGATCCGCGTGCATATGGCGCATATCGGCCACCCGCTGGTGGGCGACAGCGTGTATCTGAAAGGCCCGCAAAAATGCGTGCCGCAACTGCGCAGTCTGCTGGGTGGATTCCCGCGCCAGGCGTTGCACGCCACGCGGCTGGCGCTGGAACATCCGGTCAGCGGTGAAGCGATGGAATGGCATGTGCCGATGCCGGATGACATGGCGCAATTGCTGCGGCAGATCGCTCGCGCAATCGCCCCCGGTGAAACAAATGAACCTGCTTGAACACTGCATCGTCCCGGACTGGCCCGCCCCCGGACAGGTGCGCGCCTTGCAGACCACAAGGCAAGGCGGCGTGAGCGCCGCGCCCTATGACAGTCTCAATCTCGGCAGCCATGTCGGCGATGCGCCGCTGGCGGTGGCGCGCAACCGCATGTCGCTCAACACGTTGCTGCCCAGCGAACCGGTGTGGCTGGAACAGGTGCACGGCATCACGGTTGCCAATGCAGATATGGCCAGTTGCCTGCCGTGTGCGGATGCCTGCATCGCGCGGCAGCGCGCGGCGGTGTGCGCGGTGCTGACCGCGGATTGCCTGCCGGTGTTGTTGTGCGACCGGCGGGGCGGCGTGGTTGGCGCGGCACATGCCGGATGGAAGGGTTTGGCGGCGGGGGTGATCGAAGCGACCGTGCAGGCGATGGCAGTTGAGCCGCAACATCTGATGGCCTGGCTGGGTCCGGCCATCAGCCAGCAGGCGTTCGAAGTGGGCGCAGAGGTGCGCGCCGCTTTTGTCGCGCGCGACCCGCAAGCCGCCGCCGCATTCATCAGGGGGCAGCCCGGAAAATGGTTCGCCGACCTCTGTGCGTTGGCGCGACTGCGCCTGAATGCGATGGGTGTCACGCAGATTTACGGGGGCGGCTATTGCACCTACAGCGATCATGAAAGATTTTTCTCTTATCGCCGTGATGGTGTGACCGGACGCATGGGCACATTCATCTGGTTGGAATA
>JAVHQS010000145.1:0-1548 GCA_036171255.1 Gallionella sp.
CTAGCAGCCTGTCGGACTTACCGCCCCCTCAACGAGATGAGATAATCCCGAACACCGCAAACCGATAGCGAGCCCGCCATGAGCAACTTCCGCCCGATAGACCGCACAACCGGATACCTGCTACCGCCGTCCGTTGATGAATGGCTGCCCGAGCGGCACCTGGCGCGCTTCGTGGTGGAAGTGATAGACCGGCTGGACCTGTCCGGCATGACCCGTGCCTATCGCGGATCCGGCTCGGCCTCCTACCACCCGGCGCTGCTGCTCGGCCTGCTGGTGTACGGTTATGCGACCGGTGTATTCTCCAGCCGCAAGATCGAGCGTGCCACTTACGACTCGGTCGCCTTCCGTTTCATCGCCTCCAACAGCCACCCCGACCACGACACGCTGGCCACATTCCGCCGTCGCTTCTTCAGACAGATCGAAGCCCTGTTTGTCGAAGTGCTGATGCTGGCGCGCGAGATGGGCATGCTCAAGCTGGGTGTAGTGGCACTGGACGGCACCAAACTACATGCCAACGCCTCCCGCCACAGCGCGCTGTCCTACGAACATGCCGGCAAGATCGAAGCGCAACTGAAGCAGGAAGTGGCCGAACTGCTGGCCCTGGCCGAATCGGAAGACCGCGCCGATGTTCCGGACGGGATGTCCGTCCCGGAAGAGCTGGCGATACGCGAAGCGCGGTTGACGCGGATCGCCGAAGCCCGCGCTAGGATCGAAGCCCGCGCCCAAGAACGTTTCGCCCGCGAACAGGCTGAATATGAAGCAAAGGTGGCGGTCCGCGAAGCGCACACAAAAGCAACTGGCAAAAAACCGCGCGGCAAGCCCCCCACCCCACCTCAGGCGGGACCTGCGCCCGAAGACCAGGTCAACCTGACCGACGAAGCATCGCGTATCATGAAGGTTGCCGGGGGCAGCTTCGAGCAATGCTATAACGCCCAGGCGGCGGTGGCATCCGGCAGCATGCTGGTAGTGGCGCAAGACGTAGTGCAGGAGACCAACGACAAACGGCAGGTCGAACCGATGGTGAAGGCACTGGGCGCCTTGCCAGAAGCGCTGGGCAAACCGGAAGTCCTGCTGGCCGACAACGGCTATTACAGCGAAGCGAATGTGCTCTGCTGCGATAAAGTCCGCATCGCGCCGCTGATCTCGATGGGACGGGAGAGACATCACCCGTCATGGCGGGAGCGGTTCGCCGCCCCCATGCCGCTACTGAACAATCCGACCGCACTGGAGACGATGGAACACAGGCTGACGACAGCTGAAGGGAAACAGCTATATGCCCTGCGTAAGCAGATACCGGAGCCGGTGTTCGGCATCATCAAATCGGTGCTGGGCTTCCGACAATTCTCGCTACGGGGGCTGGAAAAAGTGAAAGGTGAGTGGAGTCTGGTGACGATGGCGTGGAATGTGAAGCGAATGTTCGCGCTGATGCCCGCTTGAACCGGAAGCGGATCGCTGCGTCGTCGAGTTATTGAGAAAATCGTGATGAAAACGCTGTCCGCATCCGCGTCTTTTACATCGAGCAGGGTTGTCAGTCCGACAGGCTGCTAG
>JAVHQS010000146.1:0-1517 GCA_036171255.1 Gallionella sp.
TGATGCCGATGTCTTCCACGGTGTGGTGCGCGTCGATGTGCAGATCGCCCTTGGCGAGAATGCCGATGTCCACCAGGCCATGCCTGGCGATCTGGTCGAGCATATGATCGAGAAACGGCAGACCGGTATCGAACTTGGCCTGACCGCTGCCGTCCAGATTCAGCTCGACGCTGATCCGGGTTTCCAGGGTGTTGCGTGAAACTTTCGCGCTGCGCATGTTATTCCCTTATCTAAATCCCGATTCACCGGTAGGACGCAACTTGTTGCGCGATGGTTTAATGCGATCGCGCAACAAGTTGCGCTCCTACAGGGTCTTCGTTATCTCATTAAGTTCCGGGTCAGTCTCCGCCGAAACTCGCCTATTCAACTGCGCATTGCAAGCAAGTTTGCAATGCAACTATAAATTGCTCGTTTTCTTCCGGTGTCCCGACCGTTACGCGCAGGCAATCGTTCAACATCGGGTGTCCGCCGTTCAGATTCTTGATCAGCACGCCGCGCCGCTTCAAGCCATCGAACACCGCAGTGGCCTGCGCCACACGGAACAACAGGAAATTCGCCTCGCTAGGGTAAACCTGCACAGCGGCGATTGCACTCAACTGTTGATACAACTCGGCGCGATCCAACTTGATCTGCCGGGCTTGCTGCAACAATACCGCGTGATGCGCCAGCAACTTCCCGGCGACCAACTGCGGCAAAACGCCGACATTATACGGCAAGCGCAGCTTTTCCAACTGCCCCAGCCACGCCGTGCTGCCCGCCAGAAAACCGAGGCGCAACCCCGCCATGCCGAGCTTGGAGAAGGTGCGCATCACCAGCAGATTCGGATAGCGCGCCAGCAGCGGAATGAAGCTGTCGCTGGCAAAGGCGTAATACGCCTCGTCCACCACCACCAGCCCGGGCGATGCCTCAATAATCCGTTCGACTGCGTCCGCCGGGAACAGATTCCCGGTGGGATTGTTCGGATAGGCCAGAAACATCAGCGCGGGCCGCTCGCGTTCGATCGCCGCCAGCGTCGCCGGCAAATCCAGCGAAAAATCCGTCTTCAGCGGCACGCCGGCATAGCGCATCCCGGTGAACGTCGCGATCATCCGGTACATCACGAACGACGGCTCCACGCCCAGCAGCGTCGCGCCCGGCTTGTTGAGCGCCAGCGCCAGCAACTGGATCAATTCATCCGAACCGTTGCCGAGCAACACCTCCATGCCGTCCGGCAAGTTCAGCACGTTGCTGATCTTTTCCTTCAGGGACGCCGGGTTCGGATCGGGATAGCGGTTGATCGCCGCATGCGCCACGGCGGCGGCGATCTCTTCGCGCAATGCCGGCGGCACGAGATAGGGATTTTCCATCGCGTCCAGCTTGATGTAGCCGCCGCTGTCCGGCACGTGATACGCGTGCAGCGCGAGGATCTCGGGGCGAATCAGGTTATTGACCAGACTGGAGGCGGAAACAGGCAGCATGGGAACGCACGGATCAGTAATACGAAAGGGGTCAGAACGGCGCACAGCTTACCACAGCTC
>JAVHQS010000147.1:0-7300 GCA_036171255.1 Gallionella sp.
GCAATAAAAACACCGTTGATGAAAAACAGGTAGAACGCGCCAAGAAACATTTCCATTGAGCCGTGGGCGATACCATAACCTGCTGTACACAACGGAGGCATCAAAGCTGTCGCAATGGCAACGCCCGGTATGATGTTGGTTTTTTCACGGCGTGTGGAAGCAATGATGCCGGCCAGTCCGCCGAACAGGGCGATCAGCACATCCCAGATACTAGGCGTGGTTCGTGCTAACAACTCGGATTGCGCGGTGGATAACGGGCTAACAAAGAAATACAGCGTCGAGGTAAACAGGGCGATTGATATGGAAATCAGTAGATTGCCTAGTGCCTTTTTAATCAGCGAGTAATCATTGATTCCAGCACCATAGCCTATGCCCATGATAGGCCCCATCAGCGGTGATATCAGCATCGCACCGATAATCACAGCAGTTGAGTTGACATCCAACCCTATAGACGCGATAAATATCGCCAGCATCAGCACCCAGAGATTGGTTCCCCTGATTACGATGCCATCACGGATATTCTGATCTATGTCTTCAAAGCTGGATTGATCGGAATGAAGGCTGAAGCGATAAGCCAATGCTGTTCGAGTTCTGGTAACGAGTTCCTGTGCAGACCTTTTCATAACTTTAGTGTTCTCGTCGGTTATTGTAAATAAGCACACCATCAGTGCAACGGCTTAGTGAAGCAACCCGTATTGAGCGAGGTAAACCACCGCGCCTGAAAAATACCCCACCAGCGCCAATCCGCTGATTTTCTTGATATACCAAAAGAAGTGGATTTTTTCCAATCCCATTGCAGCAACGCCTGCTGCCGAGCCGATAATCAATATGGAGCCGCCCGTTCCTGCGCAATATGCCAGAAACTCCCACAAAAAGTGATCTGCCGGATACTGCGTCAGACTGTACATGCCCATGGACGCCGCGACTAGCGGCACGTCAAACGAAAGGAAAGGTACCGGAGTCGATTTCTTTTCTCACATGAGAGCCAGAGGGGTCAGCATCGCATTATGTTTTCGCATGATCGACCTCATCGGTTGATATTTCTGCGATGTTCATTCTGCCACACAGTAGCGCGCGGCAGCGTTGGATTTAACCGCCGCCGTTTCTCAGGATGGCTTCATCAGGATGCGTCTGATGAACGTCGCTACGGTGAACTGCTTGCAGCCTGTTTTGCCACAGTGGATAACAGGCGCTCGGGAGCGAGGCGGCGGCCTTGCAGCAACCCTACCCCGATGAAGCCCTGCGGCCCATGCAGCCTGACCTTGCCATCCGGCAGGCCGGTATCCAGCGCCAGGCGCTGCCCTTGCGCCAGACGCTTGATCTGCACCGCATCCAGTTGCAGCCTGGGCATGGCCGGCATCAGGCTTTCCGGCGCAAGCACGCAGGCATCGCGTTCGGCCTCGCTCATCGCCTGCAACTGTTGCAGGGTATAGCCGTCGCGCAGCTCGAAATGGGCGATCGCGGTACGGCGCAAGCCAGTCAGATGCGCGCCGCAGCCGAGCGCCGCACCGATGTCTTCGGCCAGCGTGCGCACATAAGTGCCTTTGCTGCAACGCACGGTGATATCCATCTCGTTGCCGCTGAAGCTGTTCAACACCAGTTCGTGTATCACCACATCGCGCAGTTCGCGTTCTATCGTCTCGCCCCTGCGGATATATTCGTAGAGCGGCTTGCCCTGATGCTTGAGGGCGCTGTGCATCGGCGGCAGTTGCCGGATCGCGCCGCGAAATCCGGCCAGCGCGGCATCGGCCTCGGCCTGCGCCACGTTAACCGGATGTTCGGCCGTGATCTCGCCTTCCGCATCGCCGGTGGTGGTGGTCTGTCCCAGGCGCAACAAGGCACGATAGGTCTTGTCGGCATCCAGCAAGGCATTGGAGAATTTGGTGGCTTCGCCGAAACAGATCGGCAGCAAGCCGGTGGCAAGCGGATCGAGCGTGCCGGTATGCCCGGCTTTTTCAGCCTGAAACAGGCGGCGGACTTTTTGCAAGGCGTCGTTGGAACTGAGTTCCAGCGGCTTATCGAACAGCAACACGCCGTCTAACTGACGGTAGGTTCTTCGGGACATTACGGATTATTTCTGGTCGTCGCGCTGCTGGTCATCGAGCTGTTGATCGCTGGCGACCGCCTGATCGATGAGTTGCGACAAGTGGCTGCCGCGCTCGACGGAGGCATCAAAGACAAAATGCAATTGTGGCATGACGCGCAGCTTGAGGCTGCGCGCCAACTGGCTGCGCAGAAAACCGCCGGCATGCTCCAGGCCCTGCTGCGCCTCGTCGTGCTTGCCATCCAGGCGCGTAAAAAATATCTTGGCATGCGAATAGTCGGATGCCACTTCGACACCGGTGATGGTCACCAGACGCACGCGCGGATCGTTGATCTCGAGCCGCACCAGCTCGGCGATTTCCCGCTGCATCTGCTGGGCGACACGCTCGGTCCTGGCAAAGTTGGCCATTACAGCGCGCGCGCAACCTCGACGATCTCGTAGGCTTCCAGCTTGTCGCCCACTTGCAGATCGTTGTAATTCTTCAGCGACAGTCCGCACTCGAAATTGGATTTAACTTCTTTCACGTCGTCCTTGAAGCGCTTCAGCGAATCCAGCTCGCCGTCGTGGATCACCACATCGTTGCGCAACACGCGCACCCTCGCCCCGCGTTTCACGATACCTTCCAGCACCATGCAACCGGCGATGGTGCCGACCTTGGAAACGGTGAACACCTGGCGCACTTCGACCATACCCATGATGCTTTCGCGCTTCTCGGGAGCCAGCATGCCGGACAGCGCAGCCTTGATCTCGTCCACCATCGCATAAATGATGTTGTAGTAGCGGATGTCCACGCCGGAGGATTCGGCGAGCTTGCGCGCGGCCGCGTCGGCGCGGGTGTTGAAGCCGATCACGATCGCCTTGGACGCCAGCGCCAGATTGATGTCAGACTCGGTGATCGCACCCACGCCGCCGTGGATCAGGTTGACCTTGACTTCGTTGGTGGAGAGTTTTTGCAGCGATTGCGCGATCGCTTCGGCAGAACCTTGCACGTCCGACTTGACGATCAGCGACAGGGTACGCACTTCGCCTTCCGCCATCTGTTCGAACATGTTCTCCAGTTTGGCCGCCTGCTGCTTGGCAAGCTTCACGCCGCGATACTTGCCCTGACGGAACAGCGCGATCTCGCGCGCACGTTTTTCGTCCGCCAACACCATCAGCTCTTCACCGGCAGCCGGCACTTCCGACAGCCCCTGGATCTCGACCGGAATAGACGGACCCGCTTCGTTAACGGTTTTGCCGTTCTCATCCAGCATCGCGCGCACCCGGCCGAACACCGAACCGACCAGCACCGCGTCGCCGCGCTTCATCGTGCCGGATTGCACCAGCACGGTCGCCACCGGTCCTTTGCCTTTGTCCAGACGCGCTTCGATCACCAGCCCCTTGGCGTGCGATGCACGTGGCGCCTTGAGTTCCAGCACTTCGGCTTGCAACAGCACGCCTTCGAGCAACTGGTCGATGCCCTGTCCGGACTTGGAGGAAACCTCGACGAACATCGCATCGCCACCCCAGTCTTCCGGCACCACGCCTTCGGCGACCAGTTCCTGTTTGACGCGCTCGATATTGGCGTCGGGTTTATCTACCTTGGTGATCGCGACCACCAGCGGCACGTTACCGGCCCGGGCATGGGCGATCGCTTCCTTGGTCTGCGGCATCACGCCGTCGTCGGCAGCCACCACCAGGATCACGATGTCGGTCGCTTTGGCGCCGCGTGCACGCATCGCGGTAAACGCCTCATGGCCCGGCGTATCGAGGAAAGTGATCATGCCGCGCGGGGTGTTGACGTGATACGCGCCGATATGCTGCGTGATGCCGCCCGCTTCGCCCGAAGCCACACGGGTACGGCGAATGTAATCCAGCAGCGAGGTCTTGCCGTGATCGACGTGGCCCATCACGGTGACGACCGGCGCGCGCGGCTCCAGCACCGCATCATGGTGTTCCTCGGCATCGAGCAGGTAAGCATCGGGGTCGTCCAGCTTGGCGGTTTTGGCGATGTGACCCATCTCCTCCACCACGATCATCGCGGTTTCCTGATCGAGCACCTGGTTGATGGTCACCATCGAACCCATCTTCATCAGCGTCTTGATGATTTCTGCCGCCTTGACCGTCATCTTCTGCGCCAGCTCGGACACGGTGATCGTTTCCGGCACCGACACTTCATGCACGATAGGCTCGGTCGGCATCGAGAACGATTCACCCGCTGCTGCGGAAGGAGCCTGCTTGCTATGTTTGTCGTGACGCTTGCCGCGCACCGGAGTAGCCCACGCACCGGTGCGACTGCCCGGCTTGCTATCGGTTTTCCCAAGCGGACGCTTGTGCGCACCCGGCTCTTCGCGTTTGGCGGGCTGCTTGGCACCCGGCTTTGCGGTTTTGCTGAAGCGCTCGACTTTGTCGCCAGGTTTGGCGGCAGGTTTATGCAGCGTGCCTTCCGTGGCGACCGCTGGAGCGGCAGGCTGTGCGGGAACCACCTTTTCAGCCGGTCTCGCTACGCGACGCAGCACTGGCGCACCAATCACCAGTGGCTCGCCAACCGGCCGGACCGGCTGAACTTCAACAGCCGCCATTTGATCGACGGGCACGATCGCCTCTGCAACCTCCGGCGCGTCGCTGGTTTTACTTTTGCTGCGCGCTTTTTTAGCTTGCAGCTCTGCCGCTTGTCGCTCTGCCAACTCTGCTTGCAAACGCGCTTCCTGCTCCCGTGCGGCTATTTCGTGTTCGTCCAGCACCCTGGCCGGCTCAGCCTTGGGCAAAGCGGCGGATTCAACCGGCGCGGCAGCTACTGCGGCGGCTACCGGTGCGACCACGCGACGTTTGCGCACTTCCACCTGAATGGTACGCGCACGTCCGGTGCTGTCGGATTTCTTGATCTCGGATGTTTCGCGACGGGCCAGCGTGATCTTCTTGGCCGGTATGTTGCCGCCATGCGCCTGGCGCAGATGTTCCAGCAATTGCGCCTTGTCCTTTTCGGAGATCGAGTCCGATTCCTCGGCCTTGCTGACCCCGGCCGCATGCAACTGCTCCAACAGCAAAGCTACCGGCAGACCCAGATCGGTCGCAAACTGCGCTACGTTCAATTTTCCCATTACCGTCCTTTAACAACCCTTACCGACTCAAGCAAACCAAGGTGCGCGAGCAGCCATGATCAAACCATTGGCACGCTCCCCCTCCATACCGGAGAGCTCCACCAATTCATCCACATCCAGGTCTGCCAATTGTTCTTGTGTCGTCACGCCTTTTGCCGCCAGGGCGCGCGCCGTCTGCTCATCCATGCCTTCCAGTTTGAGCAGGTCTTCGATACCGTGCTCCACCTGCTCTTCGTTGGCGATCGCGGCCGTCAGCAACACGTTGCGCGCGCGGCTGCGCAGCTCTTCCACGGTCGCCTCGTCGAACGATTCGATTTCCAGCATTTCGTCCAGCGGCACATAGGCCACTTCTTCGAGCGTATTGAAACCCTCCTGCACCAGGATGTCGGCGACCTCCTCATCCACATCCAGTTTTTCCATGAACGCGGCGCGCGTCTTGGCAAACTCTTCGGCATGTTTCTCGTTGGACTGCTCGACCGTCATGATGTTGAGTTCCCATCCGGTCAGCTCGCTGGCCAGACGCACGTTCTGACCGCCGCGACCGATTGCCTGCGCCAGATTTTCTTCTTCGACCACCACATCCATGCTGTGCTTCTCTTCGTCCACCACGATGCCGCTTACTTCGGCAGGAGCCAGCGCATTGATGACGTAAGTCGCAGGATCTTCGGACCAGAGAATGATGTCCACACGCTCACCGGCCAACTCGTTGGTCACGCCTTGCACGCGCGAACCACGCATGCCGACGCAGGTGCCGATCGGGTCGATGCGCGGATCGTGGGACTTCACCGCGATCTTGGCGCGCGAACCGGGATCGCGTGCGGCACTGACGATCTCCAGCAACTTTTCTTCGATTTCCGGCACTTCCAGCTCGAACAACTTGACCAGCAATTCATTGGAAGTGCGCGACAGGATCACTTGCGGGCCACGCGCGCTGCGGTCCACACGCAACAAGTGCGCCTTGACGCGATCGCTGACGCGCATATTTTCCTTGGGAATCATCTGTTCGCGCGGCAACAACGCCTCGATCTTGCCGAATTCGACGATCGCGTTGCCGCGCTCCAGCCGCTTGACCGTACCGGAAACCAGATGCTCCTTGCGATCCATGAAATCGCTCAGCACCTGCTCGCGCTCGGCATCGCGGATCTTCTGGAAAATGACCTGCTTGGCGGCTTGTGCGCCGATACGCCCGAAATCGATCGACTCCAGCGGCTCTTCGACAAACTCGCCCAACTGGATCTCGGGATCGTGTTTGCGCGCTTCTTCCAGCTTGATGTGCAAATCCGGGGTCTCGAAGGTCTCGTCGTCCATCACTTCCCAGCAACGGAACGATTCATACTCGCCGGTATTGCGATCTATCGAGACGCGCACGTCAGCCTCGTCTGCAAAGCGCTTCTTGGTCGCGGAAGCCAACGCGGACTCCAACGCACCGAACACGACTTCCTTGTCCACGTTCTTTTCACGGGACAACGCATCTACCAGCAACAAAACTTCTCGACTCATACCATTCTCCGGCTATTGACCCGCTTGTCAGCGACAAGCACTAAAAACTAAAAAGTCGGCACCAAGCGTGCCTTATCCAAATTCGACAACTCGATTGCCACCTGACTTCCATCCACATCCAACTGCAAGATGCCATCGCCGACCGCACCGATGATCCCGGTGAAGTTCTTGCGTCCCGCCATCGGTATACGCAGCTTGAGCTGCGCCTTCTCACCAGCGAAACGCACGAAATCGGCTTCTTTCTTGAGCGGTCGATCCAGTCCAGGCGAAGAAACTTCAAGACGATCGTAATCGACGTTCTCGACCATGAACAACCGCGTCAGCTGATTGCTCACCGTCTGGCAATCATCCACCGAGATGCCGTCCGGCTTGTCGATGAACACGCGCAACAGCCCGCGCCCCGAGCGTTCAAAATCCACCAGTTCATAGCCCAGGCCGTTTACCGTTGTTTCGACCAGCTTTATCACATCCATAAATTGCGATCCACAAATAAAAAACGGGCTCGAAGCCCATCTCAAAACGCGGCGCATTGTATCAAACCTCACGGGCAAATGGAATCGGAATTGGAATAGCGTGCCCGAAGAGATAAATCCGGGTACTGGCAAGCGGTCGTTCTATTACTTTGACTGCCGCTTTCGGGTAGGCAGTTAGCCATGTGACGTGCGGCTCCCGACAC
>JAVHQS010000148.1:0-7276 GCA_036171255.1 Gallionella sp.
GTGCGCGACAGTCCCGCGCCGTTTTCCAGCACCAGTTCGGGGAATTGCAATTGCTGTCTGCTCAGCCATTGCTGCACCGCTGCGGTGCTGCGGGCAATAGTGGCGGATTGCCCATCTTGTGCGCCGAGCGTGAGGAACAGTTGCCGTGCCATGATGTTATTGCTGAACTTGTTGATGTCGCGGATCAGCTCTGACAAGGGCGGCGAGAGGTGGGTGGCAAACGCCACCTGATTGGCCGGAACGCTATCTTCGCGCAGTTTGCCCTGCACGGTACCGCCGAGTTCAGTCCATAGCGCGCTGAACACCGCGAAGAAATATTCGCCATGCGGCAGTAGTGAGAAATAATCATCCACCTCGCCGCAGGCCGCAGGAATGCTGCCTTCCAGTACGATGCTGCGCTTCTCCAGGCGGGCTTTGTAGGCTTCGCCGTTGCAGGGTAACTTTGCAGAGTTGGTGATCCGGTTGTTCAATGTGTAGCCAAAGAGATCGGGTTCCAGCAGCGCGGTGGTATGGCCATTGACGGGGATCAAGCGCAGATGCAGTGCGTTGAAGTTGAGCAACAGCGCATTCGGGCCGACGTTGTAAGCGCGGGTCGGGTCGTTGTCGAATTCTGCGGGATCGTGATTCGTCGCCTGAAAAAAACTGCGATCCAGCACGACATCGCCGCGAATCTCGCGCAACCCGCGCTGGCGCAGTTCATGCAGCCACAACCAGAATTGTTCGATGGTCAGCTTGGGGTCGCCATAACCCTTGAACACCAGATTGCCTTGCAGCACACCATTCTCAAGCGGGCCGTCGAGATACGCCTCGGTCTTCCAGCGATACGCGGGACCGAGCGTTTCCAGCCCGGCAAGGGTAGTGAGCAGCTTCATGGTCGAAGCCGGGTTCATCGATTGTTTGGCGTTCTGGCTGACGATGTTCTGATGTGCATGAGTTTCCCGCACCACGATGCCGACACTGTTCAACGGAATGTGCGCGCGCCTGAGGGCGTCGCTGACGGGCTCCGGCAGGTTCGCGGCGGCGGCGAAACCGTCCAGGCATGACCAGAAAAGTAGTGCGGCAAGAATAAGTTTCATGGCATAAACGTGAAACTCGCGCAGCGATTCGTTTGTCCCCTCGCCCGCTTGCGGGAGAGGGTTAGGGTGAGGGAAACGGGCATGGTGAATTTTATCATTAGGAAAGTTATCATTTTCATGCCCGTTAGCTCAGTTGTTCGACAAGTTGCAAGGTGCGGTTCACCAGCAGATCCAGTTCATCGTGAGTGATGACATAGGGTGGCATGAAATAAACGGTATGGCCGATGGGCCGCAACAGCAATTCGTTTTGCAGCCCGAGCGAGAAGCAACGCTGCGCAAAATCGTGATGCGGACTGTCCACCTCGAATGCCCAGATCATGCCGGTGTTGCGCCAGTTACGTACCGCGCGATGGTCGCGCAACGGCTGGGCGGTCTTGTTCAGATACGCCGTCTTGTTGCGGTTCGCGGCCAGCACATCGTCCTGCACAAAAATATCCAGTGTGGCGAGTGCGGCGCGGCAGGCCAGCGGGTTGCCGGTGTAGGAATGCGAATGCAAAAAACCGCGCGCGGTCTCGTCGGCATAAAACGCCAGATAGATTTCGTCGCGCGTCATCACCACGGACAGAGGCAGATAACCGCCGGTGATGCCTTTGGAGAGCAGCAGGAAATCCGGCGTGATGCCAGCCTGTTCACAAGCGAACAGCGTGCCGGTACGTCCCATGCCGACGGCGATTTCGTCGGCGATCAGATGCACGCCGTATTGCGAACATAATTCGCGCGCACGTTTCAGATAGACGGGGTGATACATCGCCATGCCCGCCGCACCCTGCACCAGCGGTTCGATGATCAATGCGGCAAGTTGGTCGTGGTGCTGCTGCAGATGCCGTTCGAGCGCATCAGCACAGCGCAACGCATAAACTTCGGCGCTTTCTCCTGTTGCGGCTTTACGGCTGTCCGGGCTGGGCACGGTAGCCTGCTGCCGGATCAGCGCGCCGTAGGCATCGCGGAACAGCGCGACATCGGTTACCGACAATGCGCCCAGCGTTTCGCCGTGGTAGCTGTTTTCCAGGCTGATGAATCGCGTCTTGTCCGGCTTGCCGGAGTTACGCCAGAAATGCGCGCTCATCTTGAGTGCGATCTCGGTCGCCGATGCGCCATCCGAACCATAGAAGCAATGTCCCAGCCCAACCGGTGCGAGTTCGCGCAGCCGTTCGGAAAGCTCAACCACCGGTCGGTGGGTGAAGCCCGCCAGCATCACATGTTCCAGCGTGTCGAGCTGGTCGCGCAACGCGGCGTTGATGCGCGGGTTGCAGTGTCCGAACAGGTTCACCCACCAGGAACTCACCGCATCCAGGTAGCGTTTGCCATCGCAGTCATACAGCCACACGCCCTCGCCGCGCGCGATTGGCACCAGCGGGAAATTTTCGTAATGTTTCATTTGCGAACATGGATGCCATACCGCAGAAAGGCTGCGGGCAAGGAGGTCAGGATTGGTGTTGGCTGTCATGCGCAGAATCATAACGGAGTTTTGGCAAAGCTGACCAAGTGTCTGCGGCATAACATAATATATGTCGAAATCATTCATGAGGAGGTTGCCATGCGCATCTTGATCACCGGCGGGACTGGATTGATCGGACGTCGACTTTGCAAGGCGCTTCTGGCGGAAGGCCATCAGCTCACCGTACTGAGCCGTCATCCGGAAACGGTCGCAGCCAAGTGCGGCAGCGCCGTTCAGGCGATGGCGGCGCTGGACGAGTGGCAAGCGGAGCAGGCCTTTGATGCGGTCATCAATCTGGCGGGTGAACCGATCATGGATGTGCCCTGGACGGCATTGCGCAAACAGGTATTGTGGGAGAGCCGCGTCACTCTCACCGGAGAACTGGTGCGGCACATCGCGGCAGCCAGGCAGAAACCGGCCGTACTGTTGAGCGGCTCGGCGATAGGCTATTACGGCGATCGCGGCGATGTCATGCTGGACGAGTCGGCAGACGCGGGAGACAATTTCCCCGCACGGCTCTGCGTTGCATGGGAAGCCGCCGCGCGTGTTGCGCAAGACCTCGGGGTGCGGCCACGACACGGTGCGGCGGAGCCGACGGGTGCGGGAGTGGCCGCATCGCACCTTCTCCCGCAAACGGCTGGCTGTGCCAGTAACGTGTCGAAGGTGCGGGTATGTCTGTTGCGTACCGGTTTGATATTGAGCAATGACGGTGGTCTGCTGGGGCGTATGCTGCCGCTGTTCAAGCTCGGCATGGGCGCGCGGTTCGGTGATGGCCGGCAGTGGATGAGCTGGGTGCATATCGATGATTATGTGGCGACGCTACTCAGCTTGTTGCACGATACCCATGCCAGCGGGCCATACAATATGACCTCGCCGCAACCGGCCACCAATGCGGAATTCACTGCCGCCCTGGCGACGGCGCTGCACCGCCCGGCCCCGTTCGTCGCACCGGCATCACTGGTGAAGCTCGGGATGGGCGAGCGAGCCTGCCTGTTACTGGAAGGACAAAGGGTGTTGCCGGTAAGGGTGAAGGAGGCGCAGCACCGCTTTGCCTTCGCCAATCTGGCAGATGCGCTGAGCAACGTGTTGGGCAGGTAGTTTTGTCGTTAATGGCCGTGCCGCAAACCCGGCTTTGCTTTCCGTATTACCCCATCTGTGGCATCCTTCGCACTTCAAAATGTATGCATAACAATTATTTGTGCCTCTCTTACCGAACAGGACTCAAGAGGGCAGCAGGAGGATGGCAGTAATGAAACGTGTTGACGATTTCCGTCTGCGCTTTGGCGAGCGTGAGTTGGTGCCAATCATGATCGGCGGGATGGGCGTGGATATCTCCACCGCCGAATTGGCCTTGGAAGCTGCGCGCCTGGGCGGGGTCGGGCATATCTCCGATGCGATGCTGCCGACCGTGACTGATCGCCGCTACAAGACGAAGTTCGTCAGCGACAAGCAAAAGCTCTACAAACTCAACATCCACAAGGCGGACAAGTCGATCGTGCAATTCGATCTGGCGCAAGTCGCCGAAGCGACCCGTCTGCATGTTCGCAGCACCATGGAAGCCAAGCGCGGCGAAGGCATGATCTTCGTCAACTGCATGGAAAAACTCACCATGAATGCGCCGCGCGAAACCCTGCGTACACGTCTGGTGACCGCGCTGGACGAAGGCATCGACGGCATCACGCTGGCGGCCGGACTGCACCTCGGCTCGTTCGCGCTGATGGAAAACCACCCGCGCTTCCGCGACGCCCGACTGGGCATCATCGTCTCCTCGTTGCGCGCCTTGCAATTGTTCCTGCGCAAAAATGCCAGGCTGAACCGTCTGCCCGATTTCATCGTGGTGGAAGGGCCGTTGGCTGGCGGTCACCTGGGTTTCGGCCTGGATTGGGCGCAATACGACCTGCGTACCATCGTTGCCGAGATACAGCAATTCCTGAAAACCGAACAACTGGATATTCCCGTGATTCCGGCGGGCGGTATTTTCACTGGCAGCGACGCGGTAAGTTATCTGGAAACAGGGTCGGCAGCCGTGCAGGTGGCGACACGCTTTACCGTCGCCGACGAGTGCGGCATCCCGGAAAAGGTGCAGCAGGAGTATTTCAAGGCCAGCGAAGACGATATCGAAGTGAACATGCTATCGCCCACCGGCTATCCGATGCGCATGCTGAAGAATTGCCCGGCGATCGGCTCGGGCATCCGACCCAACTGCGAAGCGTATGGTTACCTGCTCGACGGCAACGGTAGTTGCGCCTACATCGATGCCTATAACCGCGAGCTGGCGTTGCATCCCGATGCCAAGAAGCTTTCCGTGAAGGATAAGACCTGCTTATGCACCCATATGCGCAACTATGATTGCTGGACCTGCGGGCATTACACTTATCGCCTCAAGGACACTACGCATCGCAATGCCGATGGCACGTATCAAATCCTCAGCGCCGAGCATATCTTCAAGGACTACCAATTCAGCACCGATAACAAGGTCGCGCTGCCCACGCAAAAATAATATCCGTCCCGCCCTTGAAATCGGGCGGGGTCGCCCCGACCATTGGCACTCGAAGGTAGAGAGTGCTAAACTCCGCCTCCGCAATAGTTCCATTATTTCAAACCACTGATTTTTAGGAGAACCAAGCATGAAAATTCGCCCATTGAACGATCGTGTCATCGTCAAGCGTATGGAAGAAGAGCGCAAAACCGCTTCCGGTATCGTGATTCCCGATGCAGCCACCGAAAAGCCTGATCAAGGTGAAATCATCGCTGTGGGCAATGGCAAGGTCGGTGACGACGGCAAATTGCAGCCGATGACCGTCAAGGTCGGCGACCGTGTGCTGTTCGGCAAATATGCTGGCCAGGCATTTAAGATGGATGGCCAGGAATACATGACCATGCGCGAAGATGACATCATCGGCGTGGTTGAAGCGTAAGTCATTCAGAGACATTCAGGAGAATAAACATGGCAGCTAAAGACGTAAAATTCCACGACGCAGCACGCAACAAGATGGTAGTTGGCGTGAATATCCTTGCAGATGCGGTTAAAGTCACGCTGGGCCCGAAGGGTCGCAACGTAGTGCTGGATCGCTCCTATGGATCACCAACTATTACTAAAGATGGCGTATCTGTCGCCAAAGAGATCGAACTGAAGGATAAGTTTGAAAATATGGGCGCACAAATGGTCAAGGAAGTCGCTTCCAAGACCTCCGATGTGGCCGGTGACGGCACCACCACTGCGACCGTATTGGCGCAATCCATCGTTATGGAAGGCATGAAGTTCGTGGCAGCCGGGATGAACCCGATGGATCTGAAGCGCGGCATCGACAAGGCGGTCATCGAAGCGGTTGCAGAACTGAAGAAGCTTTCCAAACCCTGCACCACCAGCAAGGAGATCGCCCAGGTCGGCAGCATCTCCGCTAATTCCGATACCGCAGTTGGCGAAAAGATCGCCGAAGCGATGGACAAGGTCGGCAAGGAAGGCGTGATCACTATCGAAGACGGCTCCGGTCTGCAAGACGAGCTGGACGTAGTGGAAGGAATGCAGTTCGACCGCGGCTATCTGTCGCCCTACTTCATCAACAACCAGGATCGTCAACTGGCCTTGATGGAAAACCCCTACATCTTGTTGCACGACAAGAAGATCTCCAACATCCGCGACCTGCTGCCGGTACTGGAACAAGTGGCCAAGGCCGGACGTCCATTGCTGATTATCGCCGAGGATGTCGATGGCGAAGCGCTGGCGACCCTGGTGGTGAACAACATCCGCGGCATCCTCAAGACCGTTGCCGTCAAAGCGCCCGGTTTCGGCGACCGTCGCAAGGCGATGCTGGAAGACATCGCAATTCTGACCGGCGGCACCGTGATCGCTGAAGAAGTCGGCCTGACTCTGGAAAAAGCCACGCTGAACGATCTGGGCCAAGCCAAGCGTATCGAAGTGGCGAAGGACAACACCACCATCATCGACGGCGCAGGCAAGGAAGATGCGATCAAGGGCCGTATCGCCCAGATCAACAAGCAGGCCGAAGAGTCCACCAGCGACTACGACAAGGAAAAGCTGCAAGAACGCAAAGCCAAGCTGGCCGGTGGTGTCGCAGTGATCAAGGTCGGTGCTGCGACCGAAGTCGAGATGAAGGAAAAGAAGGCGCGCGTGGAAGATGCCTTGCATGCGACCCGTGCCGCTGTTGAAGAAGGCATCGTTCCAGGCGGCGGCGTGGCATTGCTGCGTGCCAAGGCTGCGGTTGCCAAGCTGAAGGGCGACAACCACGACCAGGACGCCGGTATCACCATCGTGTTGCGTGCGATGGAATCCCCGTTGCGCGCAATCGTTTCCAATGCGGGCGACGAGCCATCCGTAGTGGTGAACAAGGTGCTGGAAGGCACGGGCAGCTTCGGTTATAACGCGGCGACCAGCGAGTATGGCGACATGCTGGCGATGGGCGTGGTCGATCCGACCAAGGTGACGCGTACTGCACTGCAAAATGCGGCGTCTATCTCCGGTCTGATGCTGACGACCGCTTGCATGGTGGCAGAGTTGCCAGAAGACAAGCCTGCTGCCGGTGGTATGGGTGGCGGTATGGGCGGTATGGAAGGCATGATGTAATTGAACTTGCTGCGCGATTTGCTTGCAACAAGCTCTGTAAGTAGATATAAACAAACCCCGCCTCGGCGGGGTTTGTCATTTGGCGCGTTATCGGTATAATGCGCGGCTTCGCGAGTCTACCGCATCAATGAACCGATTCGGAAGTTCGCTAAAAATGGCCTGGTAGCTCAGTCGGTA
>JAVHQS010000149.1:0-7261 GCA_036171255.1 Gallionella sp.
GTCCGCTCACCTGCGCTGCCACCAACGCAGCGGAATGAACTTCTGGAGGGACGCGCAACATCAATCGTCCGCTGGCGGTTTTTTGCGCTGCACGGCCCAATTTTTCGCAGGTTGCCAGATAATCCTCTACCGCCTCCTTAAACGCTGCCCGTAACGCCTTTACGTTGTCGGCATGAAATCCAACCACATCGACTATCCCTGCAATATGCCCGATGAAGCAGGCATCCTCGTCGCTGTACTCAATGCGGGCGGCATAGCCCTTGTATGTCATTGTGGTCATGGTTTTACTCCAGCTTCGGTTATAAACAACTTGGCATCTTTCACCTGATACGGCTTGGCTTCTTTTGCCGGGTGCGGTCGATGAAACGTGCCCACCACGCCGTTCAGTTCAAATCGTACCCTCGATCCATTGCCTTCAATCACTTTGCAACCCGGTGCAACGAATAGAGATTCGATCCGCGCCCATTCCAGATTCCTGGGTGTTGGCATTGAAAAAATCGCTTCCAGTGTTTTACGTTGCGCGTTATTCATGCTTGCTATTGTTGCAAGCAGTATTGGGAATGCAAGCACTTTGTGCAAGCATTGTGGGAGACCTCAGGGTCGGCTATCAGGAAATATGCGGGATCGGCAGCCTTGCAGTCGCGAATAAAAATGGCTGTCATCAGCCTGCCAGCTAACCGGCCTGGGCGGTTTTGCCCGAGGTATCTGTTCAGTTGGGCAGGAATCCAGTAAAGTGCGCTTCCATTCCTAACAACAAGAGCAATAACATGAGTGCAAAAGGACAGCAACTGCAAGACCCGTTTCTCAATACGCTGCGCAAGGAGCATGTGCAGGTCGCGATCTATCTGGTGAATGGCATCAAGCTGCAAGGCCAGGTCGAGTCGTTCGACCAGTATGTGGTGCTGCTGAAGAACACCGTTACGCAGATGGTCTATAAACACGCTATTTCCACTATCGTTCCGGCGCGCGCGGTCAGTATCCCTTACGACGACGCTGCCGAGTAATGCCGCAACAGTCCGCCAGTTCCGAGACCGCAGTTCTGGTCAGTCTTGATTTTGGCGAATCCGATTATGCCGAAAGCTTGGAGGAACTGCGCCTGTTGGCCGAGACGGCCGGGGTGCGCACACTGGCGATCGTCGAGGGCAAGCGGCAACGTCCCGATGCGGCGTTGTTCGCGGGCAGCGGCAAAGTCCAGCAACTCGCCGAGCTGGTAGAGCAGATGGAAGTCCCGCTGGTGATCTTCAATCACGACCTTTCCCCCGCGCAGATGCGCAACCTGACCGCCAAGCTGAACACCCGCGTGATCGACCGGACCATGTTGATCCTCGACATCTTCGCGCAGCGTGCGCAAAGCCATGAAGGCAAGGTCCAGGTCGAGCTGGCGCAGCTCAGGTATCTCGCCACGCGGCTGGTCGGCATGAATATGGACATGGGGCAGCAGAAGCATGCCGTCGGCGCGCGCGGCCCCGGCGAAACCAAGCTGGAACTGGATCGGCGCAAACTGGACAAGCGCGTGCATCTGCTGAAAGACCGCCTGGAAAAGCTCAAGCATCAGCGTGTGGTACAGCGCCGCGCGCGCAATCGCGCCGATGTGCTGTCGGTGTCCATCGTCGGGTATACCAATGCGGGCAAGTCCACGCTGTTCAACCGGCTGACCCGCGCCAACGTGTATGTGGCCGACCAGTTGTTCGCCACGCTGGATACCACCTCGCGCCGCATGTTCACCGAAGGGGCGGGGGAGATCGTGGTGTCGGACACGGTCGGCTTCATCCGTCACCTGCCGCACTCGCTGGTCGCGGCGTTCCGCAGCACGCTGGAGGAGACCGCGCAGGCCGATCTGCTGCTGCATGTGGTGGATGTCAACAATCCGACCCGCGACGACCAGATCGACGAAGTGAACAAGGTGCTGGCCGAGATCGGTGCGGCGGATATTCCGCAGATACTGGTGTTCAACAAGATCGATCTGCAGGATATGCCGCCGGGTGTGCAGCGCGACGACTATGGTAGAATCACCCGCGTTTTTTTGAGCGCCAAAACGGGCGACGGTGTGGAGGATTTGCGATCGGCTCTGGTCGAGGTCATGACCGCGCGCCAGGCCTCTAATGCAACCGAATATGAGAATAATCAACTTGAGCGTACAAAGTTATGGGATTGAATGACCCGCAATGGGGAAATAAGAACAGCGGCGGCCCTCCCGATCTGGAAGAGTTGCTGCGCAAGCTCAATCAGAAAGTAGCGGCCCTGATGGGCGGCAAAGGCGGTGCGGGCAAGGGCGGCTCAGGGGGTTCTGGCGGAGGCGCGCCGCTGCCGATTGGCGGCGGCCTGGGGCTGATCGCCGCGATCGCCGCGTTGATCTGGGTGGGCAGCGGCTTCTACATCGTGGATGCGAGCCAGCGCGGCGTGGTGTTGCGCTTCGGCAAGCTGGTCGAGACCACGCAGCCGGGCCCGCGCTGGCATCTGCCGTTCCCGGTCGAGACCGTGGAGATCGTCAATCTGAGTCAGGTGCGCACCGTCGAGGTGGGTTACCGCGACAACGTCAAGAACAAGATGCTGAAAGAGTCGCTGATGCTGACCGACGACGAGAACATCATCGACATCCAGTTCGCGGTGCAATACTTCCTGCGCGATCCGGGCGATTATCTGTTCAACAACCGCATGCCGGATGAGAACGTGCGCCAGGCGGCAGAGACCGCGATTCGCGAAGTGGTCGGCAAGAACAAGATGGATTTCGTGCTCTACGAAGGGCGCGAACAAGTGGCGGCGGCAGCGACCAAACTGATCCAGGACATTCTGGATCGCTACAAGTCCGGTATCCTGATCAGCAAACTGACCATGCAGAACGCACAACCGCCGGAACAGGTGCAGGCTGCGTTCGACGATGCGGTGAAGGCCGGGCAGGATCGCGAGCGGCAGAAGAACGAAGGGCAGGCCTACGCGAATGACGTGGTGCCGCGAGCACGCGGTACCGCAGCGCGTCTGATCCAGGAGTCGGAAGGCTACAAGCAGAGCGTGATCGCCAATGCCGAGGGTGATGCCAGCCGCTTCAAGCAGATCCTGGTCGAGTATGAAAAAGCGCCTGCGGTGACCCGTGACCGCATGTATCTGGACATGATGCAGCAGGTGATGGGCAACATCAGCAAGGTGCTGGTCGACCAGAAGAACGGCAACAGCCTGCTGTATCTGCCGCTGGATAAACTGATCGAAACCAGCCGTGCCGGTGCCGGGACTGCGTCGGCAGCCGATGCACAGCCGGCGGCCAAGCCGGATGCCGCACCGCCAACATCGCAAGGAAACGACAATACCGCCGCGCAGCGCGCGCGCGACTCATTACTAAGTCGCGATCGGGAGGCACGTTAATGAAAACCAATGTAGCCAATGTCCTGATCGGTGCGGTCGTCGCGCTGATCCTGTTGAGTTTGAGCATGTTCGTGGTGGACCAGCGCCAGAATGCGATCGTGTTCCAGTTGGGTGAAGTGGTCGGTGTCAAAACAACTCCCGGTCTGTATTTCAAAGTGCCGCTGATGCAGAACGTGCGCTATTTCGATTCGCGCATCCTGACGCTGGACGCCGGAGAGCCGGAACGCTTCATCACCGCAGAAAAGAAGAACGTGCTGGTGGATTCTTTCGTCAAGTGGCGCATCGTCGACGTGAAGCAGTATTACGTCAGCGTCGGCGGCGACGAGGTGCGTGCCAATACGCGTCTGATGCAGACGGTCAATTCCAGCATGCGCGAAGAGTTCGGCAAGCGCACCATCCACGAAGTGGTGTCCGGCGAGCGCGAACAGATCATGACGGTGTTGCGCGAAAAGACCGATACCGATGCGCGCAAGATCGGTGTGCAGGTGCTGGATGTGCGCCTCAAGCGGGTGGATTTCCCGCCGGAGATCAGCGAATCGGTGTATCGCCGTATGGATGCCGAGCGTAAGCGGGTGGCGAACGAGTTGCGCGCCTCCGGTGCGGCCGAAGGCGAGAAGATCAAGGCCGATGCCGACAAGCAACGCGAGGTGATCCTGGCCAATGCTTATCGCGACGCGCAGAAGACCAAGGGCGAGGGCGATGCCAAAGCCGCCGCGACGTATGCCGCCGCGTTCGGCCGCAATGCGGAGTTCTATTCGTTCTACCGCAGTCTGGAAGCCTACAAGCAAAGCTTCAAGAACAAGAGCGACGTGATGGTGCTTGATCCGAGCTCGGCGTTCTTCAAATATCTGAAGAGTTCCGGTAAAGCGGGCAAGTAGTGTTTGAGTATTGGTTGCTCGGCTTGGCGATGATGCTGGTGATCGAAGGAATGATGCCGTTCTTGCTGCCCGAGTTGTGGCGCGAGACTTTTCGCAAACTGGTGTCGCTGACGGATGGGCAGTTGCGCTTCGTCGGTCTCGCCGCGATGGTCTCCGGTCTGCTGATGTTGTATTGGATTAAATGATGCAAAACTGGTTACTTCCCGAATACATCCAGGACATGCTGCCCGACGAGGCGTGGCGCGTCGAACAAATGCGCGCGCAGATACTCGATCTGCTGCGCAAGTCCGGTTATCAGCTGGTCGCGCCGCCGCTGCTGGAATACGCCGAATCGCTGCTGATCGACGGCAGCGCCGACATGGATCTGCGCACCTTCAAACTGGTGGACCAGTTGAGCGGGCGCACCCTGGCGCTGCGCGCCGACATCACGCCGCAGGTTGCGCGCATCGATGCGCATCTGCTTAATCACCAGGGTGTGGCGCGCCTGTGCTACGCCGGTAGTGTGTTGCACACCCAGCCGGTGGGGCTGACGCGCACCCGGGAATTGTTGCAGATTGGTGCCGAGCTGTACGGCCACGGCGGACTGGGAAGCGATCTGGAAATACAGCAGCTGATGTTGCAGGCGCTGGCTTTGTTGGACATTAAAGACGTGCATCTCGACCTCGGTCATGTCGGGGTGTTTCGCGCGCTGGTGAATCACGCCCGGCTCGATAAAAACACCGAAGCGGAATTGTTCGTCGCGCTGCAAAGCAAGGACAGCGCGGCTTTGCAGGTTCTGGCGCAACCGCTCGATGCAGTCGTGCGCGGTGCGCTGCTGGCGTTGCCGACGCTGTACGGCAGTTGTGCCGAAGTGCTGCCCCGCGCGCGGCAGCTATTGCCGGATTATGCCGAGATCCGTGCTGCGCTGGATGACCTGAATCGCATCTCCGGCAAGTTGCAACCACTGGTCTCGCGCGTTGGTATCGATCTGGCCGACCTGCGCGGTTACCACTATCACAGCGGCATGGTGTTCGCCGCCTACCACGCCGGTAGCCATGATGCGATCGCGTTGGGCGGTCGTTATGACGATCTGGGCAAGAGCTTCGGGCGCGCGCGCGCGGCCACCGGATTCAGCATGGACCTGCGCCAGTTGTATCGTCTGCTGCCGGCACAAACCCGGCGGCTTGGGGTGCTGGCGCCGCATTCGGACGATGCGCAATTGAGCGACAAGGTCGCGAAGCTGCGTGCCGCAGGGGAAGTGGTGGTGGTGGACCTGCTCGGCACGGCGGAATGTCGCGCCGAGTTGCAATGTGATCGAGAGCTGGTATTGCGCGACGGTGTTTGGCAGATCGTCGCGTTGTAACGCAAGACTCGCAAGGCGAGACTTCCTCGCCCTCTCCCGCATGCGGGAGAAGGATGGGGAGAGGGATTCGATTTATAGACAGGAAGCTTTGTGATGGCTAAGAACGTAGTGGTGATCGGTACCCAATGGGGTGATGAAGGCAAAGGCAAGATCGTCGATTGGCTGACCGACCATTCGCATGGCGTGGTGCGCTTCCAGGGGGGGCACAATGCCGGCCACACGCTGGTGATCGGCGGCAAGAAGACGGTGTTGCACCTGATCCCGTCCGGCATCCTGCGCGACCATGTGATGTGCTACATCGGCAACGGCGTGGTGCTGTCGCCTTCCGCCTTGCTCAAGGAGATGGACGAATTGCAACAGGCCGGTATCGATGTGTATGGCCGCCTGAAGATATCCGAAGCTTGCCCGCTGATCCTGCCACACCACGTGGCGCTGGATCAGGCGCGCGAAGCGGCCAAGGGTAGCGGCAAGATCGGCACCACCGGACGCGGCATCGGCCCGGCGTATGAAGACAAGGTGGCGCGCCGCGCGATCCGCCTGCAGGACATCTTCTATCGCGAACGCTTCGCTGCCAAGCTGGGCGAAGTGCTGGATTATCACAACTTCGTGTTGAAAAATTACTTCCATGCCGCGACGGTGGATTTCCAGAAAACGCTGGACGATACGCTGGCGCTGGCGGACCGCATCAAGCCGCTGGTGATGGACGTGCCGCGCGCCTTGTACGAAGCCAACCAGGCAGGCAAGAGCCTGTTGTTCGAAGGTGCGCAGGGGGCATTGCTGGACATCGATCACGGCACCTATCCGTTCGTCACCTCCAGCAACTGCGTGGCCGGGGCGGCGAGTGCCGGTGCCGGGGTGGGGCCGCAGATGCTCAACTACGTGTTGGGCATCACCAAGGCCTATACCACGCGCGTCGGCTCCGGCCCGTTCCCGACCGAACTGTATGATGCCGTGGACAAATGCGACCCCATCGGCGAAAGACTGGCCAAACGCGGCCACGAGTTCGGTTCCACCACCGGACGTCCGCGCCGTTGCGGCTGGTTCGATGCGGCCGCGCTGAAGCGATCCATACAGATCAACGGCGTGTCCGGTCTGTGCGTCACCAAGCTGGACGTGATGGACGGCATGGAAAGCGTGAGCATCGCTGTCGGTTACCGCATCAATGGCGTGGAGAGCGACATTCTGCCGGCGGGAGCCGATGCCCTGACGGATTGCCAGGCGGTGTATGAAGAAATGCCGGGCTGGAGCGGCAGTACGGTCGGCGTGAAACGCTACGAAGATCTGCCGCAAGCCGCGCGCAACTATCTGGAGCGCATCGCGCAAGTCTGCGGTGTGCCGGTGGATATGGTTTCGACCGGACCGGATCGCGACGAGACTATCGTGCTGCGCCATCCGTTCGAGTAAGTTGGTGAACGTAATTGGGCAACGATAGGTCACCGTTCAGAATTAGCGTTGTGATTTTGTTGCTGCGTTGGATTTGAAACGGGAGCACGGAAGGGGGCTCGGTCACGCAAGCGCGACCCCGGCATCCGCTGCATCGGATGCCTTTCGAGTCCTGACGCGAAGCATGCTTCGCTTTTCCGGGCACGAAAAAGGAAATGGCCCGCTTATGCGAGCCATGTCATTATCTTGGTGCCCAGAAGAGGACTCGAACCTCCACACCTTGCGGCACACGGACCTGAAC
>JAVHQS010000150.1:0-1478 GCA_036171255.1 Gallionella sp.
AACCAGCCACTTGGTTGCCGTCTTTGGGCAACCTGGTGGAATGGCTATGCAAGGCCATCGCGCGATAAACCATCGCCCGATAAATCGGCCTCCTACATTCGTGGGCATTGCTCCGGGGTTGTAGGAGCGCGATTTAACCAGCCACTTGGTTGCCGTCTTTGGGCAACCTGGTGGAATGGCTATGCAAAGCTATCGCGCGAAGGGTTCGCCCGAAAGCCGAATCGCCCGATACATAACAACCGCCAAGAGCGCAACCCGCACGAGTATTGCCATATTCAAACCGCCAGGGCTACAATGCCGCTACTCTTGTAGCAAGGCTTATTATTGAGGGAGGCGATGATGGGAATGCCGGTTAGAATCGACGAAACGCTTTACGAACAGGCGCGTACCGAAGCGCAGATCGAGCGCCGCACCATTGCCGGCCAGATCGAGTATTGGGCCACGGTCGGTCGTGCCGCACTCGACAATCCGGAATTGCCGGTCAGCTTTGTGGCGGAAGCACTGGCCGCAATGCGCGAGCCGCGCGATCAAGCGACACCCTTTGTGCCGCGCAGCCGCAGGGCATGAGTTACGAGGTTGTCCAGACACGGCGATTCGCCCGCCAGTACAAAAAACTGCACGACAACATAGCGGCAGACGTTGATGCGGCGGTATTGGCCGTAGCAGATCAACCTTCCATCGGCGAGCGCAAGAAGGGCGATCTCGCCGGGTTATTGGTCTACAAATTTCGCAGCCAGGGACAACTCTATTTGCTGGGTTACACCAGCGACGAAGGTGTGCGGTTGGTTTATCTGGAAGCCATCGGCCCGCACGAGAATTTCTACCGCGATCTCAAACGCTAAACCGGCCCCGGACAGCCTTGCTGTATTGGCGCGATGCCCCAAGACCCCGGTGGGAGCGCAATTTATTGCGCGATGGGTTCGCCGGATACCCCAATCGCCCGATAGCTTTGCATAGCCATTCCACTAACCCATCACAAAACGATGGGTAAGTGGCTGGTTAAATCGGCCTCCTACAGGGGGCGGTGCGGGTTTTGTAGGAGCGCGGTTTACCGCGCGAAGGGATTATCGCCCGATAAATCGGCCTCCTACATTGGCGCGATGCCCCAAGACCCCGGTGGGAGCGCAATTTATTGCGCGATGGGTTCGCCGGATACCCCAATCGCCCGATAGCTTTGCATAGCCATTCCACTAACCCATCACAAAACGATGGGTAAGTGGCTGGTTAAATCGGCCTCCTACAGGGGGCGGTGCGGGTTTTGTAGGAGCGCGGTTTACCGCGCGAAGGGATTATCGCCCGATAAATCGGCCTCCTACAGGGGGGCCTAATCACTTTTGAGTATGTTCAGGCTGGACGAACGGGAAGAACATGCGCACCGTGGTGGAAAAGGCAAAATTTTGTCGGACGCACCCAAAACCGGAAGTTAATCCAATTCTTAAGAGGAATTACATAATGCAAACATTCAAACAAAAGAAAAT
>JAVHQS010000151.1:0-3851 GCA_036171255.1 Gallionella sp.
ATCGGCGGCACCGGATTCACGCCCATCATCAACGCGCCGGAAGTGGCGATCCTGGGCGTATCCAGATCGAGCATGAAGCCGGTGTGGAAGGATGGCGAATTCGTGCCGCGCCTGATGCTGCCCTTGTCGCTGTCGTACGACCATCGCGTGATCGACGGCGCATCGGCGGCACGCTTTACCGCCTATCTCGCGCGGGTATTGTCGGATATACGTCACCTTGCGTTGTAATCAGTGAACAGTAAAGCGATCGGCATTCTCGGCGGCACGTTCGATCCGATCCACTACGGGCATCTGCGTCTTGCCGAGGAAATGCTGGAGCTGGCAAATCTCCGGCAGATCCGTTTCATCCCGGCCGGTACGCCGCCGCATCGCGATGCGCCGCAAGTATCCGCACAGCATCGCAGCGCGATGGTCGAACTGGCGATTGCCGATCAACCGGCTTTCGTGCTGGACGACCGGGAAGTCAGGCGCGCGGCCAGGTGCTACACGGTGGATACCCTGCGCGAATTGCGTGGCGAATGGAGCGCGACGCAACCGCTGTGTCTGCTGATGGGCGGCGACGCTTTCCTGCAATTGCACACCTGGCACGAATGGGAGCGTTTGCTTGATCTGGCGCACATCGTGGTGGGTTACCGCCCCGGTTTCACGCTGGAAGAACGCATCCACAGCACGACACCGGAATTGCGCCGGCACTATCAACAACGCTTGTGCACTGCGGATGCTCTATCGCAACAACCCTGCGGGGGGATAGTCGAGCTGGCCATCCCCAAGCTGGAAATCTCCGCCACGCTGATCCGCAGCCGCGTGGCGGAAAATCGCACTATCCGCTATCTGCTGCCCAACGCAGTGGCGGACTATATTCATCAACATCACTTGTACGCATCATGCTAACTACCGAAGAAAAAACCCTAGCCGTCGTCGCCGCGCTGGAAGACGTCAAAGCCACGGACATCACCGTGATCGATACCAGCAAACTCAGCCCGCTGTTCGATCGCATGATCATCGCCAGCGCAACCTCCAGACGGCAAACCAAAGCGCTCGCCGACAACGTGGTGGTCAAACTCAAGGAGCGCGGCGAAGCAGTGATCGGCCGCGAGGGGGAGGACAGCGGCGAGTGGATACTGGTGGATCTGGGCGAAGTGCTGGTGCACATCATGCAGCCCGCCATCCGCGATTACTACAACCTCGAAGAGTTGTGGAGCAAGGCGCAGGCGGCACGTCCCAAGCTGGCGAAATCCTCCGAATAGCCGTGAGACTGCTCATCGTTTCCGTCGGCCACAAGATGCCGGACTGGATCGCGGCGGGCTTCAACGAATACACCAAACGCATGCCGCGCGAGGCGAAGATCGAGCTGCTGGAAATCAAGCCCGAACCGCGCACCACCGGCAAGACCACCATGCAGATCATGGAGGCTGAAGCGCAGCGCATCCTCGCCGCGCTGCCGCAGAACTGCTGGCGCATCGCGCTGGACGAGCGCGGCGCGCAACCGACCACCAAACAACTCGCCGCGCTGATGCAGGACTGGATGCGCGAGGGGCGCGATGTCGCATTCATCATCGGCGGCGCGGATGGCTTGCATGAATCGGTCAAGCAGTCCGCGCAACGCCTGATGGCGTTATCCGCACTCACCTTGCCGCATGCGTTCGTGCGCGTATTGCTCGCCGAGCAGTTGTACCGGGCGCATTCGCTGTTGCACAATCACCCTTATCACAGAGAGTAGCGCCTCATTTTCGGGTTATCCTTGTCGCCATGATCATCCAGCCCCGCATCTATCTCGCTTCGCAAAGTCCGCGCCGCCGCGAACTGCTCAAGCAGATCGGCATCAATTTCGAGATGCTGCTGTTGCGCGCCGACCCGCGTCGCAATATCGACGTGGACGAGGCGCCGCACGACGGTGAGACGCCCGATGTTTATGTGCAACGCGTCTGTCGGGAAAAGGCACGGGTCGGTTGTGCCGCGCTGCAATTCCGCAACCTGCCGCCTTTCCCGGTATTGGCCGCCGATACCACGGTCACGCTGGACGGCAAGATCCTGGGCAAGCCGGAACATGCCGAACAGGCCGCCGCGATGTTGCGCCAGCTTTCCGGCCGCGAGCATCAGGTGCTCAGTGCGGTTGCGGTCGCACTCGGCGAAAGGGTAGAAGCCGCGCTTTCCGCTTCCACGGTGCGTTTCGCCAAACTGAGCGAAGATCGCATCAAACGCTATCTGCTCAGCCACGAATATACCGACAAAGCCGGAGGTTATGCCATCCAGGGCCAGGCCGGCGCGTTCATCGAACATCTGGAAGGCAGCTATTCCGGCGTGATGGGCTTGCCGCTGTTTGAAACCGTCCGGTTGCTGCAACATTTCGATTACCCAACTCCATAATGACGCAGCCATGAGCGAAGAGATCCTCATTAATGTCACACCGCAGGAAACGCGCGTCGCGGTGATGCAGCTCGGTGCGGTGCAAGACCTGCACATCGAGCGCAGCAGCAGCCGCGGCATCGCCAGCAATGTCTACCTCGGCAAGGTCAAGCGCGTGTTGCCGGGCATGCAGTCCGCCTTCATCGAGATCGGCATGGAACGCTCGGCGTTCCTGCATGTGGCGGACATCTGGGAAAACAGCAACAACGGCGACGCCGCCAAGCCGATCGAGAAGATCCTGTTCGAAGGACAGACGCTGCTGGTGCAAGTCATCAAGGAGCCCATCGGCAGCAAGGGCGCGCGGTTGTCCACGCAACTCAGCATCGCCGGACACCTGCTGGTCTATCTGCCGCAGGAGACGCACATCGGCGTGTCGCAACGCATCGAGAGCGTGGAGCAGCGCGACGCCCTGCGCGCCAGATTACAGGCTGCGCTTCCGCCCGATCACCAGGGCGGCTACATCATCCGCACCGTGGCCGAAGCTGCGGACGACCCGGATTTTTCGGCGGACATCAGCTACCTCGACAAGCTGTGGCATAACCTGCAGGCGGCGGCGCAAACCGCCAGCGCGCCGCAATTGCTGTATCAGGAACTCGATATCAGCCTGCGGGTGCTGCGCGACTTCGTCAGCCGGGACACCGCACGCATCCTGGTGGATTCACGCGCCACCCACCAGAAGATGCTGGAGTTCGCGCAAGCCTACAACCCCATCGCGGCCGACGGGCTGGAGCACTACCCCGGCGTGCGGCCGCTGTTCGATCTGTACAGCGTGGAAGAAGAGATCGAACGCGCCCTGTCCAAGCGCGTCGATCTGAAATCCGGCGGTTATCTCATCATCGACCAGACCGAAGCGCTGACCACCATCGACGTGAACACCGGCGGCTTCGTCGGGCTGCGCAATTTCGACGACACCATCTTCAAGACCAATCTGGAAGCCACTCAGGTCATCGCACGGCAACTGCGGCTGCGCAATCTGGGCGGCATCATCATCTGCGACTTCATCGACATGGATAGCCATGAACATCGCGACGCGGTACTGGAAGAATTCAAGAAAGCTCTGGCGCGCGACCACACCCGCATCAGCGTGAGCGGCTTCTCGTCGCTGGGGCTGGTGGAAATGACCCGCAAACGCACCCGCGAAAGCCTGGCGCATGTGCTGTGCGAACCTTGCCCGACCTGCCAGGGGCGCGGCGAAGTGAAGACCGCGCAGACCGTGTGTTACGAGATACTGCGCGAGATCCTCCGCGAAGCCCGCCAGTTCAATGCCCGCGAATACCGCATCGTCGGTTCGCAACAATTGATCGACCTGCTTCTGGAAGAAGAATCGTCGGCGCTGGCACAGCTTTCCGACTTCATCGGCAAACCGATCTCGCTGCAAGTCGAGACCCTGTACAGCCAGGAACAGTACGACGTCGTCCTGATGTAACCATTTCAGGAATGCACTG
>JAVHQS010000151.1:3951-7206 GCA_036171255.1 Gallionella sp.
CCCGCCCCATTAGGAAACCTCTGCAACAGGAAGCCGGGTTTTCATTTCGTTGCCAGCAAACTCTCCGGCTCGATCCTGCTGCCGGTGATCGCCACCACTTTGTGGCGCGATTGCCCGCCGTGCTTGAGTTCCACCTGACGCAACGGCACGTCGAACAGTTGCGCGACGAATCTCAGCAAGGCTTCGTTGGCGCGCCCTTCGACGGGCGGTGCGGCCAGGCGTATCTTGAGCGCCTCGCCGTGCAGCCCGGCGATCTCGCTGCGCTTCGCCCCCGGCTGGACGTGCAGGGTAAGCGTGACGGTCTCCCCGTGGATGCGATACCAATCGGCCATCACAACAGCCGCATGGCAAGGTGTTCCAATGCGGCGACCGGCACGATCAATATCAGATTGCAGACGATGAACAACGCCAGCACAGAAAGGTCCAGGTTGCCGACCACCGGGACGATGCGGCGCAACGGGCGCAGGAAGCGTTCGGTGATGCCAGACAATACCGGCGCGTATGGAGTATACGGATTCACCCAGGAAAGGATCGCTTGAACGAACACCGCGCCCATCAGCAGATACAGGCTGATCTTGAGCAACTTGACCGCCGCCCAGAACGCCAGTCCGGGCAACGGGAAACCGTGGAACGGATAGCCTTGCAGCCCGATGAAGCCGGTCAGATAGAGCGTCTCGACCAGCAGCGCGAGCAACAACGTCGAGGTATCCAGTTTGCGGATGGACGGGATGTAACGCCGCGCAGGCAGCACGATGAAATCGGTGAATACCATGACAAACTCGCCGACCGGATTGCGCAACGGGGCGCGCAGCCACTGCAAATGGAAACGCAGCAACAATATCGCCGCGAACGGTTGCACCAATACGTCGAGCAGGAACTGCAGCGCTTCGTTGAGCATCATTGCTGCCCGAGTTCGTCGCCCATTTCGCGGGAGCGCGCGGCGGCGGCCTGCGCCGCCTGCACGACATGCTCGGCGACCCGATTGGCGGCCATACTCAACAGGGCGCGTTCGGTGGTGCCGTTCTTCGAGGTAACACGGGCGCGCAGCACGCCGATGTCTTCGGCGCTATTAGCGGCCAGCTTGCTGGCGCCCAGAAAGGTCGCCAGGCTCAGGCGACGCGCATCTTCGTTATTGAATCCCTGTTCGCGTGCCGCCTGTTGCAGCGCCTCGATGAAATAGAACACATACGCCGGACCGCTGCCGGAAATCGCCGTAACGGCATCCAGCATCGCCTCATCCTGCAGCCACAAAGTCTCGCCCACTGCCGCCAGAATACTTTGCGCTTGTTCACGCTGCGCCGCATCCACCGCAGGCATGGCATACAGGCCGGTCATGCCGCTCTGGATCAACGCCGGGGTATTGGGCATGGCGCGCACCACGGCCTGACTGCCCGCCCAACGCGCCAGATCCACCGCGCGTATGCCGGCGGCGATGGAGATCAACAGTTGCCCACTGAGCAAGCGAGCAAGCTGCTGCGCCACTTCGCGCAATTGTTGCGGCTTGACCGCAAACACGATGATGTCGCTACCTGCGATCCCATCGGCGATACTACCGACTGCGCGCACCGCAAAATCGCTCTGCAGGCGTGTACGGTTCTCCGCGTTGATCTCCACCACGCTGATCTGCCCGGCCACAAATCCCTTGCCCAGCAAACCGCCGATAAGCGCGGTCGCCATATTGCCACCGCCGATGAAGCAAATATTCATGAGTCGTCTCCATAATGTCTTGCGCCAAAAATGGCCGTTCCTATCCGCACGATGGTCGCCCCTTCGGCGATCGCCGCAGCGAAATCATGCGACATGCCCATCGACAACGTGTCGAGCTGCATGCCTTGCCGGTTTAACTGATCGCGCAACTCACGCAACCGGGCAAAGTGCTGCCGCTGTACAGCAACATCCTCGCTGGGCGCAGGAACCGCCATCAGCCCGCGCAATCGCAGATGGGGCAGTTTGGCGATGGCGTGCGCCAATACACCGGCTTCATGCGGCGACACGCCGCTTTTGCTGTCCTCGCCGCTGATGTTCACCTGCAGGCACACCTGCAACGGCGGCAGCCGGGCAGGACGTTGTGCCGACAAACGCCCGGCAATCTTCAGCCGGTCCACGCTGTGCACCCAGGAAAAATTCTCCGCGATCGCGCGGGTCTTGTTGCTCTGGACAGGCCCGATGTAATGCCATTCGATCGGCAAGTCATGCAGCGTGGCGATCTTGTCCAGCGCTTCCTGCACATAGCTCTCTGCAAAACAGCTTTGCCCGGCACTGAAAGCATCGCATATCGCATTAGTCGCGAAGGTCTTGCTGACCGCCAGCAATGTAATCTCGTCCGCGCTACGACCTGCCGCTTCAGCCGCCGCCTTCAGCGCAGCGCGCACGGCTTGCATGTTGGAAGCGATTGTTGTCATAATCCCACGCGCCACCTATCCTTATTCACACGGCCTTATTCACGCGGCCCATGGCCGCCTCACAAACAGGGAAGATTATAATGGATATCACCGAATTGCTTGCCTTCGGCGTCAAGAACAAAGCCTCCGACCTGCATCTCTCTGCCGGCCTGCCGCCGATGATCCGTGTGCATGGCGATATGCGCCGCATCAACTTGCCCGCGATGGAACACAAGGAAGTGCATGCGCTGGTGTACGACATCATGAACGACCAGCAGCGCAAGTTCTACGAGGAGAACAAAGAGGTCGATTTCTCCTTCGAGGTTCCCGGGCTGGCGCGTTTTCGCGTGAATGCATTTATACAGAATCGCGGCGCGGGTGCGGTAATGCGTACCATCCCTTCAAAAATTCTGTCGCTGGCCGATCTCAAGGCACCCAAGAGTTTCGAGACCATCTCGGATTATCCGCGCGGCATGGTGCTGGTCACGGGACCGACCGGTTCCGGCAAATCCACCACGCTGGCGGCGATGGTCAACCATCGCAACGAAAACGAAATGGGACACATCCTGACCGTGGAAGACCCGATCGAATTCGTCCATGAAAGCAAGAAGTGCCTGATCAACCAGCGCGAAGTCGGGCGGGATACGCTGTCCTTCCAGAATGCCTTGCGCTCGGCTTTGCGCGAAGACCCGGACATCATCCTGGTCGGCGAAATGCGCGATCTGGAAACCATCCGCCTGGCGATGTCCGCCGCCGAAACCGGCCACCTGGTGTTCGGCACGCTGCACACCAGTTCGGCTGCCAAGACCATCGACCGTATCATCGACGTGTTCCCGGCCGATGAAAAGGAAATGGTGCGCGCGATGCTGTCCGA
>JAVHQS010000152.1:0-23747 GCA_036171255.1 Gallionella sp.
CTAGCATTAGAATGTGCAAACTTCAATCAAACTCGTAACGATAATTTATGTGCCTAGGAATCCCCATGCAAATCGTAGCGATCGACGGCTACAACGCGCGCTGCACCGCCAAGGGCGTGATGCGCGAGGTCAGCCTGTTCCTGCTGCAGGACGAGCCGCTTGCGGTGAACGATCACGTCATCGTGCATGTCGGTTACGCCATCCAGAAGATGACCGAACAGGAAGCGCACTCGACCTGGGAACTGCTCGACGAACTGCTGGCCCTGGAAGCGGAAACGCCAGGCGCACTGGAATAGCCATGGCCCTCACCGCGCAGGACTGGCTCACCAGGATCAAGGCGCTGCCGCGCACGCGGCGCGTGCGCATCATGAACGTGTGCGGCGGGCATGAGCGCTCCATCACCATGGCCGGTCTGCGCGCGGCACTGCCCTCCACCATCGAGTTGATCCCCGGCCCCGGTTGCCCGGTGTGCGTGTGTCCCGAGGAAGATGTGTACCTCGCGATCCAGTTGGCGCTGCATGCGCAAGTGATCCTGGTCGCGTTCGGCGACATGCTGCGCGTGCCGGTGAACGTGCCAAAGAGCGAGCCGCGTTCGCTGGAACAGGCCAAGGCCGCAGGCGCAGATGTGCGCCCGATCTCGAGCCCGCAAGAGGCGGTGAAGATCGCGCGGGAAAATCCGGGACGGCAGGTGGTATTCTTCGCGGCGGGTTTCGAAACCACGACCGCGCCGGTGGCGGCGATGCTGCTCGAGGGCATTCCGGATAATCTGTTGCTGCTGCTGTCGTGCCGGCTCACCTGGCCGGCCGTGGCGATGCTGCTTGATTCAGGCACGCCCGGCTTCGACGCGCTGATCGCGCCCGGCCATGTCGCCACCGTGATGGGACCGGAGGAATGGAATTTCGTGGTGGAGAAACACGGAATACCTGCGGCGGTCGCAGGTTTCTCGCCGGTGTCGTTGCTGGCCGCGATCTATTCGGTGTTGCGCCAGTTGCTCGAAGGCGAATGTTTTCTGGACAACTGTTATCCCGAGGCGGTACGCCCCGGCGGCAATGCCACTGCACAGGCGCAACTCATGCAGGCGCTGCAAGTGGCGGATGCCAACTGGCGCGGCATCGGCATCATCCCCGCCTCGGGTTTCGCGCTCGCTACGCGCTTTGAGCGATACGATGCGCGCAAGCAGTTCGGGGGATTTGAAACGGCAGGGCGCAAGCGGGCCGGCGAAATGCCGGCCGGTTGCGATTGCGCGCGAGTGGTGCTGGGGAAGATATACCCGAACGAATGCAAACTTTTTGGCACCGCCTGCACGCCACGCACGCCCGTCGGACCTTGCATGGTATCGGATGAAGGAGCCTGCCGGATATGGCGGGCGAGCGGAATGGGGGATGCAAGAACTCGTCTTGCCGCGAAGTCAGTTTGAAAAGCGAGCCAGACCGATGCATTGCAAGGGGCGCAGCGGCCGGGATATATCGGGTCGATAGGCGACAGAGCGAGCAACGTGCAACACCGCGATGCGCTGTCCGGCCCGCTTTTTAGCGCCTTTCCAACCACTGGCGGCGCCAGAAGATCAGCCCCATCAATATCCCGATGGCCGCCATCATGCCCATTGCGAACCAGAAACCATCCGGGTTCTGCAACAACGGGATCGTCTTGAAGTTCATGCCGAAGATGCCCGCGATCAGCGTTGCCGGCATGAACAGCATGGCCACCACGGTCAGCGCGCGCACCTCCATGTTGACGCGGTTGCTGATGCTGGAAAGATAGATGTCCAGCATCCCCACCAGCAGATCGCGCACCGATTCCAGCGACTCGATCAGGTGCACCGTGTGGTCGTACACATCGCGCAGGTAAGGGATGGTCGCGGGCTGAAAATATTCCCCGTCGTTGCGGATCAGTGCATTCAACACCTCGCGCAGCGGCCAGACGGCGTTGCGCAGTTGCATCGCCTCGCGTTTCAGCTTGTGGATGTTCTGCAGGATCTCCGTCGTCGGCTTGCGCAGCAGTTTTTCCTCCAGCGTCTCGCAATCGTCGCCGATCTGTTCGAGCATCAGAAAATATCGGTCGACGATGATATCCAGCAGCGAATAGGCCAGGTAATCCGCGCCATACTTGCGCACCATACCCTTGTCCGCGCGCAGCCGTTCGCGGACGGGGTCGAACGAACCGGTCTTGCGTTCCTGGAAGGTGAGCACGAAATGCGCGCCGAGGATGATGCTCACCTGTTCCGAGCTGATCGCCATCGTCGCCTTGTCGTAGCTGAACAGGCGCGCGACGCAAAAAAGATAGCCATCGTAGCTGTCCAGCTTGGGGCGCTGCCCGGTGTTCAGGATGTCCTCGAGCACCAGCGGATGCAGGTTGAAAGCGTGCCCGATTTCGGTCATCAGCTCAGGTTGATGCAGGCCATACAGGTTGAGCCACAGCGTGTCCTGCCCGCCCTGCTGCAAATCAAGGTCGGCAAGATGTTTCGCGCCATGCTCGAGCAGCAGCGAGCTGGTATAGCGCAACAGAGAAAACTCGGCCTGCGCCGTTTTCACCTCGCCCACATGCACCAGCGAACCCGGCGGCAAGCCGATCTTTTTTGTGCTGGAACGGCGTGTTTTTCTCATGAATTATAAGGACAGGCTGGTAATGGGAAAGATGCTGGAGCCAATTTATAAAATGCACAGAGACCGCATCAAATATCTTCCGCCACCATCTTGATCGCCCCGCACGGGCACTCCGCAACGCATAGTCCGCAGCCCTTGCAGTAATCGTAGTTGAACTCGAAGCGCTTGCCCGGTCCCAGTTTGATCACGGCATTATCGGGACATACGCCATAGCAATTATCGCACTCGAAACAATTACCGCAAGAAAGACAACGGCGCGCCTCGAACAGGGCGTTCGTTTCGTCCAGCCCGCCCTGCACTTCCTCGAACGTGGATTGGCGGCGGATGATGTCCAGCATCGGGCGCACGGTCTTGTCGGCGTCGGAGTAGTACCAGGGGTTGAGCTTATCGAAAGTAACGATCTCATGTTTCGGTGCGGGCTCATAGGTAGTGCCACGCAGCCACGCGTCGATGTTGCGCGCCGCTTTCTTGCCGTGTCCGACCGCCACGGTGACGGTGCGCTCCGACGGAACCATGTCGCCGCCGGCGAAGAGGCCGGGATGGCCGGTCATCATGTTGCTTGCCACCTGTACCGTGCCGTTGTTGATTTCCAATCCTGCCACGCCTTCCAGCAACGACAGGTCGACATCCTGTCCCAGCGCCAGCACCACAGAGTCGGCTTCCAGTTTCTCGAATTCGCCGGTCGGCTGCGGGAAGCCCTTGTCGTCCAGTTCCATCTTCTCGACGGTGATCTCGCCCGCTCCCGCCTGTTTGATGGTGGACAGCCACTTGATCATCACGCCTTCCTGCAACGCTTCCTCGATCTCCAGGTCATGCGCCGGCGCCCTGTCGCGCGTGCGGCGGTAGACGATGATCGGCTCGGCGCCCATGCGCTTGACGGTGCGCGCCACGTCGATGGCGGTGTTGCCGCCGCCGTACACCACGACGCGGCGTCCCAGCATCGGCTTGTCTTCGCCCTCCATCGAGCGCAGCACCGACACCGCGTCCACGATGTGCGACGCGTCGCCCGCCGGAATCATGGCGCGCTTGCCGATATGCGCGCCGACCGCGAGGAAGGCCGCGTCGAAACCGCCCGCTTCCATGCTCTGCCCGATGTTCGCCACCCTGGTGTCGAGCTTGAGCGTCACGCCGAGATCGAGGATACGCCGCACTTCGGCATCCAGCACATCGCGCGGCAAACGGTACTTGGGAATGCCGAAGCGCATCATGCCACCCGCCAGCGGGCCCGCTTCCTGTATCTCGACCTTATGCCCCATGCGCGCCAGATGATACGCGGCAGAAAGCCCCGACGGCCCGGCGCCGACCACCAGCACTTTCTTGCCGGATGATGCGGCAGGCGCGTCGAACTTCCAGCCGCGCCTGATCGCCTCGTCGCCGAGGAAACGCTCCACCGAATTGATGCCGACCGCGCTGTCTAGCTGGCCGCGATTGCACGCGCCTTCGCACGGGTGATAGCACACCCGGCCCATCACGGATGGCAAGGGATTATCCTGCACCAGCACGCGCCAGGCCTGTTCGTAATCGCCGGACTCGGCATGGAACAGCCAGCCCTGGATGTTCTCCCCGGCGGGGCAGGCGTTGTTGCACGGCGGCAGGCGGTCGAGATACACCGGGCGCGCGGTGCGCCAGGAGCCGGTGAGGTTGGCCAGCGAGGTGCCGGGCTTGAGGGTTATCGCAAAAGGTTTGTTGGCCATGTCAGTTCCCCTCTTCCAGCAAACCGTACTTGCGGATGTTGCGGTCGGCGATGGCCTGCATTCTGGCGACCATCTCGGGATGCGCGTGCTTGCCGAACAGGTGGGCGAAGCGCCGCTGCGGCTTCAGATATTCCTCCACCGGAACCTTGCGCCGTATCTTCAACACGCCGGTGACTTCGCCATGCTCGGCCTCGAACACCGGGAACATGCCGCTCTCCTTCGCCAGCCGCGCGATGCGGATAGTGTCGTGCGAGGCTGTGCCAAAGCCCAGCGGGCACGGCACGAAGATCTGGATATAACGCGCACCGTGCATCCGCATCGCCTTGCGCACCTTGTATTCGAGATCGCGCAGGTCGGCCACCGTCGCCGTGGCGACGTAAGGGATGTTGTGCGCCATGGCGATCTCCGGCACGTTCTTGCCCTGCCCGAACACGTTGCCCGGCTCGGGGCCGACCGGCATCGTGGTTGCGGTGCGTGCCGCCGGAGGCGTGGCCGAAGAGCGCTGCACACCGGTGTTCATGTAGGCCTCGTTGTCGTAGCAGATGTACAGCACGTCGTCGTTGCGTTCGAACATGCCGGACAGGCAGCCGAAGCCGATGTCGGTAGTGCCGCCGTCGCCGCCCTGCGCCACCACGCGCACCTCCGTCCTGCCCTTCACCTTCATCGCCGCCGCGACGCCGGTGGCGACCGCCGGCGCGTTGCCGAACAGCGAATGGAGCCATGGCACCTGCCAGGACGATTCGGGATACGGTGTCGAGAACACTTCAAGGCAGCCGGTGGCATTCACCGCAATCAATTGGTTATCGCTCTCGGCCATCGCCGCATCGATGGCGTAACGCGCGCCGAGCGCCTCGCCGCAGCCCTGACAGGCGCGGTGCCCGGAGTTGATCGAGTTGCTGCGCATCTCGTTGGCCTGCACGCTGCGCTCGTCGGGCGCGAGCAGACGGTTGCCGACGGTGTAGGTGCCGGTCTGGTAGAACTTCACTGTTTGGAAACTCATATGGATACCTCTATAAATCCAGACTTCGTCTCAACCGAACTTGGCCGACACGATGCCCTTGTCGTGCAGGATGTTCTCGGCGATGGGGCCGGAGTGGCGGGTTTGTTTTTCGCGTTCCAGTTGTTTGTTGACCGCGTCCCAATCCAGATCGACAAAGGTGACGGGTTCCAGCTCGTCCTTCTCCGCCTGACGGAACAGCTTGTGCAGCGAGGCTTTGGGGATCGCGCGTCCGCCGAGACCGGCGACGGCGGTGAAACCGCGCAGTCCGGTGCCGGTCACCGCCATGCGCACATTGGTGGCGACGATGCCGCCCAGGCCGACGGCAAGACTCTTCTCCAGCACCAGGAAACGTTTGCAGTGGATCAATGCCGCGCGCACCTGTTCCAGCGGGAACGGTCGGAAACTGATGATGCCGAGCACGCCGATCTTGTGGCCCTCGTCGCGCATCTCGTCCACCGTATCCTTGATGGTGCCGAGCACCGAGCCCATCGCGACGATCACCGTCTCTGCATCCTCGATGCGATAAGTACGCACCAGTCCGCCGCTGTCTCTTCCGAATTGCTGCTTGAATTCATCGGCCAGTTTCGGGATCAGTTCCAGCGCCTGCATCTGTTTGGCGTGCGCGAGGTAGCGCACTTCCGTGAACGCCTCCGGCCCGACCATCGCACCGATGGAGATCGGTTCCGCCGGGTCGAGCACCTGGCGCGGGTCGAACGGCGGCAGGTAGGCATCGACCTGTTGCTGCGACGGGATGTCCACGCGCTCGAAGGCGTGGGTGAGGATGAAGCCGTCCATGCACACCATCACCGGCATCGAGAGTTCTTCGGCGAGGCGGAATGCCTGGATGTGCAGATCGACCGCTTCCTGATTGGTCTCGGCGAACAACTGCATCCAGCCGGAATCGCGCTGCGACAGCGAATCGGAGTGGTCGTTCCAGATGTTGATGGGTGCTCCTATCGCACGGTTCGCCACGGTCATCACGATGGGCAAGCCGAGGCCGGATGCGTTATAGACCGCCTCGACCATGAACAACAGACCCTGCGATGCGGTGGCGGTATAGGAACGCGCGCCTGCCGCCGAGGAGCCGATTGCCACCGACATCGCGGCGAACTCGCTCTCGACGTTGATGAACTCGCACGGTGCCAGCTCTCCTGCCTTCACCATCTCGCCCAGCGCTTCAACGATGTGTGTCTGCGGCGAGATCGGATAGGCACAAATCACTTCGGGGCGGCACAAAGCGATCGCTTCGGCGACGGCTTTGGAACCTTCGGTCTGTTTAAGCATGGGCGCGCTCCTCCATTTCCTTCTTCACCAGTTGGTAGGCCTCGGTCGCGGCGGCGATATTCCCTTCCGCCACCTTGCCGGAGAATTTCCCGTTGATCGCCTTGATCACCGATTCCAGTTTGACGATGCCGGACAGCGCCGCAAATCCGGCCAGCAGGGGCACGTTGGGGATGGGGCGGCCGATATGCTTGATCCCGAGTTGGGTGGCGGGCAGGGTGCAGAACCGTTCCGCCCGGCGTTCCTTGAGCAGGTCGGCCAGCCCGAGCGCCTCGAAACTGTGATGGGTATTGAGCAGCACATAACCGTCCGGCTTCAACCCGGCGAACACGTCGATCTGATGCAGCAATGTGGGGTCCTGGATGATCAGCGCGTCCGGCTCCATGATGGGTTCGCGCAGACGTATCTCCTTGTCGTCGATGCGGCAGAAAGCCACTACCGGCGCGCCGGTGCGCTCCGAACCGAAACTGGGGAAGGCCTGCGCGTGGCGCCCTTCCTCGAAAGCCGCCACGGACAACATCTCCGTGGCGGTCACCACCCCTTGACCGCCGCGACCGTGAATCCTTATCTGAAACATATTTTTTCCTTTATTTCCCCGTTCGCCCTGAGCCTGTCGAAGGGCCGTTCGCTCATGACGCTCAAGTGATCCTTTCAAACATGGCGGAGCTTACTCCCGCGATGCGCGAATGTCAGCCAACCACATGCGTATCATCCCTGCGGCGTGCTCAAGATTGGCTGCCGCCTCTGCGCTCAACCCCTCTCCCAACTCGAATCCGTAACCGCGAATGCGCAACAAATAGGTCGGCGGCGCATCTGCACCGTGGAACTGGCGATAGGCATGCAACAGCGCAAAGGGAGACATCGCATGGCTGGAATAGCTGTTGTCATGCGCTGCTTCAATCTTGGAAAAATGGAAAGGGGCTTCGCAGGAAACATCGGCATCGATGAACAGCACCACCTCCCGCCCTGCCAGATCGGTGACATGCTCGACCTGCAGTTGATAATCCTCGATGAATTCGGCTTGGGAGTTAGTCTCGGTCTGCAACTGACGCAGCAGCAACGGTGCCAGCGCATCGTCGCCGCGCGATTCGTTACCAATAGCAAAGACAAGGACAGATGCGGCCATAGTAAATTGTGTATTCGTAATCTGAGTCATCCCATATCAATGCAACACCCGCTGGAACATTTTCAGATAAACCTCAGCAAGTAACTCCGCATCGAGCATCGCACCGTGCAGAGTGCGCTGTGAATAGTCAATCTCATATCTCTCACAGAGAGCATTCAAGTTATTTTTCTCTCCAGGAAATAATTCTTTGGCTGAACGCAATGTATCTGTGACCTTTTTGCAGATGCTTTCAACAGGAGGAAGACCAACTTGCTCAAACTCTGAATTCAGAAAACCAAGATCGAATGGCGCATTGTGAATAATAAGCTCCGCATCTCGAATGAATTCAGCAAACTCATGGGCAAAATCATCAAACGTTGGCTCATCTTTTAATCGCTCTACTGTAAGGCCATGAACTGCCGCAGCACCGGCATCAATTTCACGCCCCGGATTGAAGTATCTGTGAATGCGATTTTGGGTGACCTCCCAGCCATTGATTTCTATGGCTGCCAGCTCAACGATTCGATGACCTTGGTTTGGACTGAGGCCGGTAGTTTCTGTATCAATAACGATTTTGCGCATGATGGTGTTTTCTCCTTATTGGTGCTGCTCAATTAAATGGCGGAACTGGGCTAGTGTCTTCATGCATTCAGAATGCAATCCGTACCCAGCGAAACTTGACACAAAAAATTTAAGATCAACAATTTCTTTCTGTTCATTTGAATTTTTTCTTTTGTTTTCTAGTGTCGAACTTAGATTTTTGAGTATCGTGCTTAGTTTTGTACTTCTTGGATTGTGATTGGCTAGCAGGAAAATAACTTCCGGTTTTTCGCTGACATCTAACTTAACCTTGGTTCCATTTCTGCTGGCATTGAGCCTCACCAACCCAAGATCGAGGAGTTGTTTGAACTGTGACTCCATCATCTCCAGCAATAGGTGGTACCTATTGACGTCGTAAGTAATCAATTTCTCGATGTCCTCTAAGTGGTTAGTCAGTCCAGAATCGCCACCAAGAGCACCATCACCATATTTCATTTCTATTAAAACTGGTCGGCAGTTACTTCCATCATTTTTGTCTGACGCAAGCCACCGTATGGCTAGAATGTCGAAGCGGGCTTTAAGTTCAGAATCAGCAAACTCAATATCGGAAATAAAATATTCACTTTCATTTGAAATTGTCGAGTAGTTGTTTTCCCGAGCAACCAACTGCTGATACTCACGCTCTGGTTTGCTGTGCTTCGAGAAATAGATATCCATTATCAATTTAAGGTGTGGGAAAGCGTCAACCCACGTTATTGCATCACCTTGGCTTTTGATGGTGCCCGGTAGAGTTGGAACGGCCATGCCGGATTCATGTTTGTATTGATCATTAAATGAGGTACGGAAATAACGTTTGCCTTGTTGCTCAATTATTTCCTCGACCTTGAGGATATTCCCGCCTCGATAATAAATATTGATGTAACCATCTCGGATGGCGAGCATGAGGGTGTGATCTTGTTTTACCCGCTTAAGAATTGGCTGAAGACAGCCAATTTTCAGTTCACACACAAATTCGTCAGATAACTTTCTCATTTGGTTCACCCTTTGCCTACCGACCAAGTTAAACATCCCACCATTCGCCATCTTCTCGATAAACCACATTAGAAAACAAGCCAGCATATTTTTCCGGCGAAAAACTATGAATAGGCACCAATGCTTTCGGTGCAAGTGCTTCTGCAAAATGCTTTAAATCTACAGGGCTGGCGTGGCCGGAAGTATGGATGTGTTTTATCTTGATACCATGCTGTTTCAGCCACTTCTCCATCTCGGTGTAAGAGCCTTTCTCCAGATAACCTTGCCATTGTGAATAGACAAAGCCTGCTTCTTTGAGACAATCAGCATTATCCAGATCGCGCATCATCAGTGGGCGGAATAGCAAGACAGTTTTATCAGCCTGCGCACGCAATTTATCGTCGAAGATGCGATTTGCTGAGTGGCGCCCCAGCAATTCGAACCATTTGTTTCTTTTGATTTGCCAGCGCTGCGCTTCAGGAATATAGAGTGCCACGCCTGACCATGCCGATTGCGGAATACTCTCATTGCCAGTAGCTTCCAAGATGGCCGCCGCATACAGGTCTATCACCAGTGTTCTGCCAGCCTTTTTGCACGCCCGAAATAGTGTCACGATGCGATCAATATTCTGCGCTGAAGACTGCATCATCACCATACCCGGCACAGCTTTAAAGTACTCGACCAATTCTTGTTCAAGCTCCACCTCAGTTGGGAAAGTTGCATCATTATCCAATCGAGACAACGATGATCCTTCCATCATCAACACATCAATATTTTTTGGTGGATGAGCCAGCATACTTTCAAATAACTTGGCCTTGCGGCCATGCCCCCGAAAGTCCCCGCTGTAGAACAATCGCTTGTCGCCAGCTTCAATCAGTAGTGCGTAGGCATCAAAAGCGGAGTGATCCACTAGATACGGCGTAATGTGAAACGCTCCCAACTCTATTGTCTTGCCATGTTCGAGTTCGGGGCCGGCGGTACGTGGCATATCCTGTTTGGTGAAAGGCAGCGCTGCATGAATGATGTTGCGTGCTGCTTTTCCCATCAACACAGGAATACCTTCCGGTAAGTAGTGCAGCAGTCCGTAATGATCAATGTGTGGGTGAGAGATGATTACGCCGCGCAAATCGTTAGTAGCAATCTGCGGTACAAGCGTGGAATCTGAGGCATCCCCATCAAGCGGCAGACCAAAATCTAGAGCAATACGATCACCATCATGCTCAATCTCGACGCATGTCCCGCCGATTTGCTTGGCACCTCGATGAATACGAACATTCATGTGCTATTCATATTGGTGAATGCATCAATGTATGGAATTGCCAAGTTTAAGACGGGCCCAGTAAGCCATTGCCGAATGAAAAGTAGAGTTACTGGTTGTGTCGCTGACTTATCCATTAGCAATTTTCAGTGCCTTCTTGAACGCCTTCAAATCTGCAACGGCGAACATCTGATTTCTCCCCACAGTGGAACTCGGATTCAGTTTTCCGCTGGCAACAAAACGCCGGAACGTGGACATTGAGACTTCCAGATATTTGGCGGCTTCTTGTGCAGTGAAATTATCGCTGACGAGGTGACCAAACAATTCTTCATGGCTCATATCATCGTCACGAAACGTCCATTTTGAAAACATTGATTCCCTGCACCTATTACGCGGCAATTCGCTCAATCTTGGGAAACTTGCGGCCAGAATGTTCTGCTTGCCACAGATCGTAATCGGCTTGCATGCGTAACCATGTTTGAGCGTTACCGCCTAGCCACATGGTCAGGCGAATGGCGAGGTCGGCAGAAACACCCGCTCGCCCATTGATAAAGCGCGAAAGTTGTACGCGCGACACGCCGAGTTGTAGCGCGGCCTCGGTAACGGTAATGCCCAGTTCCGGCAAGACATCTTGTTTGATGATTTCACCGGGATGTGGCGGGTTGTGCATTCGACTCATTTTATTCTCCGGTCAATGATGAAATTCCAATGCGCCGGTGTGAATTGTTTTGACGATCATCTCATTTCACAGTTTTTGACATCGATCAGGCAAGCGCAATATGCAAATGCCGCCCTAACGCTTCCACCGCTTCGGCTATACGCGGGAGTTTGGTGCCGTGTCCGGCATCCAGCATTCTGCGGACTTCCTTTTCATCAATGCCCAGCTTGCGGGCAAGTTCAATTTTGGAAATACCCGCATCCCGCATCGCATCATAAAGCGCGGCCTTTGCAGCGGTGGCAGCAGGCGGAGAAATCATCACTTCGCCCCGGCGCATCTTGCTGGCGACAGGCAATGATTCATCGTCATGGATGCGGGACTCCATGGCAGCTTGTAAACAACCTTCTGCAACTTCAATCCGATCCTCATGCGCCTCGGCCTGAGAAATGGCTTCTGGCAGGTCGCGGCAGGTAATCACCCATCCACCGTCTTCTTTGGTAAATCGAAATGCGTAATCGTAAGTTTTCATGGTGTCCCTCTATTTGTGCAGGTCGCTTTCTTTGATACCCAGTTGTTTGAGCATGGCGTGAAAAGTTCCCGTTTTTAGTTCGTCCTTCAAATTGCGCACGATGGTTTTCTGTCCGTTCACATAAAGTGCGCCGTGACTGCCCTTGCCTTCATCGGGACGCCACTCATAAGACCAACCCTTGCGTTCGGCAAGAGCCCTGAGCTTCTTCAGGAATTCGCTACCTTTCATGCGGCGCATCCTCGGTCATTATTGTCCGAATGTCAAATATTTAGGGGAACCCAACATTTGAACAAAATTCCCCATCCACAGACCTGGTCAGCACATCGACTCGCGCACCTTCCGCATCCAGCAATTCCACCTCCAGCGGCATCTTGCCCAGTGCATGGGTGGCACAGGACAAACAGGGATCGAAGGCGCGGATGGCGACCTCGATGTGGTTGAGCAAGCCTTCGGTGAGTTTTTTCCCGTCGAGGTATTGCCGCGCCACCTGCCGGATCGCCTCGTTCATCGCCTGGTTGTTGTGGGTGGTGGAGACGATCAGGTTGCAGCGCACGATCTGGTCGTTTTCATCCACCTTGTAGTGATGGATCAGCGTGCCGCGCGGCGCCTCGATCACACCCACGCCGCGTTCCTGTCTTTCGCCGGTATTCACCAATTCGCTGCCTTGCAGGTCGGGATCGTGCAGCAGCTCGCGGATCACCTCGGCGGTATGCAGCATCTCGATCATGCGCGCCCAGTGGGTGCCCAGCGTGGCCTTGGATGCGGAGCCTCCGTTGAAAGCGAGGAATTCCCTGCGCTGCGCCTCGGCCATCGGTGTGGGAATGAAATCGCTCTGCGTCACACGCGACAACGGCCCTACACGGTACCAGCCGTTCTCCGGTCCCAGCGAGCGCAGGAACGGGAATTTCATGTACGACCAGGGTTTCACGTCCTCGAAGATCGCGTCCCAGTAATGGCGGTAATCGTAATGATCGAACAGCGTGTTGCCGTCCCTGTCGCGCGCGCGCAACCCGCCGTGGTACAGGTCCAGCGCGCCATCGGCGCGCACCAGGTTCAACGTGTGCGCCTTGAAGGTGCCGAACTCGTTGTAGAGATCGAGGTTCTGCTCGAACAATTTGCGGACGATGCCGACCGCATCGAGGCTCCATGCCACCATTTGATCGGCGTCTTTCAGCAAGTAGTCGCGTTCCTCGATGCTGACATTCTTGTTTACGCCGCCGGGTATCGAACCGGTGCCGTGGATGCGTTTGCCCGCCGTGACGCGGATCACTTCCTGGCCGAACTTGCGCAACAGCACGCCCTGTTTGGCGATCTCCGGATAAGCCGCGACGATGCCGACGATGTTGCGCTTCGCCACGTCCGAATCGAAACCGAACAACAGATCGGGCGAACATAAATGGAAGAAATGCAGCGCATGCGACTGCAATATCTGACCATAGTGCATCAGCCGCCGCACCTTCTCCGCCGTCGGCGTCAGTGTCGCCCCGACGATCATGTCCATCGCCTTGGATGCCGCGATGTGGTGCGAGACCGGACAGATACCGCACAGGCGCTGCACCATCACCGGCGCTTCCCAGTAGGGCCGGCCCTGGATGAATTTCTCGAAACCGCGAAACTCGACGATGTGCAGCCGCACCTGATGCACGCGGTCGTTCTCGTCCAGCAGCAGCGTCACCTTGCCGTGGCCCTCGACGCGCGACACCGGGTCGATCGCGACGCGGCGCAAGTTCTCGGGGTGGGCGGCGGTTTCCAGATCAGAGTTCATTCATACTCCCGTCGGAATTGTAGGAGCCTGGCTTGCCGGGCGAATATCGCATGTAATTCGCGCAACAAGTTGCGCTCCTACAGTGTTTGGCAACTTTCTCAATCATACTTAATCAGTCCATGTCCTAATTCAGGCGTTTTTCCCGCGATGAGGTCGGTGAGAAATTTCCAGATCGCATCGCCGGAGGGCGGGCAGCCGGGGATGAAGTAGTCGATCTTCACCACTTCGTGCAACGGGTGTACCTTGTCCAGCGGCAGCGGCAGCTCCGGGTCGTTCGGGATGTGGCCGTGCGCCAGTCCGGGTTCGGTGAGATACACCTCGGTCAAACAACTGCCCAGGTCGAGGTGGTTGCGCTGTGCAGGCAGTCCGCCGTTGATGGCGCACGCGCCGATGGAGATGAGGATCTTGCAGTTCTTGCGGAACTCGCGCAGCACATGCACGTTCTCCGCGTTGCAGATGCCGCCCTCGATCAGCCCGATGTCGCACGGGCCGCAGTGCTTGATGTCGGTGAGCGGCGAGCGGTCGAATTCGACGAGGTCGAGCAGCGGAAACAGGCGCTCGTCGATGTCGAGCAAGGACATGTGGCAGCCGAAGCACCCGGCCAACGAGGTGGTGGCGAGGCGGAGTTTCTTTTTCTCACTCATGGCGCGTCCTCGCAGACATCACAGCTCCCTTGAGCCTTGGGAATACGCGGCGCGTCATCCAACGCCTGCGCACTGATCGGGCGCTGGTCATAGCGCCGCTCGCCGATGGGCACGCTGAAGCCGACGCGCTTCTTCAGGATCACCCCGACCGGGCAGACCTGCATCGCCTTATCGGTGAGCGCGATGTTGGTGTCGGAGAGCTTGCCGGATTCCGCATTGACGATCAGATGCTTGGTGATGCCGCGCCCCGACAAAGCAAACACGTTCTTGCCGTCCACCTCGCTTGATGCGCGCACGCACAGTTCGCACAGGATGCAGCGGTTGAAGTCGAGCAGGATGTCCGGGTGCGAGGCATCCACCGGACGATCCGGATATTGGTGGCGGAACCCGGCGGTGTGCACTTCGAGGTCATACCCGAGAGCTTGCAACACGCAGTTGCCGCTCTTCTCGCACGACGGGCAGAAATGGTTACCTTCGGCGAACAGCATCTGCACCAAGGTGCGGCGCAGCGCGTTCAATTCTTTGATGTCGCTCTCAATGTTGAGTCCGGCCTCGGCGGGCATGGTGCAGGAAGCGGCAGTGCGCCCGTTGACCTTGACCGTGCACAGCTTGCAGCTGCCGTGCGGCTTGAACTCGGGGTGGTAGCACAGGTGCGGGATGTAGTGACCTGCGGTCAGAGCAGCCTGCATCACGGTCTGCCCGGGTTCGAAGGGGACGGTCTTGCCGTCAAGAACAAATGTATTAGTCATCTTGGTTCCGGCAACGTAGGAGCACGCCCTGCGTGCGACGTGATGGTTCGCGCGCAGGGGCGCGCTCCTACAAGGGTGTTATGCGTTTGCGAAATAAAACTCATATATCCTCCGCTTTAATGTGCGCCCCGGCATCGTCGCGCCCGGTCATTTGTCTGGCGCGCGCCAATGCGCTATCGAGGTCGAAGGCCGGTTCGAAATCCAGCGATTTCAGTCTGTTCTCGTAAGCAGGACGGAAATGCTTGAGCGTATGCAGCACCGGGTTGCAGGCAGTGCGCCCCAGCCCGCAATGGGAACTGCTTTGCAACACTTGATCCAGATGTTCCACTTCTGCGAGGTCGTAGCGCGTGCCGTGCCCGGCGGCGATCTTGTCCATGGTCTGCTTCAGCATCGAGGTACCGACGCGGCACGGCGTGCAGAAGCCGCAGCTCTCGTGCGCGAAGAAATGCACATAGTTGCGCGCCACCTCGAACAGGTCGCGGCTGTCGTCGAACACCATGAATGCGCCGGCGGTGGGCAGATCCTCGAAACCCAGTTTGCGGCCGAATTCGCTCTCGGCGACGCAGATGCCGGAGGGGCCGCTGACCTGTACCGCCAGCGTGTTCACCGCGCCGCAATCCTGCAATACCTCGCGCACCGGGACGCCGAACGGGTATTCGTAGATGCCGGGGCGCGGGCAGTCGCCGGACACCGAGATGAGTTTGCTGCCGGTGGATTTCGCGGTGCCGATGGCTTTGTAGTTTTCCGCGCCCATATGCAACGCCAGCACCGCCTGGCAGAAGGTCTCGACGTTATCCACGGCGGTCGGCTGCTGCATGTAACCGTGCGTCACCGGAAACGGCGGGCGGTTGCGCGGCACGCCGCGCTTGCCTTCCAGCGACTCGATCAGCGCCGATTCTTCGCCGCAGATGTAGGCGCCCGCGCCGAGATGGATGTCGATGTCGAAATCGAAACCGGTTTTCCCCAGGATACTTTGACCCAGCAAATTGCTGTCGCGGCGGCATTGCAGCACCGCCTGCAACGGTTCCAGCAGGTAGCGGTATTCGCCGCGCATATAGAGAAATCCCTGTTTCGCGCCGACCGCCAGCGCGGCCAACGTCATGCCCTCGAACACCAGATCGGCCTGGCGGGTGAGCAGCACGCGATCCTTGAACGTGCCCGGCTCGCCCTCGTCGGCGTTGCACACCACGTAATGTTCCGAGCCTTGTGCGTTGCGGCAGGCTTCCCATTTCAAACCGGTGGGGAAACCCGCGCCGCCGCGCCCGCGCAGGCCGGAAGCCTTGATGGACTCGACGATGGCTGCGCCAATCCCCGTTCGTGGTGAGCCCTCATCTTCCGTTCGCCCTGAGCCTGTCGAAAGGCTAGGTGGTTCGACAAGCTCACCACGAACGGGTAAAGAGAGCGCGACACGCAGCACTGCGCCGGGAGCGAGCGTGTTGCCGAGCAGCAACCCGCTGCGGCGGATGTTGTCCTCGACGCGAAAAAAATCGGCAGGCCAGTCGGCCAGCGGCGTGCGGTTGCGGATCAACTGCCCGATCTCCTGCACGCGCTGGTGGGTCAGACGTGTGATCGCGCGACCGTTCACCAGCAACGCCGGTCCTTGATCGCACATGCCGGTGCAGGAGGTCGTGCCGATGCTGACCAGCCCGTCTTCGGACACCTTGCCCGGTTCCACCCAGAGTTGCTGGCACATCTGCTGCATCAACTCGGTATTGCCCAGCATGCGGTCGGTGATGTTGTCGGAGAACAGCACACGGTATTCGCCGTGCGGCTTCAGATGCAGGAAAGAGTAGAACGAAGCCACGCTCTCGATGCGGGCGCGGGGGATGCGCAACTTGCCGCTGAGATGGTTTATCGCTACGGAATCGATGTAACCCGAATGCTCCTCAACCTCGCGCAGAATTTGCAGCAGTTTGTTCGCGCTATGGTCGTATCGGGCCAGGATAGTATCCAGATAATCGGCGGTTGCCATGGAAACGCTTTCGAGTATTGAGAGTAGACCAGCGAGTCGTCTCTATCAGTCACGAACGGGATTCTACGCCATGACTGTTGCACAGTCATGAAAAAAGCCCTGATTGACAGGGCTTCCTACTCGGGCATTCCATGCGTTCCGTTAGCGCGTCCGGAAAACTGTGAGGGTATGCAACAACGTTCCGGTGCAAGCCCGCTCCGCCGCACCGCCCTCCGAGGGGTAGCCCGCTCAGTACCGTTTTATATGGGTTTCAAAACCAGCGTTTCGCGGGCGCATCCTCTCCGGGGTCACATCCCCGCAAGCGGGGCCCCTGCTCCGCCCTCCGAGGCGTTGCCCGCTCATTCCAATTCAGTTGAAACTCACCATCCGGTGTTTCGCGTGCGCGGCCCCTCCCGCACCAGACGGCTTCGCCGCACCGTGTCGGGGCCGCTACTCCCACTCGATCGTGGCGGGCGGTTTGCCGGAGATGTCGTACACCACGCGGTTGATGCCGCGCACTTCGTTGATGATGCGATTGGACACTTTGCCCAATAATTCATACGGCAGGTGCGCCCAGTGCGCGGTCATGAAATCCTGGGTTTGCACGGCGCGCAGTGATACCACCCATTCGTAAGTGCGGCCATCGCCCATCACGCCGACGCTCTTGACCGGCAGGAACACGGTGAAGGCTTGCGAGGTTTTTTCGTACCAGGACTTGCCATCAACGTCCTTAGTGGCATGAAGTTCTTCAATGAAGATCGCATCGGCACGACGCAAAAGATCGGCGTATTCGCGCTTCACTTCACCGAGGATGCGCACCCCCAAACCCGGTCCGGGGAACGGATGGCGGTACACCATTTCATGGGCCAGGCCCATCGCCACGCCGAGTTCGCGCACTTCATCCTTGAACAATTCGCGCAACGGTTCGAGCAATTTGAGATGCAGGCTTTCCGGCAGGCCGCCGACGTTGTGGTGCGACTTGATGGCGTGCGCCTTCTTGGTCTTCGCGCCGGCGGATTCGATCACGTCGGGATAGATGGTGCCTTGTGCCAGCCATTTTGCCTGGGGCAGTTTTTTCGCTTCGCGCTGGAATACTTCGACGAACTCGCGTCCGATGATCTTGCGTTTCTGCTCGGGGTCGGTCACGCCTGCAAGGTGTTTCATGAATTCGCCGCTGGCATCCACGTGAATGACTTTCACACCCAGATGATCGGCAAAGGTCTTCATCACTTCCTGCGCTTCGTTCAAACGCAACAAGCCGTTGTCCACGAACACACAAGTCAGTTGTTTGCCTATCGCACGGTGCAGCAACACGGCAGCCACCGAGGAATCTACCCCGCCGGACAAGCCCAGAATCACTTCATCGCTGCCCACTTGCGCACGGATCTTTTCCACCGCTTCGCCGATGTAGTCCGGCATGTTCCAGTCTTGCGCACAGCCGCAGATGTCGTGCACGAAACGGGCAAGGATAGCCTTGCCCTGATAGGTGTGGGTAACTTCCGGATGGAACTGCACTCCGTAGAAACGGCGCGCCTCGTCCGCCATCGCGGCGTAGGGTGTCGCTTCGTTGGAAGCGATAGCCGAAAAGCCGGGAGGAATCGCGGTGACCTTGTCGCCGTGACTCATCCACACGTCCAGCACGCCGCCCGCCTTGTCTTCGATGCCGCGCAGTAACGCCGAATCGCCGCTGGTAAATATCTCCGCGTAACCGAATTCGCGCACCTTGCCGCTCTCCACCGTCCCGCCAAGTTGCGCCGCCATGGTTTGCATGCCGTAGCAGATGCCCAGCACCGGTACGCCCAGCTCGAACACGATCTGTGGTGCCTTCGGCGTCTCTTCTTCATAAACAGAATTCGGCCCGCCGGAAAGGATGACGCCCGCCGGATTAAAGGCGCGAATGTCTTTCGCGCTCATATCCCACGGATGCAGCTCGCAATAGACATTCGTCTCGCGCACGCGACGCGCGATGAGTTGGGTGTATTGGGAACCGAAGTCGAGGATCAGGATTTTTTTGTGCATGGCTTTTTCAGGAATGAGGATTCAGGAATCGGGATTCAGGAAAAATCGGGGAACGCCTCCCCTCAATCCCGAATCCTTGATCCTTGATCCTAGTCAATGTGGTAGTTCGGCGCTTCCTTGGTGATCTGCACATCATGGACATGCGACTCGCGAATACCGGAAGAAGTGATCTCGACGAACTCGGCCTTGGTGTGCATCGTGCCGATGTCGGGACAACCGAGATAGCCCATGCTGGCGCGCAGACCGCCCATCAGCTGATGGATCACTGCCAGCACGCTGCCCTTGTAAGGCACGCGCCCTTCCACGCCTTCCGGCACCAGCTTGTCCTGATTGCTTTCACCTTCCTGAAAGTAGCGGTCGCTGGAACCTTGCTGCATCGCACCCAGGCTGCCCATGCCGCGATAAGACTTGTAGGAGCGGCCCTGGAACAGTTCGATCTCGCCGGGCGATTCCTCGGTACCGGCAAACAAACCGCCGAGCATCACGGCATGCGCACCCGCTGCGATCGCTTTGGCAATATCGCCGGAGAAACGGATCCCGCCGTCGGCGATCAACGGCACGCCGGTGCCTTGCAGTGCTTTCGCAACCCCCTGGATCGCGGCGATCTGCGGCACGCCCACCCCCGCCACCATCCGCGTAGTGCAAATCGAACCCGGCCCGATACCCACTTTCACGCCGTCCGCACCGTGGTCCAGCAACGCTTGCGCCGCCCCGCCGGTGGCGATATTGCCGCCGATCACCTCGACGTTCGGAAAATTGCTCTTGACCCATTTGACGCGATCCAGCACACCTTGCGAATGACCGTGCGCGGTATCCACCACAATCACGTCCACACCGGCCTCGGCCAGCAGTGCGACACGCTCTTCGGTACCCTCGCCCACACCCACCGCAGCGCCGACGCGGAGACGGCCCAGATTGTCTTTGCATGCCAACGGATGCTCGCTGGATTTGAGAATGTCTTTCACCGTCATCAAGCCGCACAATTCGAACGCATCGTTGACCACCAGCACACGCTCGATACGGTGCTGGTGCATCAGGTTGCGCGCCTCGTCCAGACTGGCGTTCTCCCTGACGGTGATCAGCCGCTCGCGCGGGGTCATGATGTTCTGGATCGGCTGATCGAGATTATTCTCGAAGCGCAGATCGCGGTTGGTGACGATGCCGACCAACAGCTTGCCCTGCACCACCGGCAAACCGGAAATCTTATGCTGACGGGTCAAGCCGAGCACGTTGCGCACGGTCATGTCCGGGGTGATGGTGATGGGATCCTTGACCACGCCGCTTTCGAAACGTTTGACCTTGACGACCTTGGCAGCCTGCGCGTGGGCCGACATGTTCTTGTGCACGATGCCGATACCGCCCTCCTGCGCCAAAGCGATCGCCAGGCGCGATTCCGTGACGGTATCCATTGCGGCGGACAGCAACGGGATATTCAAACTGATGTTGCGGGTCAATTGGGTACGCAGGGTGACATCGCGCGGCAATACGTTCGAATAGGCGGGAACGAGCAGAACGTCGTCAAAGGTAAGTGCTTTTTGAATGATGCGCATATGGAACGGCCCTCGGCATAACCAGCGGTTTGGCTATCGTTAACCAATGACTTGCAGCGTCTTTTGCCGGGTTAGTCAGATGGCCAGGCAAAGCCTGTTGGTTGATAGCCTAGCCGAATGGCTAGTAGTTTTATCAAAGCGCGCATTATAACAAAGTCAGGCAATCCGCTACGAATCTAAAGATTCGTGCGGAATTGACACTGCGCATGCTTGGCAAACGGGTAAACCAGCCCGTTGAGTACGGGCTGAACACAGGGTTACAGCGCAGTTTCGTCGGTTTCGCCAGTGCGGATGCGGATGACCTGCTCCACCGTCGAGACGAATATCTTGCCGTCGCCGATCTTGCCGGTATGCGCGGCCTTGATGATCGCCTCGACCGCCGTATCGAGCAACTCGGTCGAAACCACCACCTCCACTTTGATCTTGGGCAGGAAATCCACCACGTATTCCGCGCCGCGATACAACTCGGTGTGCCCTTTTTGCCGGCCGAAACCCTTGACTTCGGTGACCGTCAAGCCGCTGACACCCAATTCGGACAAGGCTTCGCGCACTTCGTCCAATTTGAACGGCTTGATGATGGCTTCGATTTTTTTCATGGCGGACCCTCTCAGTGCGTTGGTTAGTTTGTTATCCCGGTTTCAACGCCGCCGATTGTATCAAGAGAATCGTCCCCTTGAACAATCATCAACCTTTCCCGGACAATGCCGCGACGATCTGCTCCTGCTTGTTCTTGATGGCAAGATCCAATGCCGTCATCCCGTTCATATATTTCGCTTGCGCATCCGCGCCCTTGCCGAGCAACAACTTCACTTCCGCCAGGTGGCCGTTAGCCGCAGCCTTATGCAACGGCGTCCAGCCGTCATTGGATGCGGCATTCACGTCCGCCCCGTGCAAAATCAGGATCAAACTCACCGACAGATGCCCGCGTGTGGCGGCTTGCAGCAAGGCCGATCAGCCGTGCGCGCTGCGCGCATTGACATCGGCCTTCTTTTCCAACAGCAATTCCACCACTTTTGAGAAACCGTTGAAGGCCGCCCAGTGCAAGGGGGTATAACCAGCCGCGTCCTTGTGATGGATGTTTGCGCCGCTCTTGATCAGCAACTCCGCCATTTCCCGATTGCCATTAAATGAAGAAATCATCAGCGGCGTCCATTGCCGCTCATCGCAGGTGTCGACATCGAAATTCGCATTGATGAACAGAGAGACCACCTCCCGGTTACCCGCTTCAACTGCCTTGATCATGCCTTCCGGAGAAAGTGCCGCGCCTTGCTTCGCGATTTCCTGCTGAATGTCCTTGGTAACGTTTCCCCATGGATCGACCTCGTCCCGGTTGCGCTGGCGCGCATGCACCATGCTCAGGTACATGATATCGGACGCGACCTCCTTGGGAAAACCTTGGCGATTGGGGCGGCTGCTGACCAGCAGATCGGTAAAATAAGCGTCGATCTCCGGCGAGTCCCACAGTTCCATGATCCTGCCAAACACGCGCGGGAATTGCTTCTCCAGCGCATGCGGATAGTTTTGTTCGCGGTTGTCAAGAATTTGTAACAGTCTTTGGTCCATAGCTATTCAAGGTGCTGTAATTCGGGCTGTCATCGGCATTAATGCCGAACCGGCAATTCAGGTAGACGCACAACATGGCAAACTTCGGTTCCAGCAAAAGAACGGCATTCCCGCAACATTCAATCCAGCTCGCGATAAATCACCGTCAACACCTCAAGCTCGTTGACGCCCAGCGGCGTCCGCAACAGCGCCACTTCACCCTCGCGCAACCTGAGCAAGGCACGCGCCAGCGGCGAAACCCAACTGATCCGGCCGCGCGCGACATCCGCCTCATCCACACCGACGATGCAGTAGCTGCTCTCGCATCCGTTTTCGTCGCAAACCGTCACCGTCGCGCCGAAGAACACCTGATCGCACTCGCCGCGTTGCGCCGGATCGACGACCTCCGCCTGTTCCAGGCGCTTACGCAAAAAGCGCACCCGCCGGTCGATCTCGCGCAGGCGTTTTTTGCCATAGATATAGTCGCCATTCTCGGAACGATCGCCATTGGAAGCCGCCCAGGTAATGGTTTTCACCAACTCCGGACGCTCCACCTTCCAGAGTTGTTCCAACTCGTTTTTCAACTTGGCGTATCCGCCCGGGGTGATGTAATTCTTGACGCCAACTGGCAACTGAAGCGCCGGTTCCGACTCATCGTTATCGTTGTTCTTTTGCGAGCAGCCGCTGCCCGGCTTGCCTGCCAGACCCATTTCACGTGTGAAAGCTTTACTCATGATTGGAGATTGTATAACAAGGTTGGTTATTGACTGCACAATAACCACGTGCAGATGCGTGTGACAGGTGCAGCCTGGCCTTGTTCTTTCCGCGCCGCAAAATGAAAGAAGGGTTAGATTTCTCTAACCCTTCGGTGTTTGGCCCCAACGGAGTACGAACAACCAATATACACGGGATTTATGGTGGATCCATCCGTCAAGACAAAAATCCGTCTAGTTTAAGCTGGTCTGTCCGTTCTTCTCGCAGCTGCTTGGCGCTGCCCCATTCTGGCTGAATTTATCCACTATCCTTGCACTGCCGCCGCTCGCCGTGGCGTATATGCCAGGGAACTATCCGAGCTGCTCAACCAGCTCTCTGCCGTCACCGAGGCCGGACTGAATGACGTGTTGCGTGTGGCCAACGTACTGGCCAAGGGCGATCTGACCCAGACCATCAGCAAGAACTACCCAGGTACGTTCGGCGAAGTGAAGGCCGGCGTGAACGGCACCGTCGCTAACCTGAAGGATCTGGTGGGGCAAGTCAAGGATGCCACCGATGCCATCCACACCGCTTCCAAGGAGATCGCCGCAGGCAACACCGATCTCTCGCAACGCACCGAGGAGCAAGCCTCCATCCTGGAGAAGACCGCTGCCAGCATGGAGGAACTCACTTCCACCGTGAAACAGAACGCCGAGAACGCGCGCCAAGCCAACCAGCTTGCTGTCGGTGCATCGGACATCGCAGTCAAGGGCGGCGAGGTGGTCAACGAAGTGGTGCATACCATGTCCTCCATCAGCGGAAGCTCGAAGAAGATCGCCGACATCATCAGCGTCATCGACGGCATCGCCTTCCAGACCAATATCCTGGCGCTCAACGCCGCCGTGGAAGCGGCGCGTGCCGGTGAGCAGGGTCGCGGCTTTGCGGTGGTGGCCTCCGAGGTGCTCAATCTCGCGCAGCGCAGTGCGGCGGCAGCCAAAGAGATCAAGACCCTGATCAATGATTCAGTCGACAAGGTCTCGGTCGGCACCGAACTGGTGGATAAAGCGGGCAAGACCATGGATGAGGTGGTGAACGCAGTCAGGCGCGTCACCGACATCATGGGCGAGATCACCGACATCATGGGCGAGATCACCG
>JAVHQS010000152.1:23847-24932 GCA_036171255.1 Gallionella sp.
TCACCGACATCATGGGCGAGATCACCGACATCATGGGCGAGATCACCGCGGCATCGACCGAGCAGAGCCAGGGCATCGAGCAAGTGAACCAGGCGATCACGCAGATGGACGACGTGACGCAACAGAACGCCGCGCTGGTCGAGCAGGCCGCAGCAGCGGCTGAATCGATGGAAGAACAGGCGCAGAACCTTGCGGCGGCTGTGGCCGCTTTCAAGGTGAACGAGAGCGGCAGCACTGCCCTCGCCCGCCGCGCCACAGCCAACATCCCGTAGACAGGTCATCTTGCAGCGGCAAGAGTTGTGCGGCAGCGGTCTTTCAGGATAGTGAAGGTTATCGGCGGGGTCGCAGCGATGGAGGCTGTGCCGCCGCTATTTGTGACGACACCGCGATGACCGTCATGTCGTCCTGGGCAGCCATTTGAACAGCATCGCTCTCAGCTCGGACAGATCGGCCGGCTTGGTCAGCAGGTCGTCCATGCCGGCGGCATGGCTGCGCTCTTCTTCCTCGATCAACACATTGGCCGTCCAGGCGATGATCGGGATGCGCGGTCGGGCCTCGTGCTGCTCCATCTTGCGGATGTTGCGCGTGAGTTCGTAACCGTCCATCTCCGGCATGTGGCAGTCGGTGATGATCAGATCGAAGTGTCCTGCCTGCCACAGCGACAGCGCCACGATGCCGGATTCCGCGACTTTCACATCAAGACCGAGCTGATCGAGCTGTTGTTTGAGCAACATGCGGTTGACCGGATGATCGTCCACCGCCAGTACCGATATACGCCGGCCATCCGCCATCAGCGGCATGGTGCCGGATTCGTTTGCGCGGCTGTCTCCCGATTGCATATTCCGTTGCGCCGCCGGGTTCGCCAGCGGCAGGCTGACCGTGAAGCAGAAGGTGGAGCCGCCCCCCGGAGTGCTTTCCACACTGAGGTTGCCTTCCATTAATTCGGCCAGTCTGCGGCTGATCGCCAATCCCAGCCCGGTGCCGCCGTACATGCGCGCGGTGTCCGCGCTGGCCTGTTCATAGTGCTCGAACAGCCGTGCCTGCTGTTCCGGGTCGATGCCGACGCCGCTGTCTTTGACGCAGAA
>JAVHQS010000152.1:25032-26951 GCA_036171255.1 Gallionella sp.
CCGGCTTCGATCTTGGACCAGTCGAGGATGTCGTCGACGATGCGCAGCAGGCTGTTGCCGGAGTGGCGCGCGACCCGCAGCATCTCGCGTTGCTCGTTGTCGAGCGGCGACAGGCTGAGCATCTCCATCATGCCGAGCAGTCCGCCCAGCGGAGTGCGGATCTCGTGGCTCATGGTGGCCAGGAACGAGTCCTTGGCCCGGTTCGCAGACAGCAGTTGCGCGGTGCGTTCGGTCACCCGGTCGGCCAGTTGCGCCCGCTCCGCCTCGATCTGCGCATTGGCCCGTTCCAGTTCGCTGGCGGTGCTGCGCAGTTGCTCCAGCACTTGCTGGCGCTCGGTGACGTCGCGCACGGCGGCGGCGATCACCATGCCGTTCGGCCCCCGCATCGGGCTCAGCGAGATATCCACCGGGAAGATTCTGCCGTCTTTGCTTATGCCACGGAGATTGTTGCTATGTTCCGAACGGCGTTCTGCTGCCCCCTGCCGCAACGGCCTCATGGCGCTGTTGAGGAATCTCTGGCGCAGGTTGCGATGCTCGTTCGCCATATCATGCGGCATCAACAGATCGATCACCTGTCCGACCAGCTCGACGCTCGAGTAGCCGAACAGTTTTTCGGCCTGACGGTTGACCAGCGTGATGACGCCTTCCTGATCCGTCATGACGATGGCGTCCGGCGCGAATTCGAAGATCTCCGCGAACTGCTGTTCGGCACGCTGGCGCTGCAACTCGGTCGAGATGCGCATGGCGAACAGCTTGAGCAGGTTGACCACCAGCTCCGGACTATGCAGCGGCCTGCGATCCATCACGCCGAGATGCCCCAGCATGGTGCCGGACGCATCATGGTACGGATAGGCGGCATAACATTCGATGCCGTTGTCGACGATCAGCGGGTCGTTCGGGAAACGCTGTGACGCCCCGGTCTGGAAAACGGCCGCATGGTCTTTTTCGACGAATTCGCACGGCGTGCCGGCCTTGGCATACTGGACGTTGTCCTTGATGTCGCCATCCAGGAACAGCGCCAGCGTGCGCAGGTCTCCGGGTTTTTCCGCGACGATGTCGCAGATGAAGGCGGAGTCCACCTCGAGTATCCCGGCCAGATCGCGCACCAGTTCAACGTAAAAGGTCTCGCCGGAAACGACGCTCAATTCCGTGGTAAGCAGGCGCAGCCCTTTATCGATGATCTTGCGCCCGGTGATGTCCTGCACCGTGCCGACCACGCGCGCAGGCTTGCCGGCCTCGTCGTAATGGACTTCGCCGCGATCCTCCAGCCAGCACAGTGCGCTCCCCGGTTGGCCGTAACGGAATTCGGCGATGTATCCGGTGTTATCCCTGATCGCCTGTTCGAATGCCGCCTGGACTTTTTCTTGGTCGGCCGGGTGTATCTGTTTCCTGAACGCTTCCAGACTGGGCTCGGAATATTCCATCCCGAGCAAACGGAAGATATCGGGAGACCAGAACAGCTTACCGGTGTTCAGATCGAGATCCCACACACCCATGTGCGCGGAATCGAGCGCCATGTGCAGGCGCTGTTCGCTCTCACGCAGCGCAGCAGCTGTCTGCTTTAACTGCTCGTGCGCCTGCCGCTCGGCTTCCTGCCTGAGCCACCACAGCCGGATCATTATTCCGGTAAGCGCGATGAACAAGGCGGTGATCAGTATGGCGATGTTCTGCTGGCGCAGCACATGCGCCATCGCTTCATCCCGGTCGATTTTGGCGACCAGCCCCCAGGGCGTGTCGGGCACAGCCTGGGTATAGGCGAACACCGGTTTGCTGCGGTAATCCAACGCTTCCACGACCCCGGTCTCGCCCCGTGCGGCACGGCTGGCCGGCCAGGCAAGGGTATTGGCATTTTCGGCCAATGGGAAACGCAATTTGAGCGCGGTGTTCTTCCGGTGGCGCAGATCGTTGAGGAACACGAC
>JAVHQS010000153.1:0-1414 GCA_036171255.1 Gallionella sp.
CGGTGAAGACCTGATCGCTATCGTGGAGCAGGTGCCGGGACGCACGCGCGAGATGGCCAAGCTGGAAGCGCATCGCCGTTACATCGATATCCAATTGGTATTGGAAGGTGATGAGACGATGGGATGGAAACCGCTGGCGGATTGCCACAACCCGGTGAGCGATTACAGCGATGAGAAGGACATCCAGTTCTTCCTCGATGCACCTGCATCATGGATCGCCGTGCCGCCGGATCATTTCTGTATCTTCTTCCCGGAGGATGCGCATGCGCCGCTGGTGGGTAGCGGCCAGATTCGCAAGGTGATCTTCAAGGTTGCGGTGTAGGTTGGGTTAGCAGCTTTATTGCGTAACCCAACACTCTTGTCCAATAGACCCAGGGGAATTATTTATGTTGTTGGGTTACGGCCTTGCCTAACCCAACCTACAACCGGGATTATTTACGCTGCTTGCCGCTCAGTTCGCGCATCAGCTCCATGGCTTGCTGCGGAGTAAGCTCCTTTACCTTTTCCTGCCTGAATAACAGCCAAAGCACCGCGCCGTTGAACAACACAAAGATCACTTCCAGATACAGTATCGGCGTGACGATGGTGAGCATCGGGCCCGCCGCAAAGATGAAGTAGAACCCCTGGAAGGTCGGCAGCAGCGCGCTGGTGATCGCGTAGAAATATTCGAAGGGCGGGAACAGCAGGATCACCGTGAGGTTGGCTGCGACCACCAGCAGGATGGCGTTCTGGTAATTGAAATGCCGCCTGGTGCCGGGGACATGCGCGTCATCGCGCAGCAGCAGCCAGGCGATCGCCACATTCACCAGCAACACCACGTTTTCGAGGAACAGCACATCGGTATTGATGGCTTCGTTCTTGGCGCTTGAGAAGATGAAATGAAAACCCGCGAAGATCGGCGTTTTGACATCGGTGAACGAGAAGGCATCGAACGGCGGAAACAGCAGCAGCAAAGCCAAGTTGAACAGCCCCACCCATAATGCGATCTTCTGTTTGCGGTTCATGCTGAGCCCCTGATCGACGCGTGCGGCTAATGCTACCGCTAATTCACCAGCCGGACAATCGTCGTTTACTCGGCGAGGTCGAAGGCGATATCCCCTTCGACGACATGGTCGCCCAGTTGCAGGTTCACGAAATCGAACAATTGCGTATCCAGCAAATGTGAAGGTTTTACGTTCTGCATGGCGGTGAAGATGGTTTGCGTACGCCCCGGATATTGCCGCTCCCAGTTGGTGAGCATTTCCTTGATGTTCTGCCGTTGCAGGTTCTCCTGCGAGCCGCACAGGTTGCACGGGATGATCGGGAACTCCATGCCGCGCGCATAACGCGCGATGTCCTTTTCGGCGCAATAGGCCAGCGGACGGATCACGATGTGGTCGCCCTTGTCGGTGACCAGCTTGGGCGGCATCGCCTT
>JAVHQS010000154.1:0-6925 GCA_036171255.1 Gallionella sp.
CCAGGGACCTGCGGATTAACAGTCCGTCGCTCTACCGACTGAGCTATCAGGGAATGAAGAGGTGCGCATCATAGTGATTTTGCCATTGCCGGTCAACCTCAAATTCTGATTCTCCCAGGATGCCAAAAACAACGGCATTCCCGGCAGGGTACGCCCCAACACGGTTGGAGCAAAAAACGGGCAGCCGTTCGATGCGCCCGTGCTGCATGGAACTCGATATGAGCGCGCTTCATCATCTTGCCGTTCTCAGCGTGGTTGTGGGATAATCGCGGCCGCAGAATGCCGTCGCAGCAGGGTTGCATGACGGTTCACACGATAGGGTGGCGTTGGTTCGAGACCAACCTTGCTGATCGATATTTTGGGTGCGGCATTGCCGCACTTTCGTTTTTTTGGAAAGAAGATTTATGCCAGTGATTACTTTGCCGGATGGTTCGCAGCGCAGCTTCGCGCAAGCTGTCACTGTCGCCGACGTCGCGCTCAGCATCGGCGCGGGCTTGGCGCGGGCCGCGCTGGCCGGCAAGGTGGACGGTCAACTGGTGGATACCTCGCATCTGATCGAGCAGGATACCGCGCTGGCAATCATCACCGACAAGGATGCGGACGGTGTGGAGATCATCCGCCATTCCACCGCGCACTTGCTGGCTTACGCGGTGAAAGAGTTGTTTCCCGACGCGCAGGTGACCATCGGACCGGTCATCGAGAACGGTTTCTTCTACGATTTTTCCTACAAGCGCCCGTTCACACCGGAAGACCTTGCAGCGATCGAGAAGCGCATGGCGGAGCTCGCCAAGCGCGACATCCCGGTGACGCGCAAGGTGTTGCCGCGCGACGAGGCAGTGAGCTATTTCAAGAGTATCAACGAGGCTTACAAAGCCGAGATCATCGAATCCATTCCGGCCGATCAGGATGTGTCGCTGTACACCGAAGGCGATTTCACCGATCTGTGCCGCGGACCGCACGTGCCGTCTACCGGCAAGCTGAAGGCCTTCAAGCTGATGAAGCTGGCGGGCGCGTACTGGCGCGGCGATTCGAAGAACGAGATGCTGCAGCGCATCTACGGCACGGCATGGGCGAAGAAAGAGGAACTGGATGCCTATCTGCATCAGATCGAAGAGGCCGAGAAGCGCGATCACCGCAAGCTGGCCAAGCAGCTCGATCTGTTCCACATGCAGGACGAATCGCCGGGTATGGTGTTCTGGCATCCCAAGGGCTGGACGCTGTGGCAGGAAGTCGAGCAATACATGCGCCGCAAGTTCCGCGAGCACGACTATAAAGAGGTGCGCACGCCGACCATCATGGACCGCACGCTGTGGGAGAAGTCCGGCCACTGGGAAAATTACCACGACAACATGTTCACCACCGCTTCGGAGAATCGCGACTACGCGGTGAAGCCGATGAACTGTCCGGGGCATGTGCAGATCTATAACCACGGCCTGCACAGTTATCGCGATCTGCCGTTGCGCCTGGCGGAGTTCGGCTCCTGCCATCGCAACGAGACATCCGGTTCGCTGCACGGCTTGATGCGGGTGCGCGGTTTTACGCAGGACGATGCGCATATTTTCTGTACCGAAGGGCAGGTTCAGTCCGAGGTGTCGCGTTTCATCGTGATGCTGAACGAAGTGTATCGCGATTTCGGTTTCAACGAAGTGATCGTCAAGCTGTCCACGCGTCCGGACAAGCGGGTCGGCTCCGATGAGACTTGGGACAAGGCCGAGGCTGGTCTGGCCTCGGCGTTGCAGCAAAACGGTCTGGAATATGAAATCCAGCCGGGCGAGGGTGCGTTCTACGGCCCGAAGGTCGAGTTCACGCTGAAAGACAGCCTCAGTCGTTTGTGGCAGTGCGGTACGATCCAGCTGGATTTCAACCTGCCGGTGCGTCTGGATGCCGAGTTCGTCGACGAGGATAACAGCCGCAAACCCCCGGTGATGCTGCATCGCGCCATTCTCGGTTCGATGGAGCGCTTCATCGGCATTCTGATCGAGCACCACGCCGGCGCGTTCCCGTTATGGCTGTCGCCGATCCAGGTGGTGCTGATGAATATCTCGCAGGCGCAAGAGGAATATGCGCTACAAGTCGGCAAGGCTTTGCGTGAAGCAGGGCTGCGTGTGCAATTGGATTTGCGCAATGAGAAGATTACCTATAAAATCCGTGAACATAGCCTGCAGAAATTACCTTATCAGCTGATCGTTGGCGATAAGGAAGTGGCTGGGGGTTTGGTGGCCGTGCGTTCCCGTAGTGGTGAAGATCTCGGGCAAATGACGTTGGAAGCCTTGCTTCAGCGTTTGGTATCCGAGATGGAAGCGGGTAGCACGGCTTAGTATTGTTTAAGTGGAGATATTGAAATAGCACAAGATAAATCGCACCGCATCAATGAGATGATTACCGCACCGCAGGTGCGACTCATTGGTGTCGAAAAAGAGCCCCTCGGGATTGTGTCCATCGCAGAAGCGTTGCGTTTGGCAGATGCAGCAGAGTTGGATTTGGTGGAGATCTCGCCGTTAGCTGATCCGCCGGTTTGCCGGATCATGGATATCGGCAAATTCAAATATGCCGAGAGCAAGAAGCAGCATGAAGCCAAGCTCAAGCAGAAACAGGTTCAGATCAAGGAGATCAAGTTTCGTCCGGGTACGGATGAAGGTGACTACAACATCAAGTTGCGCAACCTGATCAAGTTTCTGGGCGATGGCGACAAGACCAAGATCACGCTGCGTTTTCGCGGTCGTGAAATGGCCCATCAGGAAATCGGTATGCGCTTGATCGAGCGCGTCAGGGCCGACTTGCTGGAGTATGGCGTAGTCGAGCAATTCCCGAAGATGGAAGGCCGTCAGATGGTGATGGTGTTGTCTCCCAAGGGCGGCAAAAAGTAGGTTGAAGCAAGAAATAACGGTTCAAGTCGTTTCGACAGCAAGGGGATGGTCGAAGCGGCATAGCAGCAAATGTTCCCCGACAAAAAGTGGTGTATGGGTCATCAAGTTTTTCCAGCCGGAAAACACCTCGCACCATAACTTAAGGAGTAGTTATGCCTAAGATGAAAACCAAAAGCGGCGCAGCCAAGCGTTTCAAGGTTCGCGCCGGTGGTAGCGTCAAGCGCTCGCAAGCGTTCAAGCGTCATATCCTGACCAAGAAGACTACCAAGAACAAGCGTCAGCTACGCGGCACGGCTGAAGTCCACGCAACCAATACAGCATCGGTTCGCGCCATGATGCCTTACGCATAAGGAGCAGACCATGCCAAGAGTAAAACGTGGAGTAGTAGCACGCGCCAGCCACAAGAAGGTATTGGCGCAGGCCAAGGGTTATCGCGGTCGCCGCAAGAACGTCTACCGTATCGCCAAACAGGCGGTGATGAAAGCGGGACAATATTCCTACCGCGATCGTCGCCAGAAGAAGCGCCAGTTCCGTACTTTGTGGATCGCGCGTATCAATGCAGCAGCGCGTGAACAGGGCATGACCTACAGCGTATTTATGAACGGCCTGAAGAAAGCATCGATCCAGGTTGACCGCAAGGTGTTGTCAGACATCGCTGTGTTCGACAAGGCTGCGTTTGCACAATTCGTGGTGCAAGCCAAAGCCGGTCTCGGCGTGTAATTTTCACACTGCATCAAAAAGGAGGCTTCATGCCTCCTTTTTTGTTTGGGTAATGTCTGATGCAAGAACTACAAAATATTCTCGATGACGCACTGCGATGTTTTTCTGCGATAGATGACGCAGTGGAACTGGAAAATGCCAAGGCGCGTTATCTCGGCAAGGAAGGCAGTCTTACCGGCCTGTTGAAGGGTTTGGGGAAATTGTCCGCCGAGGATCGTCCGGCAGCGGGTGCGCGCATCAATCAGGTCAAGCAACAGATCGAAACCGCGCTGAATGCGCGTCGTGATGCTCTTCAGCAGCAAGCGCTACAAGGCAGGCTGGCGGCGGAAGCGCTGGATGTGACCTTGCCGGGACGCGGTTGCGGCGTGGGCGGATTGCATCCGGTCACGCGCACGCTGGAGCGTATCGAAACCCTGTTCCATTCCATCGGCTTCGCCGTCGCTGAAGGTCCGGAGATCGAAAACGATTTCTACAACTTCACTGCGTTGAATATCCCGGAAGACCATCCGGCGCGTGCGATGCACGACACATTCTATATCGATGACCAGCACGTGTTGCGCACCCACACTTCGCCGATCCAGATCCGCTACATGCAAGCGCACATGGAAAAGTACCGGCATCTGGAGAGCATGCCGGATATCCGCATCATCGCGCCGGGGCGTGTCTATCGCGTGGACTCCGATGCGACCCATTCGCCGATGTTCCATCAGGTCGAAGGACTGTGGATCGGCGAGCGCGTGAGCTTCGCCGACCTCAAAGGCGTGATCGCCGATTTCCTGCAGAACTATTTCGAGACTACCGAAATGCAGGTGCGTTTCCGTCCCTCGTTCTTCCCGTTCACCGAGCCGTCGGCGGAGATCGACCTGGCGTTCGCCAGCGGGCCGCGCCAAGGCAAGTGGCTCGAAGTGGCGGGCTGCGGCATGGTGCATCCCAACGTGCTCAAGCATGTCGGCATCGACAGCGAAAAATACATCGGCTTCGCTTTCGGCTTCGGCGTCGAGCGCCTGGCCATGCTGCGCTATGGCGTGAACGATCTGCGGTTGTTCTTCGAGAACGATCTGCAATTCCTAAAACAATTCGTCTGAACTGAACATGCAATTTTCCGAATCCTGGTTGCGCACTCTCGTCCATCCCGCATTGTCCGGCGAGGAACTGGCGCATCTGTTGACCATGGCCGGTCTGGAAGTGGAAGAGCGGACGCCGGTCGCACCCGCTTTCGACAAGGTCGTGGTGGCGCAGGTGCTGACCAAAGACAAACATCCCGATGCCGACCGGCTGAACGTATTGACGGTGGATGTCGGGCAGGCCGAGCCGCTGGTTATCGTGTGCGGCGCGCAGAATGTGACGGTGGGCATGAAGGCTCCGTGCGCGCTGGTCGGCGCAAAGTTGCCGGGCATCGAGATCAAGCAGGCCAAGGTGCGCGGCATCGCTTCATTCGGCATGATGTGCTCGGACAAGGAGCTCGGTTTGGCGGAGGAGAGTGACGGGTTGCTGGTACTGTCATCTGATGCGGTGGTCGGTCAGAGCATCCGCGAACATCTCGATCTGGACGATCATCTGATCACGCTCAAACTGACGCCGAATCGCAGCGACTGCCTGTCGTTGAACGGTATCGCGCGCGAGGTGGCCGCGCTGACCGGCGCGCCGCTGCAAGGCGTTCCCGCGGCGGTCAGCACTCAAGGCAGCGAGCGTAGCGTCACCGTCAAGGTCGCTGCGCCAGCAGCCTGCCCGCGTTATACCGGACGGGTCATCGCCGGTGTGAATGCCAAAGCCGCGACACCGGTCTGGATAGTGCAGCGTCTGGAACGTTGCGGCCTGCGCAGTATCAGCGCATTGGTCGATGTGGCCAACTACGTGTTACTGGAACTTGGGCAGCCACTGCACGCATTCGATCTGGACAAACTGCACGGCGACATCGAAGTGCGTTTCGCGCGTGCCGGTGAAAGTCTGAAGTTGCTCAACGAGCAGACGGTAGATCTGCAAGACGACATGCTGGTGATCGCCGATGGTAACGCTCCGGTCGCGCTGGCTGGCGTGATGGGCGGGGCGGACAGCGCGGTGGACGATGCGACCGCCGACATCTTTCTGGAGAGCGCGTTCTTTGCTCCCGGCGTGATCGCCGGTAAATCTCGCCGCCTCGGTTTTGGTTCGGATTCTTCCTATCGTTTCGAGCGCGGCGTGGACTTTGCGGCGACCCAAGTGGCACTGGAACGCGCCACGCAGTTGATCCTGGAAATCTGCGGCGGCCAGGCGGGTGCGGTGACTGAAGTGTGCGGCGATTTGCCGCTGCGTCATGCGGTGAAGCTGCGTACCGCGAGAGTGCGGCGCGTGCTGGGTGTGGCGTTGGCGTGCGATGAGATCGCGCAGATATTGTCGCGCCTGGGTATGGTGTTCAAGCAACAGGGAGATGAGTTTCTGGTGATCCCGCCCAGTTATCGTTTCGACATCGCGATCGAAGAAGACCTGATCGAAGAGATCGCACGCGTCCATGGCTATGAAAATATCCGGCCTGTGCCACCGCAGGCACGTATGGGCATGTTGCCGCTGAACGAGTCGCAGCGCCCGTTGGCGAAACTGCGCCAAGCGCTGGTGCAGCGTGATTATCAGGAAACCATCAATTACGCCTTCGTGGAAGCGGAATGGGAACGCGACCTGTGCGGTAATGCTGCGCCCATCGCGCTGAAGAATCCTATTGCCAGCCAGATGAGCGTGATGCGCAGCAGTCTGTTGGGCGGTCTGTTGGGCGCGTTGCGCAGCAACCTTGCGCGCAAACAACCGCGCGTGCGGCTGTTCGAGGTCGGCGGCTGTTTCATCGCCGGGGGCGGAAGCTATGTGCAGCATGAGCGAGTGGCAGGGCTGGCATACGGTGCGGCGTTGTCTGAGCAATGGGGTGCTGCGGCGCGCAACGTGGATTTCTATGATGTGAAGGGCGACATCGAAGCGCTGTTCGCACCGCGTATGCTGCACTTCGAGGCGGCGGTTCATCCGGCTTCGCATCCGGGACGTTCGGCGCGCATCCTGCTGGACGGGTTAGCCATCGGTTGGATCGGTGAACTGCATCCGCAATGGCAGCAGCAGCACGATCTGCCGCAACCCGTGCAGTGGTTCGAGGTCGGCCAGACTGCACTGTTGCAGGCGAAATTACCCAAGGCTGTCGAGGTGTCCCGCTTTCCTCCGGTGCGCCGCGATCTGGCCGTAGTGGTGGATGAGACGGTCAGCGTGCAAATGCTGCTGGATGCGATGCGGCAGGCTGCTGCGCCCAACGTGGTAGAAGTCGCGCTGTTCGACGTGTATCGCGGCAAGGGTATGGAGCACGGCAAGGGTATGGAGCACGGCAA
>JAVHQS010000155.1:0-1408 GCA_036171255.1 Gallionella sp.
ATCCATCATGCCGACGTGATTGACGAACCAGTCGGCCAGCGCGACTTCCGCAAAATCCCGTAAGCTTTCCACATCGCGTTGTTGCTGCCACTGGGCGATGCGCTTCTCCAGTTCCGCCAGCACGCGGCCATGCTCCATCTTGTGCATGGGGTAGGGTGGGAAGCGGGATTCCTGCATCTGCCGTTCTTCCTCGGCGAAGTGATGGCGGGTGTGTCGCAACAGTTCGGCCGGCAGCGCGTCCACCTCGGTATGGCTTGCCTGCCGCGCCAATAGAGTCAACAGTTCCTCGCGCAGCGCGACGAATCCCGCGAGGTCGCGGTTCATGAAATCCAGTGCTGCCTGCGGATATTCCGGCATGGTGTTCTTTCCTCGTATCCGGACATGCGTTGTCCAATCATCTCACGGTATAATTCCGCCCCTATGCAGATTCTACGCGGACTATATTCCCCAAACACACCGTTGCTCGCCCCACAGCCTGTTGCGCTCACCATCGGTAATTTCGACGGGGTGCATCTGGGCCATCAGGCGTTGCTGAACGAGTTGCGTATCGCGGCGCAAGCGCGCGGCTTGCAAACGGCGGTGGTGATCTTCGAGCCGCATCCGCGCGAATTTTTTACGCCGCAGCAGGCCCCGGCCCGGCTGACCAGTCTGCGCGAGAAGCTGGAGTTGTTTGCCGTGATGGGTGTCGATCGCGTGCATATTTGCCGCTTCGATGCGCATTTCGCGCAGATGAGCGCGGCGGATTTCATTCACGCACTGCATGAAAAGTTGTCGGCGAAATTCGTGTTGATCGGCGACGACTTCCGCTTCGGCAGCGGGCGCGCCGGCGATTTCGCGCTGATGGAAAAGATCGGGGCGGAGCAGGGCTTTGCTGTGCGGGCGGTGCATAGCGTGATGCATGACGGGGTGCGGATTTCCAGCACGGCGATACGCACGGCTTTGGCGGCCGGGCAGGTGCGCACCGCGCAGCATTATCTGGGGCGGCATTACAGCATCAGCGGACGGGTGGTGCACGGCGACGGGATGGGGAGCAAGTTGGGCTTTCCGACGGCGAATCTGCAACTCAGGCACAATCGCCCGCCGTTGTCCGGCATCTTCGTGGTGCAGGCGCATGCCGAGGGGATGGGTGTGTTGCAGGGAGTGGCGAGTCTGGGGGTGCGACCGACGGTGAAGCACGATGCCAAGCCGGTATTGGAAGTGCATCTGTTCGAGTTTGCGCAACAGATTTATAACAAACATTTGCGCGTGGAGTTCTTGCAAAAGCTGCGCGATGAAGAAAAATTTTCCGGTGTGGGCGCGCTGACGCGCCAGATCGCATCGGATGTAGAGCATGCTAAGAAATGGTTCGGACAACATGATTGATTTTGGTGTTCGTCATTCCGGCGCTGTGAGTTTTATTGCAATAGAT
>JAVHQS010000156.1:0-6897 GCA_036171255.1 Gallionella sp.
AAGCAGGCGCGCTACCAGGCTACGCTACACCCCGAAGGCTGCGCATTATACAGACGCACGCCGAGAAATCAATTTAGTTGTTGGATTTTTTTAATTGCGGCATGGCCAACATCATGTAGTAGCCCATCGACCACAAGGTAAGCAATGCGGCAAGATACAGCAGCAGTGCCCCGATCATCTGGCAATCAAGCGCCAGCAGATGTTCGTGATACAACAGCAGCGATATCGCGATCATCTGGAACGTGGTTTTGATCTTGCCCAGCATGGAGACCGCAACACTCTTGCTTTCACCCATTTTCGCCATCCATTCGCGCAGCGCGGAGATGGTGATCTCGCGACCGATGATGATGAAGGAAATAATGGCATCGGCGCGCCCTAACCTGACCAATACGATCAACGCTGCCGCCACCATCAGCTTGTCGGCGACGGGATCGAGGAAAGCGCCAAATGCGGAAGATTGGTTCAATTTGCGCGCCAGATAGCCATCCAGCCAATCGGTAATCGCCGCCAACAGGAACACGCCGGTGCTGACCAGATTTTTGAGATGCGGGCTAAGCGTATCGTCGGATAAATAAAAAGCCGTGACGAATACCGGAATGAGCAGGATTCTTAACCAGGTGAACAGATTAGGGATGTTGAGCGGCATGCGGCTAGTGTAGCTGCTGATAAATCTTTTCAGCAAGCGCTTTGCTGATTCCCTCTACCTGACACAGTTGTTCGACGCTGGCCTGCGCTACTTCACGCAGCCCACCGAAGTGAGTCAGCAAGTTGCGCCGCCGTTTGTCCCCTACCCCGCTGATTTCCTCAAGACTGGATGCGGTGCGCGCTTTGCCGCGCTTGGCGCGATGCCCGGTGATGGCGAAGCGATGCGCTTCATCGCGTATTTGCTGGATCAAATGCAATGCCGGATCGTCGCTGCGTAGCTGTTTTGCCGTGCCGTCGGGGAAGATCAACTGCTCCAGACCGGCCTTGCGTTCTTCGCCTTTGGCTACGCCGACCAGCGCCAGATCGTTCAAACCCAATTCCCGCATCACTTCCATTGCGGTATGCAATTGCCCCAAACCTCCGTCAATCAGGATCAGGTCGGGCCTTGCGCCCTCACCTTCTGCCAGTTTCTGATAACGGCGCGTCAACGCCAGCCTCATGGCCGCGTAGTCGTCGCCTGGGGCAATCCCGCTCCCTTCGACGGAGCCCAGGGCAGGCCCTTCGACTTGGCTCAAGACAGGGATGTTGTAGCGGCGATATTGCGTAGAACGCATGTCGAGATTCTCATACACCACGCAGGAAGCCACCGTCGCTTCGCCCATGGTGTGACTGATGTCGAAACACTCGATGCGCTGCAGATCCGGTATATCCAGCCATGCGCGCAGCCTGTCCAGACGCAGCTTCTGCCCGCCCTGCTGCGTAGCGCGTTGCTGTAAGGCCAGCAGCGCATTGCGCTGCGCCATTTCCAGCCACTGCTTGCGTTCGCCGCTTCCCGCCTGGCTGATCTGCACAGCATGTCCTGCCTGTTCGCTGAGTAGTTGCGCCAGCGTTTCGTCGTCCCAGCCCGCACCTAGTACCAGCAACGGCGGAACGCTGCGATCAAGGTAATGCTGTGCGATGAAAGCCTGCACGATCTCATCTGCCGTCATATCATCGGCGTGTTCCGGGAAAAAACTCTTGTCGCCCAGATGCCGTCCGCCGCGCACCATCGCCAGATTCACGCAGACCAGCCTATCTTGCGGGTGCCCGGCCACAAGTCTTTCGGATTGCGCCAGCGCGATGATGTCGGCATCCGTTGTGCCGCCGGTGGATTCGACGAATTGCTTTTGCTGCACGGTGTGCAACGCGCGCAATTGGTCGCGCAAGGCGGTGGCCTGCTCGTAATGCTGCTGTTCTGCCGCAAGTTCCATCGCGCCGCGCAGGGTCTGCTCGACCTCCTGATGACGGCCTTGCAGAAGCAGCACCGCATTACGGATGTCGGCCCGATAATCTTCGGCAGAAACCAGCTTCACGCAAGGTGCGGTGCAGCGATGGATCTGGTGCAGCAGGCAGGGACGGGTGCGATTGTTGAACACGCTGTCCTCGCAGGTGCGGATACGGAAAATCTTTTGCAATAGCTGGATGCTTTCCTTCGCCGCATACGAATTGGGGTACGGACCGAAGTATTGATGCTGACGATTGGGCGTGCCGCGATAGTAGGTCAGACGCGGGAACTCATCCCCCGTTAACACGATATACGGATATGATTTATCGTCCCTGAACAATATGTTATAGCGGGGTCTTAATGATTTTATCAGGTTGTTTTCGAGCAGTAACGCCTCAGCTTCCGAGCGCGTGACGGTGGTTTCGATACGCGCAATGTGCGATACCATCAAGCGGATGCGCGGCGAGATATTGGTCTTCTGGAAATAGGACGAGACGCGCTTTTTGAGTTGCTTGGCCTTGCCGACATACAGTACCTCGCCTTTGCTATCGAAATAACGATATACGCCTGGCAGCAACGGGAGGCTGTCGAGGATAGGTTTGGGGTCGAACTTCCCTGTGTTCAAGATAGTCACCCAAGATGTTTGGCGATATTCCCGATGACCGCCTCGAACATCGCCGTGGTCAGGCGTTTGGTCTGGGTGTTGTAGCGGCTGCAATGGTAGCTGTCGAACAACGTCGACCCATTGGGCAGCATGTGCTGCGCGCCATGCGCAAAGGCAAAGTCGCTCTTGCGCAGTTGCAATGCCATCAGCACCGCCTGATGGGCGATCGTGCCGAGTGCCAATATCGCTGCGCCCTGCGGCAACACTGCCAACTCTTCGGCGACATAACTATTACAGGCCTTCACTTCGAGAGGTTCCGGCTTGTTCTGCGGCGGCAGGCAGCGCACCGCGTTGGTGATACGGCAGCCATGCAAGCTCAGAGCCTGATTGGCATTCCCGATTGCATCCAGCGGCTCGGCACGGCTCGCAAAGCCGTGTTTGTGCAGCGAGCCATACAACAGATTGCCGGCATAATCGCCGGTGAATGGCCGACCGGTGCGATTCGCACCGTGCATCCCGGGAGCCAGGCCAACGATCAGGAACTTGCCGTCTGTCTCACCGAACGAACTGACTGGCAACGCGTGGTAGTCAGGATGCGCAATGCGCACCTGGTCGAGGAATCCCGCCAGGCGCGGACAATGGCGGCAATCCATGGAAAACGACATCATTTAATGATGCCCGAAGAAGCCGATATACCACAGGCCGACCAGCGAACAGATACCCGCCGCAATCCCCACATAGTAGGGCCACACCGGTTTTTGATCGGCGAACGGATCGGCCAGCGAACGATGCGCCCCTTCTGGCAAATCGGCCAGACCGGTTAGCGATGCGCCAAATGGGATATTGATACGCACCCGTGCATTGATCGCCCAACCGCTGGCATCCAGTATCGGACCGAGGTTGCGTTTCTTCAGCTTAAACCAAGCCATCCCCATCGACGGGCCGGAGACCAGCAACATCAAACCCAGCAGCGCGAGCGGTATCTGCCATAACTTCAGTCCCAATACACCGCTGACGACCGAAGCGAGAATGCCGCCGATCGCGCCGACCGCCAATCCGATCGCCGCAAAAATACCGGCGAACTTGCCCACATCAAAAGGCGGCTTGGCAGGTGCGGGTGGCGCAGCAACCGGCGTCTTGCTGCTATCCGCCACCGCCCTGAGCATATTATCTTCCACCGAGCTTGCCTTTGACGCGGCCAGTTTTTGCATCTGCTCGCTGATCATCTTGGCGAGTTTCTTGTAGGGTGACCAGAACGCCTGACGGATGCTGATCGGATGATCGACGATGCGCACGATGGTCGCATTCCAGTCCTGACCCTTGCGGTCGTAGAAAATGCCGTTTCGCCCGGCCATCAGAAAATCCGAGTCGCCTGCCGTGAAGGCCGCAGCGATGCTCATTTTTTCCGCGCCGCCATTGCGCGCACACTCGCAATACGCCAGGCAGACGCCGCTCATGTTGGCAAAGCTGGCATGTTTTGCGACGTCCTCTACCTTGACGCACAGCTCGCAACTGCGCCCATCCAGATACAGCGTGCCGACCTGGAATATCGCCTTGTCCTGGCCGGTGTAGAAATTGCGGAACGACACGAAGTTGTTCACCAGACCGAACAGATCGCGGTTGTAGCGCAGCAGCCTTTCCACCGAGCGGGTCGCCTTGACCTCGTCCTCCACCGCCTTGTCCTGGCCGATCAGGTCATTGATCGCCGCCTGATGTCTGCTGTGGAGAATCTCGCGGATGCGCTTGATGCCAAGTTGCTCGACACGGGTCGCTGGCTTTCCCGCTTGCCAGGTTTCAAACGCTGCGAACTTGGTGCACAGCACGGCCCATTCCGAAGCGTTCAGACTTTCCTTATCACCCAGCAGCGGTACGATGACCAGTTCACGCAGCCCTGCCAGCTTGTCTTGCCATGCGGGATTGATGCCGGATCGCAGCGGCAACGCCTTGTTCGCCCCCACCGTCGCCAGTGGAAAATTGGCCACTTCCTCGCTTTGCGCCGACAGACTTTGCGCGGCGAGTTGCTGATAATCCTCGGCAGAACGGCTCAACGGCAGGGTTGCGCGTGCATCGTAGGCCGCCAACCGGCAACGCGTGAAATAGTCGCCGACCTTGTCTTTGACTGCATGATAGGCATCTGCCGCCCCTTGCGTTTTTTCACCCAACAACAGGATTGCCACATCGGCTTCGCTGTTGGCGTGCCAATCCGAATAGGCGGCCGCTTCGGCAAAGAACTGGTCAGAGATGTCCTGACTGATTCCGGCTTCCCCGCTCAAGTCCGCCACCGGGCCGCAGCACTTGATGATGTCCTCGACCGCTGCGCGCAATCCGGCATCAGCGATCTGTTTTGCGCAAATCACCCCGTCGCCATTGAATTCCATGCCTGCCACGAATTTTTCGATGTCATCCATATCCGCCAGAGAAATCCTGGTCGCAGCGGACTTGCCGAGGCTTCTCAGGATGTGCCATGCGGAGGCATACACCTGCTTGCCCTCTGCGCTGCTGTCGTCGATGTCGGTCAGCGCCAAATGATCCGATCCATTGACCAGCAAATCGGCATCTTTCAGCAACCCGCCCGCCCATGCGATAGCCGCCAGCACCTCGTTGGCGCGTACCTGTCCATCCGCATCGCTGTCGATCATATCCAGCGTCTTGCTATCGAACTCGATGCCGCGCGTCGGGCAACTCAGCGCCACCCACAACTTTTGATCCAGATCTTTAAGTGCCAGCAGATCGGCCCCGCTATCCAGTTGCACCTGATCGAAACCGCCCGCGCGAAAGAAATTCCATGTATGCGAAGTAGCCATGCTTTTCCTGATTGTTTTGAATTGAAAAAACGCCTCGATTATACAAGCCGCGCTAGTTCTCCTGCCGTTCCAGTATGAACGTCGCCTGCGCGTCTTGCCCCAGTTGTCTGACCAGATACGGCATCACTTCCTGCAACACACCGTACAGCGTCCACGGCGGGTTGAGCACGAACATGCCGCTGCCATGCATGCCAAAACCGTCCGCACTGGGCGCCTGCACGCTGAGCGCGACATGCAGCCAACCGTTCACCGGCAGTTGTTTGAGCTGTTCCGGCAACTGCCGCGCCTCGGCGCGCTGCAATTGCGGGTACCACACCGCATATACCCCGTTGGCGAATCGTTTCAGCCCCTCGCGCAACGCCGTCACCACACGCTGATAATCCTGCTTGTCTTCATATGGCGGATCGATCAGCACCAGCGCGCGGCGCGGCGGCGGCGGCAACAGGGCTTTCAGCGCGCCGAAGCCATCGGCGGTCTGCATCAGCACCTGTGCGCCGTGCCCGGCAAAATTTTGCTGCAACAGTTCGCTGTCGGCCGGATGCAGCTCGAACAGCCGCATCCGGTCTTGTTCGCGCAACAGCGCCAGCGCGACCAGCGGCGAACCGGGATACAGCTTCATCTGTCCGTCGGGATTGATGCGCTTTACCAGCGCCACATACTCCGCCAGCGGTTCGGGCAGATCGTCGCGCTGCCACAACCGCGCGATGCCGCTCTCATACTCGGCGTTCTGCGTCGCATAGCCACTGTCCAACGCATAGCAGCCCGCTCCGGCATGGGTATCGATGTACCAGAAAGGCTTGGGCTTTTGAGCCAGGTAGCGCAGCAACTGCACTTCGACAAAGTGTTTCAGCACATCGGCGTGATTGCCGGCATGGAAGGCATGGCGGTAGCTCAGCATTAAACCGCCTCCTTGTTCAGCATCGCCTTCAGGCGCGCCAGCTTATCTTTTCCCTCTTCCCGTGTCACTGTGGGCGCGGCATCCTTGTGGCCGCCGGCATAGACCAGCGCGCTCTCCGGCATCTCTTCGAGGAAGCGGCTCGGCTCGCAGGCGAACCAGTCCTTGCCGCGTTTGCGCCGGTTGCAGTAGCTGATCTGCAGGCTGCGCTCGGCGCGGGTAATGCCGACGTACATCAGGCGGCGCTCTTCCTCGATGCCTTTTTCGTCGCTGTCGCGGAACGGCAGGATGTCTTCTTCCGCGCCAATGATGAACACATGCGGGAACTCCAGCCCCTTGGCGGCATGCAGCGTGGACAGCGAGACGGCATCCGGTTCCCGATCTTTGCCTTCCAGCATGTTGATCAACGCGATGGTCTGCACCATGTCGAGCAACGTCTTTTCATCCGCTTCGGCTTTACGCTTGAGCCAGCCGATGAAATCCTCGACATTCTTCCACTTGACCTCGGCCTGACGCGGATCGTGCGAGTCGTACAGCCAAGTCTCGTAGTTGATCGCGCGCAACAACTCATCGAGCAATTCGCCGCACGGATCCTTGTCGCCGCGTTCCTGGATGCGGTTGATGAAATTGCAGAATGTCATCAGGTCTTCGTATTGGCGTGCCGGCAGCTCATGCGCCATCTGCG
>JAVHQS010000157.1:0-6889 GCA_036171255.1 Gallionella sp.
CGGATTTTCACCAACGTGTCGCGGCCAAGCGCGACAGCTTGCCGTTCGACATCGATGGCGTGGTGTACAAGGTCAACAGCATCAGTTTACAGGTGCAACTCGGTTTCGCGACGCGCGATCCACATTGGGCTGTAGCGCATAAATACCCGCCACAGGAAGAATTAACTACGTTATTAGATATTGAAGTGCAGGTTGGACGCACTGGCGCATTAACGCCAGTGGCAAGACTGAAACCTGTTTTTGTTGGTGGAACCACCGTCAGCAATGCCACGCTGCATAATGAGGATGAAATACGCCGTAAAGATGTGCGTATCGGCGATACAGTGATTGTGCGCCGCGCGGGCGACGTAATCCCTGAAATAGTGGGGGTGGTTAAAGAAAGGCGTCCACTAGAAGCACGCGAATTTGTTATGCCAGAGTTTTGTCCAGAGTGTGGTGCTCATGTCGTTAAGGTTGAAAAGGAAAAAAAGTTAAAAACAAAGACGAACATTACGGAAGAGTCTGCATATCGGTGTATCGGCGGATTGACATGTCCGGCGCAAAGAAAGCAGGCGTTAATTCACTTTGCTAGTCGTCGTGCAATGAATATTGATGGTTTGGGCGAGAAGATCGTGAATCAGTTGGTTGATTCATCTCTTGTGAAAACACCGGCAGATATATTTCATCTGACATTAAGTCAGCTCGTTAAAATCGAACGCATGGGAGAGCTCTCTGCTAACAATTTGCTAAATGCCATTGAAAAAAGTAAAAAGACCAGCTTGGCTCGATTTATCTTTGCACTGGGCATTCCAGAAGTGGGCGAGGGCACAGCAAAGGATTTGGCAAGTTACTTAGGAAGTCTGGACAGGGTAATGGAAGCTTTGCCAGAAGTTCTGCAATTCATTCCTGATATAGGCCAAGAAGTGTCAAATGCAATTTATATGTTTTTCTCGGACTTGCACAATCAGGAAGTGTTGGCTGAATTACGCAAGTCTAAAATTTCTTGGGAAGAAGATAAGCCTGTAGATGTGAAAGCGCCTGAGCCAACTCTTGCAAAATTAATTAAACGGCTTGAAATCAATGGCGTTGCCGAAGTATTTTCGGAAAGACTGGCAGACAATTTTGGTTCGCTCAATAGGTTGATTTCAGCTAGTAAAGACGAGTTGTTATCAATGCCAAAGCCAACCCCTGACTCACAACGGCTTGGTGAGAAAGCCGCTGCAGCGGTTGTGGATTATTTTAAGGATACAAAGAGGGTTGAACATTGTTTATTGGTTGAGAAGCAGTTGCATGAATTCGGTATGCACTGGGATGATCGCGGGGCTAGTCGAATAAATACTCAACGTCTACCCTTGGAAGGCTTGACCTTTGTGTTAACTGGAACCTTGCCTAACCTAAGCAGAGATGAAGCTAAACATAAAATCGAAATGATGGGTGGAAAAGTAGCTGGAAGTGTTTCTGTAAAGACCAATTATTTGGTGGCTGGCGAGAACGCGGGAAGCAAGCTGCAAGATGCGAAGAAGCTGGAAATAAATATTTTAGATGAGGATGGTTTGTTAAAATTGTTGAGTCCGACCGGACAATTGGCCTTGGATATCTGAAATGAAAAAAGAATTCGAAATGATGAGTAGCGATGGAGTTACGGTCTATGTTGTGAGCTTTGAATTAGACTTGGGGAAACTTCACGTATATTGCAATTGCCAGGCGGGGAGTTGGGGTAAGTGGTGCAAGCATAAGACGCAGCTAGTGTTGGGGGATTTGTCCGGCTTGCGAAATAGTGCTCAATCGAGTGATATGCCGGAAGTCTTGGAATGGGTAAAAGATTCAAAGATTGCTCAATTTGTTAGTGAAATGCAGGTAGCCGAGGATGAGATGAAGAAGGCTAAAGCAAGAATGGATAGAGCCAGGAAAAACTTAGAAAAAATCGCCAAAGAAGGTGCGTAAATTATGAAAAAAATCACCAAAGCAGTGTTTCCTGTCGCCGGCATGGGCAGCCGCTTCCTGCCCGCCACCAAGGCGACGGCCAAGGAGATGTTGCCGGTCGTGGACAAGCCGCTGATCCAGTACGCGGTGGAAGAGGCGGTGGCGGCGGGTATCACCGACATGGTGTTCATCACCGGGCGCAACAAACGCGCCATCGAGGATCACTTCGACAAGGCTTACGAGCTGGAAGCCTCGCTCGCGGCGCAAGGCAAGAATGAATTGCTGCGCGTGGTGCAGTCGGTCGTGCCCAGGCATGTGAACTGCATCTACATCCGCCAGGCGGAACCGCTGGGCTTGGGCCATGCCGTGCTGTGCGCGCAGCCGGTGATACAGGACGAGCCGTTCGCGGTGATCCTCGCCGACGACTTGATCGACGGCGAGCCGCCCATCGTCAAGCAGATGGCGGACGTGTTCGCGCAACATCAGTGTTCCATCCTCGGCGTGCAGGACGTGCCGCGAGCGCATACCAGGCAATACGGCATCGTCAGCAGCACGAATCTCGCAGTCAATATCGAGAAGGTGAACGGTATCGTGGAAAAACCCAGGCCCGAGGCCGCGCCTTCCACGCTGGCGGTGGTCGGACGTTACATCCTGACCCCGCGCATCTTCCATCATCTGCAAAGCGTGCAGGCGGGCGCCGGGGGGGAAATACAGCTTACCGACGGTATCGCCGCGCTGATGGGCGAAGAACGGTTGCTGGCCTATCGCTTCAGCGGCATCCGCTACGACTGCGGTTCCAAGCTCGGCTACTTGCAGGCGCAGGTGGCGTTCGGGTTGAAGCATCGGGAGTTGCGCGGCGAATTCGCGGCCTGGCTGCAAACGGTGGTGTGATGCTGAGCGATAGCCGGGCGCGCGCGATTCTGGCCGATGCCGAGCCGTTGTTCGGCGCGGACGAGGTGCAGACGGCTTTGCGCCGCGTGGCGCAACAGATCAATGCGGCATTGGCCGACCAGCATCCGCTGGTGTTGTCGGTGATGGGCGGGGCGGTGGTGTTCACCGGACAACTGCTGCCGTTGCTGGATTTTCCGCTGGAGTTCGATTACCTGCATGTCTCGCGTTACGGCAACGATAAACAGGGCGGTGAATTGCACTGGAAGGTCGCACCGCGCGAGAATGTCGCTGGCCGTGTGGTGCTGGTGCTGGACGATGTGCTGGACGAAGGCGAGACGCTGCATGCAATCAAGCAGCGCGTGATGGAACTGGGTGCGGCGAAATTCTACAGTGCGGTGTTCGCCGACAAGAACAATGGCAAGACCAAACCCATCCGCGCTGATTTCGTCGGGATGGAGTTGCCGGATCGTTTCGTGTTCGGCTACGGTATGGATATCGAAGGAGCGTGGCGCAACTTGCCGGCCATTTATGCTGTCAAGGAACAGGATTCAGGATCAAGGAGCCAGGATTCAGGATTCAGGATCAAGGAGCCAGGATTCAGTTAAATGCGATGCAGCGAATCCCGAATCCCGAATCCCGAATCCCGAATCCTAATTTAAGGAGTTGTTATGTTGGCAATCATTGGCGGTCGCGGTCTGACCCAACTTGCAAATCTGGAAATCACCCACCGGCAAGTGATGCGCACGCCCTATGGCGAGCCTTCCGGCGCATTCCTGTTCGGTACGTTGAACCAGCACGAGGTGATCTTCCTGGCGCGCCACGGTTATGGCTACACCATCCCGCCGCATCTGGTGAACTACCGCGCCAATCTGTGGGCATTGCGCGAACAGGGCGTCAGCGAGGTGATCTCGGTGGCGACGGTGGGATGCATCCGCGCGGATCTGGCACCGGGCACGATCGTCGTGCCCGATCAGATCATCGACTACACCCACGGGCGCGATGCGACCTTCTTCGATACGCGCGATACCCGTTACACCAATGCCAATTTTGCGCTGCCCTACACGCCGGAATTGCGCCAGCGCATCCTGAAGAGCGCGCAGCTCGTGCAACAGCCTTGTGTGGATGGCGGCGTATATGCCGCGATACAAGGGCCGCGCCTGGACAGCATCGCAGAGGTCAACCGCTATGAACGCGACGGCGCGGACATGATCGGCATGACCGGAATGCCGGAAACGGTGCTGGCGATGGAACTGGAGTTGCGCTATGCCTGCATCGCGGTGGTCACCAATTATGCTGCGGGACGCGGCGACAGCGCGCGCGGCATCAACATGGAACAAGTCAACGCCAGCGCCAACGCCGCGATGGAGCGGGTGCGCAGCATTCTGGAATGCGTGGTGAATTGCGATGGCGATTAGGCCGGTATTGCGCATGGGCGATGTGCGGCTGTTGCAACCGGCAGAGCCGGTCAGCAACTTTGCCAGCGACAGCTTGCGCGCCTTGCTGGCGGACATGCGCGACACCATGCAAGCATTGGACGGTGCCGGGTTGGCCGCGCCGCAGATCGGCGTAGGGCTGCGCGTGGTGATCTTCGGCGTACCACCGCCTTTGCCGGATCAGGAAAAAACAACTTCGCGGTATCCCGATGCGGAGACGGTGCCGGAAACCGTACTCATCAACCCGGTCATCACCGCGCTGGATGACAGGATCGGGGAGGCATGGGAAGGATGTCTGAGCCTGCCCGGATTGCGCGGGCTGGTGCCGCGCTACCAAAATATCCGCTACCGGGGCTACGACGAACACGGCGCGCCGATCGACAGGAAGGTGAGCGGATTCCATGCGCGTGTGGTGCAACACGAATGCGACCATCTGGACGGGATCCTGTATCCGATGCGCATCACGGACATGACGCAGTTCGGCTACACGGCAGAGCTGTTTTCCGGTCGCGAGATGCGGGACGAGTAACGTTGAAAAAGGCTGATCCTGGTCAGCCCTTTTTTATGTCCGCCATCCCGGGCACGACCGGAACAAGTTTCAAGTCTTCGCGGGATGGATCATGTCGGCCGGTCGTACCCAGCGCCCGAAATCCTGTTCCGTGACATAGCCCAGTGCCAGCGCCGCCTGCTTCAGCGTGCTGCCGTCATGATGAGCACGCTTGGCGATCTCGGCGGCGCGGTCGTAGCCGATGTGCGGGGTCAGCGCGGTGACCAGCATCAGCGAGCGTTCCATCTGTTCCCCGATGCGCGCGTGGTTGGCCGCGATGCCGCGCACGCAATGTTCCTCGAAGCTCGCCATGCCGTCGGCCAGCAGCCGCACGCTCTGCAGGAAGTTGTGCGCGATCATCGGGCGGAACACGTTCAGCTCGAAGTTGCCGGACGCGCCGCCGAAGTTGATGGCGACGTCGTTGCCGAACACCTGGCAGCACAGCATGGTCAGCGCTTCGCACTGGGTCGGGTTCACCTTGCCCGGCATGATCGAGCTGCCCGGCTCGTTCTCCGGGATGCTGATCTCGCCCAGCCCGGAGCGCGGGCCTGAGGCCAGCCAGCGCACGTCGTTGGCGATCTTCATCAGCGCGGCGGCCAGTGTCTTGAGCGCGCCGTGTGCCGCGACCAGTTCGTCGTTCGCGGCCAGCGCGGCGAACTTGTTGGCCGCACTCTTGAATGGCAGACCGCTGCTGCGCGCCAGTTCGGCGGCGACGCGCTCGCCGAACTGCGCATGGGTGTTCAGCCCGGTGCCGACGGCGGTGCCGCCCACCGCCAGTTGGTGCAGCGGGGGAAGCGCGGCGCTGATCGCCGCTTCCGCGTGGAGCAATTGCGCGACGTAACCGGAGAACTCCTGTCCCAACGTCAGCGGGGTGGCATCCTGCAAGTGGGTGCGGCCGATCTTGACGATGCCGCTGAACGCGGCGGATTTCTGTTCCAGCGTCGCGCGCAGGGTATGCAGCGACGGCAGCAGCCGGCGCACGATCGCGGTGACTGCCGCGACATGCATCGCGGTGGGAAAGATGTCGTTCGAAGACTGGCCGAGATTCACCTCGTCGTTGGGATGCACGAGACGGCTCGCGCCGCGCGTGCCGCCGAGCAGTTCCGAGGCGCGGTTGGCGAGTACCTCGTTCATGTTCATGTTGCTCTGCGTGCCCGAGCCGGTCTGCCACACCGACAGCGCGAACTCCCGGGCATGTTGGCCGGACAGCACTTCATCCGCCGCCCGCACGATGGCGTTGGTCTTTTCCTCGTTCAACAGTTCCAAACCGCGGTTGACCAGCGCGGCGGCGCGTTTCACTTCCGCGAGCGCGACGACGACCTCGTCCGGCATATGCTCGTTCGAGATGTGGAAATATTGCAGCGAGCGCTGCGTCTGCGCGCCCCACAGCCGGTCGGCGGGCACTTCGATGGCGCCGAACGAATCGCGTTCTGTTCTGGTGGTCATGGTGTTTCCCTTTATTGGCTACATCAAAGTCGGGTTACGCTGCGCTAACCCGACCTACGGGGTTGTGTCATTCCCGCGAAAGCGGGAATCCAGCGGTTTTATTTTGAAACCAGTTCGCGCAGCACATACGGCAGGATGCCGCCGCTGCGGTAGTAGTCCACTTCGATCGGCGTGTCGATGCGCAGCAGCAGGGAAACGTTCTGCTTGCTGCCGTCGCGGCGCGTGATGGTCAGCGTCACGTCCTGTTGCGGTTTCAGGTTGTCGTCGATGCCGGACAGGTCGAAGGTCTCGTCGCCGCTCAGGTTGAGGACAGCGAGGTTGTCGTTGCTCTTGAACTGCAACGGCAGCACGCCCATGCCGACCAGATTGCTGCGGTGGATGCGCTCATAGGATTTCGCGATCACCGCCTTCACCCCCAGCAACTGCGTGCCTTTTGCCGCCCAGTCGCGGCTGGAGCCGGTGCCGTATTCCTCTCCGGCGAAAATCACGGTCGGCGTGCCGTCGGCGATGTGTTTCATCGCGGCGTCATAGATCGCCATCTGTTCGCCCCGGTACAGGGTGTAACCGCCTTCGACGCGGCTGCCGTCGTCCTTGGGCGGCAGCATCAGGTTCTTGATGCGCACGTTGGCGAAGGTGCCGCGCATCATCACCTCGTGGTTGCCGCGGCGCG
>JAVHQS010000158.1:0-6867 GCA_036171255.1 Gallionella sp.
GCCATCATGGGCTACGGCGTGATGTCCACGCCCGGTGTGGTGGTGGACGGCAAGGTGGTGCATGCGGGCGGCGTGCCGTCGCGCGACAAGATCGCGGGGTGGATATAACCGTGGCTGATAGCGCCAACCCGGAAACATTCCATGCGCGATTGAAGGGTACGTTCACAGGCATCCTGCAATGGCAACAGCTCGACGCATTGTGGGCGCGAGTCAAATGTGGCACATGGTATGTCTACCAGCTCGGTGAAGCGTTACCGGCAGTTGCACTGAGCGGCGACGAACTGGCGCGCCGTATCGATGCGTTGAATGCGTTGCTGCGGCGGGATCATGACTATGACTATTGCGGGATCGTCTATGCCGACGATGTGGAGCATCCGACGCTGATCAAGGTCTATGATCCGAACAACATGGGATCCTTCTGCAGCGGCGATGCAGCGCCTTCGCCGCCGGGCTGGATACTCAGCACCGAGCCACCCGAGTTGATCGAGACCCGTGCGCCAATACCCAACAACCGCAAACGCTGGTGGCAGCATTTTTCAAGCTGAGGATGTCATGAGCGATCCGAACCAGAAGATGATCTTTCATGTCAAGACGGTGCGCACCGATGGCCACGGCAGCCTGGCGCAGTGCAAATCGGCGGACATCATGCTGGATACCGATCTGGCCGGTCGTGCCGATGCGTTCAATCCTGCCGAGTTGCTGCTTGCTGCATTATCCGCCTGCATCATCAAGGGCATCGAGCGCGTAACGCCGATATTGAAGTTTTCCCTGCGCGGCGTGGAAGTGCGCGTGGAAGGGGTGCGCCAGGATGTCCCGCCGAAGATGGAATCTATCACCTACGAAATCATCGTGGATACGGATGAAAATGAACACCGGCTCGCGCTGCTGCACGACAACGTGAAGAAATACGGCACGGTGTTCAACACCATCGCCCCGGGCACACAATTGACTGGTGTGCTTCACCGCAAATAGAAGATGCACATGATCGAATTCTGTCCGGAATCATTGCTGACCTGTCCGGCTTGCGGCCATGCCGAAATGTTGACCATGCCCACTGACTCCTGCCAGTGGTTTTATGAATGCCCGAATTGCAAGACCTTGCTGAAACCTAAACCGGGTGACTGCTGTGTGTTTTGTTCCTACGGCAGCGTGCCCTGCCCGCCGATCCAGCAGGCGCAGGCGAAAGGTACAGGAGCGTGCTGCACATGAGCCTCGTTCTCGCCGCCTTAGTCACGTTCGTATTGACCACAGTGTTCGCCATGGCCGGGGTCGGAGCCGCATTCGTGCTGATCCCGGTCTTTCTGCTCTTTGGCGTGGAATTGCATACGGCCATGGCCACCGCGCTGTTGCTCAACGCCATCGCCATGGCCGTCGCCTCGGTCACCTTCATTCGCAAGGGGCTGGTGGAATGGCGGCTCGTTCTGCCCATGCTGGTGCTGGCGGTGCTGGCCTCGCCTATAGGCGTGCATGTGTCGCAAGGACTGGACCGCACACTGCTGTTATGGCTGTTCGTGGGATTTCTGCTGTTCGCCGCCTTGATGATCCTGTTCTACCGGCCCAAAGCGCACGACGCCCATACCTCGATCCGCGAGGCGCTGACCCTGGGTTTGCCTGTCGGCGCGCTGGCGGGATTCGTGGGTGGCCTGCTGGGTGTGGGCGGCGGTAATATCATCGTTCCAGTCTTGGTGGCCGCAGGTTTGGAGCCCAAACGCGCTGCGGCGAGCGCCTCCTTCGTGGTGCTGTTTGCGTCGTTGGCCGGATTCCTGGCCCATGTCGGCGCGGCCAGCATCGACACCAGTTTGCTGGTTTCAACCGGATTCGGCAGTGCGGCCGGGGCCGCGCTGGGTGCCTGGTTGGCGAGCGAAAAACTGGGCGGCAATCAGTTGAAACGGGTCATCGCCCTGGTGCTGATCGCCGTCGCTATCAAAACCGCGTGGGATATGGTGTGAGCCGGTCCTGCTTCTCTAAACCTGAATAAGGAGTTACATCATGAATACCAATGACGATCGCCAAATCCTCACGAAAGCCCTGGAATTTCACGGCCACCGCTGCTGGGCCAGTGTGGCCGGCGTGCGCGCAGGTATCGCCGCTCTGCGTGAACTGAATGTGAAACGTGCCGGCGGGCGGCAGTTGCACGCCTTCGTCGAAATCGGCGAGGACCACGGCGGAACATGCTTCGGTGACGGTGTGCAATATGCCACCGGCTGCACCCTGGGCAAGGCGAATATCGAGAAGATGAACTATGGCAAGCTTGCGGTCACCGTGGTTGGACGGAACAGCAAGCGATCCAGCAACCCTGCCATTCGTGTCAGCTATAAGCCGACCCTGCAGCAGCGTATCGGCGAATCCGCCTTCATGGTCAAGCGCGGGCAAGGCATCGAGCCCGACGAGATTCCCGAAGCGGAACAGATGGAACTGGTGGACCTGATCTGGAACGCGCCCGAATCGGATGTGCTCGCCATCGGCAAAATCTTTCAGTTCGAACGCGAATGGTTTCCCGAGGTCATGGGTTTCGTGCCCTGCGCCGCATGCCATGAACTCACCGCCCGTGCCTATCTGCGCGTGTTGGGTGATAAGCATGTGTGCATTCCGTGTTCCGGCTATGAGCGTTGATCCATTGAACAGATGAAAATCACAACTCGGTATTTGTTTATCAGAACACACCATGACTGCTCATAATCATTCACACAACCACGCTGCAAACTATGGTCGCGCATTTGCCATCGGCATCGCGCTGAACGTGCTGTTCGTGCTGGTGGAGGCATTCTACGGCTGGCAGGCCGATTCGCTCGCGTTGTTTTCCGATGCGGGCCACAACCTGAGCGACGTGCTGGGGCTGCTGGCGGCATGGGGCGGCTTTTATCTGGCACGGCTTCGGCCCAACCAGAAACACACATACGGTCTGGGGCGCGCCACGATTCTGGCTGCCTTGTTTAACGCGCTGATTTTGCTGATTGCGATCGGCGGCATCGTGTGGGAAGCCATCGTTCGATTCAGTCACCCCGTTCCGATACAGGGCGGCACTGTCATGCTGGTAGCTGCCATCGGTGTGGTGATCAACGGCATTACTGCATGGTTATTTATGTCGGGCAACAAGGACGATCTCAATCTGCGCGGCGCTTTCCTGCACATGGCAGCAGACGCGCTGGTGTCATTGGGTGTGGTTATCGCTGGCGCGTTATTTATCTGGACGGGCTGGACCTGGCTGGACCCGGCGATCAGCCTGGTAATTGCCGTGGTGATCTTGTTGGGCACTTGGGGATTACTGCGCCAGTCATTGCACCTTTCGCTGGATGGCGTGCCCGCGTCAGTCGAGTTGGACAGTGTGAAGCGTTACCTGTCAACTTTACCGGGGGTTATTGAAGTTCATGACCTGCATGTGTGGGCGATGAGCACTTCCGAAACCGCCTTGACCGCGCATCTGGTCGTGCGCGACGGGCATCCTGGAGATGATTTTCTCAACCGCGTGGCGGACGAATTGCACCACGATTTCTCCATCGAACACGCCACCATCCAGATTGAAACCACTGCGCAAACATGTGCATTGTCTAACCATACATAATTTTTAAAAAGGAGAATTAAATGCAACAGGAAAGAACCTACAACGTGCTGGTATTGTGTACCGGCAACTCCGCCCGCAGCATCCTGGGCGAAGTGCTGTTCAATAGCCTGGGCAAAGGCAGGTTCATCGCGCACAGCGCGGGCAGCAAGCCGGCCGGAAGGGTCAATCCGGCCGCACTGGAATTGCTGCAACAGCAAGGGCACAGCATCGCGGGGTTGCGCAGCAAGAGCTGGGACGAGTTCGCCGCGCCCGGCGCGCCTGAGATCGATTTCATCTTCACCGTGTGCGATAACGCAGCCGGCGAGGTTTGTCCGATCTGGCCGGGCAAGCCGGCCACCGCGCATTGGGGTATTCCCGATCCGGCACATGTCGAGGGCGATGAAGCCAGGCGTGCGGCGTTCAAGGCTGCCTACAACCAACTGGCGAGGCGCATCCAGCTGTTCATGAGCCTGCCCATCGAGTCGCTGGACAAGCTCACGCTGAATCAGAAGCTTGCCGAGATCGGCCGCATCCAGGATTGAACCCATGAATCTGTTCGAACGTTATCTGACCGTCTGGGTAGGGCTGTGCATCGTCGCCGGGGTGGTACTCGGGCAATTCCTGCCGGGCTTGTTCCACGCGGTCGCCGCGCTGGAGATCGCCAGGGTGAACATCCCGGTGGGCGTGCTGGTGTGGGTGATGATCATCCCGATGCTGCTGCGTATCGACTTCGGCGCGCTGCACCAGGTGAAGGCGCATAGCCGCGGCATCGGCGTCACGCTGTTCGTCAACTGGGCGGTGAAGCCGTTCTCGATGGCGTTCCTCGGCTGGCTGTTCATCCGCCATGTGTTCGCCGCCTACCTGCCGTCAGACCAGCTCGACAGCTATGTCGCCGGATTGATCCTGCTGGCCGCCGCACCCTGTACCGCGATGGTGTTCGTGTGGAGCAATCTGGTGAAAGGCGACCCGTATTTCACCCTGAGCCAAGTCGCGCTCAACGACACCATCATGGTGTTTGCCTTCGCGCCGCTGGTCGCGTTGCTGCTCGGGGTCGCCAGCATCGCCGTGCCGTGGGACACGCTGTTCGTCTCGGTGGTGTTCTACATCGTGATTCCGGTCATCGTCGCGCAGCTGTTGCGCAGCCAGTTGCTGGCGAAGGGTGAAGGCGCGTTCAAGCGAGTGATGGAGCACATCGCGCCGTATTCGATGGGCGCGCTGCTGGCGACGCTGGTGCTGCTGTTCGCGTTGCAGGGCAATGCCATCGTCGCACAGCCGCTGGTGATCGCCATGCTGGCCGTGCCGATCCTGATCCAGGTGCTGTTCAACTCCGGTCTGGCGTACTGGCTGAATCGCCGCCTGGGCGTGGTGCACTGTGTCGCGGCACCGTCGGCACTCATCGGCGCGAGCAACTTCTTCGAGCTGGCGGTGGCGACCGCCATCAGCCTGTTCGGTTTTCAATCCGGCGCGGCGTTGGCCACCGTGGTCGGCGTGCTGATCGAAGTGCCGGTGATGCTGCTGGTGGTGAAGATCGCCAACGCCACGCAGGGTTGGTACGGGCAAATAGCAAACAAATAAAAAAGGACCCGAGCTTGCGCCTGAGTCCTTAGTGTCTGGTGGGCGGTACTGGGTTCGAACCAGTGACCCCTGCCGTGTGAAGGCAGTGCTCTACCACTGAGCTAACCGCCCTTTTCGAGGGCGCGGATTAAATCATAACGAACCAACCTTGGTCAATGCCCACAGTCACATCTTTGTGCGCATAATCGTCAAAGCCCGTAGAATGCGCGCCTTAATTTTTGGTTTCCCTGTTTAAGTTATGACCGTACGCACCCGTTTCGCTCCCAGTCCCACCGGTTACCTGCATATCGGCGGCGCACGCACCGCATTGTTTTCCTGGGCGTACGCCCGCAAGCATGGTGGCACCTTTATCCTGCGCATTGAGGATACCGATGTGGAGCGTTCCACGCCGGAGGCGGTGCAGGCGATCCTGGATGGGATGGCGTGGCTCAAACTGGATTACGACGAAGGTCCGTATTACCAGATGCGCAGCATGGATCGCTACAAGGCGGTGCTCCGGCAGATGCTGGACGAAGGCAAGGCTTATTATTGTTATACCACGCCGGAAGAACTGGATGCGCTGCGCGAAGCCCAGCGTGCCCGGGGCGAGAAGCCGCGTTACGACGGGCGTTGGCGGCCGGAGCAGGGCAAAGTGCTGCCGGCGCCGCCCGAGGGTGTCAAGCCGGTGGTGCGTTTCAAGAATCCTATCCACGGCGTGGCGGCGTGGGACGACCTGGTCAAGGGCAGGATCGTGTTCGAGAACAGCGAACTGGATGATCTGATCATCGCGCGCTCGGACGGCACGCCGACCTACAACTTCTGTGTCGTGGTGGATGACTGGGACATGAAGATCACGCATGTGATCCGCGGCGACGACCATGTCAACAACACGCCGCGCCAGATCAACATCCTCAAGGCGCTGGGTGCGACGCTGCCGCAGTATGCGCACCTGTCGATGATCCTCGGCGATGACGGAACCAAGCTCTCCAAACGCCACGGCGCGGTCAGCGTGATGCAATACGACGAGGACGGCTACCTGCCGGAAGCGGTGATCAATTATCTGGCGCGGCTGGGTTGGTCGCATGGCGACGAGGAGATCTTTTCGGTGGAGCAATTCTGCCGGTGGTTTGACCTCAACCACATCACGCCATCCGCCGCGCAGTTCAACACCGAGAAATTGAATTGGGTCAACCAGCATTACCTGAAGCTGGCCGACAACGCGCGCTTGGCTGGTCTGGTGCGCCCGCGCCTGGAAGCGCGTGGTGTGGAGGTGAGCGACACACCGGTGCTGGGATCGGTGATCGCACTCTATAAGGAGCGTGTCGCGACACTTAACGAACTGGCCGATGCGGCGGAAGTCTTTTATATCGAAGTGCATCCGGCGCAGGAATTGCTGGATGCGCATCTGCTTCCGGAAGTACTTCCCGCGTTGCGCGAACTCGCCGAACGTTTTGCCGATGTCGCCTGGGAGGCGCCTGCGCTGGCCGCGTTGATAAAAGAATTGCTGGCCAGGCATAATTTGAAGATGCCCAGGCTGGCGATGCCGTTGCGCGTGATGTTGGTCGGGCAGACGCATACGCCGTCGGTCGATGCGGTGCTGGCATTGTTCCCGCGCGCGACCGTATTGGCGCGCATGAAAAAATACCTGTAGTTTTTTTGGGGAGTCGGCTTTACAAGCACAGGTCGCATCACTATAATGCGCGCTCTTTCGAGGTACCGGGGGTATAGCTCAGCTGGGAGAGCGCTTGCATGGCATGCAAGAGGTCAGCGGT
>JAVHQS010000159.1:0-1400 GCA_036171255.1 Gallionella sp.
CGGTAAGACCATTGTGGTGATTCTGCCTGATTCTGGTGAGCGTTATCTCAGCACGTTGTTGTTCGACGGTATGTTTGATGACAAAGGTGTCGCACTTTAATTCCACAACTCGCGTTTCACTCTCTGACCTTGCCGCGCAATGATTTGATTGCGCCGCGCAAGGTCTTGCCTTCTATGCGGCGTTTCTGTGAGCCGCGTGTAGGTCTGGTGGCGATACGTCGTGTGGGTGTGAGAGAAGCTGCCAAGAGCAGTTCACATAGGCGTGTGATGGCATCCTCACGATTCTTTTCCTGACTGTTATAGCTTTGTGCCTTAATGACGATCACGCCATCGCTGTTGATGCGCCGGTCAGCAAGTGCTAATAGTCTGGCCTTGTGTTCGGCTGACAATGACGAGGCCATGATGTTATAGCGGAGATGAATAGCGGTAGAAACCTTATTGACGTTCTGCCCGCCCGAGCCCTGTGCGCGTATCGCGCTGATCTCCAACTCACTTTCCAGAATCTCGAATGGTAAAGAGCGCACTGTCATCGCATACGTTCCAGTTGGCTGTCATGCACCCGAGCCAAAGTTAGCCACGCGCATACCGCACCTATCAATGCGAAGAGCATGTCCGACTGAGTATCCCATGGGTCGCCTTGCGTGCCCAAAAACTCGTCTGCTCCTTGCCCCAAAGCGAGTGCTGACCACCACTCGATCAACTCGTAATTTGCGCTGACGAACATCACTGCGCATATAGATAAGAATCCTGTCATACGGCGATGCGTGAGGTATCCGCCGCGCAACAAGATTTCGCGTGCAAGTATGAAGGGCACATAGCCTTGCGCGAAGTGGCCAATCTTGTCGTAGGGATTGCGTCCTAGATGCAGAACATCTTGCAGCCAGTAGCCCAAAGGCACGCGTGCATAGCTGTATGCGCCACCGGTGATGAGAATCAGTGCGTGGATGAAAAGCAGGGTGTAAAGCAAGGTGGTGAGCGGAAAGCGTCGGTAACTGTAGAGCAGCACCGGCAAGGCGATCAACACCGGCGCTACTTCCATCAGCCAAGTAGTGCGGTCATAGGGATGCAGTGAGGTCAGTAGCAACAGCGCAATCAATATCAGCGCAGCGGTAATGAGTGGGTATACGCGCTGCATCGCTTTACTTCCCGATCACCTGACGCAGATAGGTACCCGTCACGCTGCGCTTGTTCTTGGCCAAGTCTTGCGGATTACCTTCAGCGATGATGCGACCACCACCGGCTCCGCCTTCAGGGCCAAGGTCGATCACCCAATCCGAGGTCTTGATGACATCCAGATTGTGCTCGATGACCACTAGGGTATTGCCTTGGTCGCGCAGCTTATGAATGACTTTTAGTAGCAGCGCGATGTCGTGGAAATGTAGACCTGTGGTCGGTTCATC
>JAVHQS010000160.1:0-6789 GCA_036171255.1 Gallionella sp.
CTGCTACACCGCGCTTGGCCTGGTACATGAACTATGGCAGCCGATCGTGAGCGAGTTCGACGATTACATCGCGCATCCCAAGAGTAACAACTACCGCTCGCTGCATACCGCCGTCATCGGTCCGCGCGGCCTGCCACTGGAGGTGCAGATACGCACCCATGAGATGCACCAGTATTCCGAACTGGGGGTCGCCGCGCACTGGCGTTACAAGGAAGGCGGAAAATCCGATAGCAAATTCGATGAGAAGATCGTCTGGCTGCGCCAGATACTGGAATGGAAGGAAGACCTCGCCGATCAGGGCGGCCTGCAGGAGCAATTCAAAAACGAATTGTTCCATGACCAGGTTTACGTGCTCACTCCGCAGGGCAAGGTCATCGATCTGCCCAAGGGGGCGACCCCGGTGGATTTTGCCTACACACTGCATACCGATCTGGGGCACCGCACCCGTGGCGCCAAAGTGGATGGCAGCATCGTCCCGCTCAACTACAAGTTACAGAACGGGCAACGCGTGGAAATCCTCACCACCAAACTGGGCGCACCAAGCCGCGACTGGGTCAACCCGTCACTCGGTTTTCTGCAAAGTTCGCGTGCGAGAGCCAAGGTGCGCGCCTGGTTCAAGAACCGGAATTTCGATGAAAGCGTCGCGCAAGGCAGGGTACAACTGGATCGCGAACTGCACCGGCTCGGCATCGCCTTCATCAATCAGGAAAAGCTCGCACAACGACTGCACTTCAACAAACCGGAAGATTTTCTTGCGGCTATCGGGCGCAACGAGATCACCCAACGGCGTATCGCAGTCGCCCTCCAGGAAGAACTGCCGGCCAAGATCATCGAAATAGCGAAACCCAATGTTTTCAGGCCACCGTCTGAACGCACTTCCACTACAGACATCACGGTCGGCGGCGTGAACAACCTGATGACCCGGATCGCGAAATGCTGCAATCCGGTAGCGGGTGATGCGATCGTCGGCTACGTCACGCGCGACCGCGGCATCACGATACATCGCAAAGATTGTGCGTTCATGTTGCACCTGACGGAGAGCAGACGCGACCGCATGCTGACCGCTCAGTGGGGCGCGTAGTGAAGGCCGCCAACGTCCCTGTCATCACCAGGGATTTTATGCACGATGATCGGCAAACAGTTCAATCGTCCTTGAATTGCTGTTAAGCTTTGCTCGAATTAGCAGCGTCCTTCAATCGCAAATATCGCAGGTGTCATGATGGAATTTGCATGGAAAAAAAGGCTGAGTGTCGGAAACGCATTCTTGGATACCGAGCACAAAAAGTTGATCGATATGGTCAACGGTGTAGAGCACGCGATCAGGACAAAGAATAGCAGCGCCTTGCCGCAAGCGTTAAACCAGCTGCTGGATTTCGTCTATGTTCATTTCGAAAACGAGAAAAAGATCGCGCAGGCGATCGGCTTTCCTTTTGCCGAACACGAACAGGAACATCGCTATGTGCAAATGGAGCTGATGCGCATGAAAGACGAACTGGTGGACAACAATGTGCGGTGGTCTGCCAGCGCGGCGGAACATTACTCTTATTTTTTGAGCGAATGGTTCAACGAACACCTTACTGAAGAAGTCATGTTGATGAAGCCAATGCTGGAAACCTATCCCTACGACTTCAATCACCTTTTGGAAACGAAATAGTTGAAAGCTTCCCGCCTCGCGTCCGCACCGGACCCGGTGCCAATACCCGCCAGCATCAATCCCCGTTAACCACCCAGGTACGCGCGTTGCACGGCGTCGCTGCCCAGCAGTTCGCTCGCCGCACCCGACAAGGTGATCGCGCCGCTTTCCATCACGTAGCCGCGCTGTGCGACTTGCAGCGCAAGTCTGGCGTTTTGCTCCACCAGCAGGATGCTCATGCCCTGTGCGGCGATGTCGCTGATGGTCTCGAATATCTTCTGCACCATCAGCGGCGCAAGCCCCATGCTCGGTTCGTCCAGCATTAGCAAGCGCGGTCGGCTCATCAAGGCACGCGCCATCGCGACCATTTGCTGCTCTCCGCCGGAGAGTGTTCCGGCCTGTTGATCGTTGCGTTCGGCCAGGCGCGGGAACAGTTCATACATGCGCGCCAGGTCCGCCGCGATTTCTTGTTGATCGCTGCGACTGTACGCGCCCATCAGCAGATTCTCTGCCACGGTCAGGCGCGCGAATACGCCGCGGCCTTCCGGCACCAACGCGATGCCCATGGACACGCGCCGGTGCGCCGCGACATCTTGCAGGCTGTTGCCATCGTAGTGGATCTGCCCGCCTGCCGGGTGGAGCAGGCCCGCCAGCGTTTTCAGCGTGGTGGTCTTGCCCGCGCCGTTGCTGCCGATCAGCGCGACCAGTTCGCCCGGCGCGACGTGCAGGCCGACTCCTTTCACTGCATGGATGCCGCCGTAGGCGACTTGCAGATCGCGTAGTTCGAGCAACGGCCTAGTCATCGCCGCCTCCGAGATAAGCGGCGATCACGGCGGGATCCTGGCGCACTTCTTCCGGCACGCCTTCGGCGATCTTTTTGCCGTAATCGAGCACCGCCACGCGATCGCACAGCCCCATGATGAGCTTGACGTCGTGCTCGATCAGCAGCACGGTGATACCGCTGCTGCGGATGGTCTGCAACAGGGTCTTGAGGCTGGCCGTTTCGGTGGCGTTCATGCCGGCTGCGGGCTCGTCCAGCGCCAGCAGTAACGGGTCGGTAGCCAGCGCACGCGCGATCTCCAGACGGCGCTGCTCACCATAGGACAGATGTTTGGCGAGGGTCTGCGCCGGCTTATCGATTCCGACATAACGCAGCAGTTCGCCGGCGCGTTCGGTGATGGCGCGTTCTTCATTACGCGTGGCGCGGTTGCGCAGCAACGCGCCGAACACCCCCGCACGGGTGCGCAGATGGCGGCCGATCATCACGTTTTCCAGCGCGGTGAGATTGGCGAACAGGCGGATGTTCTGGAAGGTGCGTGCAATACCGGCTTGCGCCAATAGATGCGGCTTGCCGCCGTGGTAGTCCTCGCCGTTAAAACTGAAATGCCCGCCGCTGGCCTGGTACAGCCCGGTCAGCACGTTGAACAGCGTGGTCTTGCCCGCACCGTTCGGCCCGATCAGGCCGTAGATCTCGCCGCGCCGGATATGCAGCGTGACATCGGATAACGCGCTCAGCCCGCCGAACTTTTTGCCGATGCGCGAGGCGTGCAGCAATACGTTCTCAGTGTGTGGCATCGTATACGCTCGCTTCGCTAGCCGCCTCATCGCCACTCAGTTCGCGGCGGCGCACACGCGACGGCAACAACCCGGCCGGCCGGTACAACATCATCACGATCAATGCCGTACCGAACAGCAACATGCGCAAACTTTCGGGATCGACGAGCGACCTGCCGAACAGCGCCTGTTGCAACGGCGCGACGCTATGGCGCAACGCTTCCGGCAGCAACGCCAGCAATATCCCGCCGAGGATCACGCCGGCGATGTTGCCCATGCCGCCCAGCACCACCATGCACAACACCATGACGGATTCCATCAGGCTGAAACTCTCCGGGCTGACAAAGCCCTGGAAGCCGGCGAACAAGGTGCCGGACACGCCGCCGAACATCGCGCCCATCGCGAACGCGAGCAGCTTGAGGTTGCGCGTGTTGATGCCCATCGCGGATGCGGCGATTTCGTCTTCGCGGATCGCCATCCAGGCGCGCCCGATGCGCGATTTTTCCAGCCGTTGCGAGACGAACACCACCAGCGCGGTGAACGCCAGGAACAGATAGAAATACAGATGCACCGACGGCAGCGTGATGCCGAAGATCTCCTGCGTGGCGTTCAGCGACACGCCCGCCATGCTGACCGGATCGATGCGGCTGATGCCTTGCGGGCCGTTGGTCAGATTGATGGGTGCATTCAGGTTGTTCAGGAAGATACGGATGATCTCGCCGAAACCGAGCGTAACGATGGCCAGATAATCGCCGCGCAGACGCAACGTGGGCGCGCCGAGCAATATGCCGAAACCGCCCGCCAACAAAGCCGCCAGCGGCAGGACGATCCAGAACGACAGATGCACGCCGTCGGGAAACAGTGTCGGGAATGCCAGCGCCAGATGCGGAGAACCGGTCAGCGCATAGCAATACGCACCGACCGCGAAGAACGCGATGTAGCCCAGGTCGAGCAAGCCCGCATAGCCGACCACGATGTTCAGCCCGAGCGCAAGCATGATGTAGAGCATCGCGAAATCGGCGATGCGCACCCAACTGAGCCCGAGCAGCGCGTCAGTGGCGAACGGCAACAGCAGCAAAGCGCCCAATAACAGCCAAAACGCAAATTTCGTAGGTTGGGTTAGCAGCTTCATCGCGTAACCCAACATGTGTAATGTCGGGTTACGCAAACAACGCTAACCCGACCTACAAAAACTTTAGGCACGTTCCGCAATGCGCTCTCCCAGCAGGCCCGATGGGCGGAAGACAAGAACCGCGATCAGCACGAAGAACGCGAACACGTCCTGGTAGTTGCTGCCCATGAATCCGCCGGTCAGGTCGCCGATATAGCCCGCCCCCAGGCTCTCGATCAGGCCGAGCAGCAGCCCGCCCAGCATCGCCCCGCGCAGGTTGCCGATCCCGCCCAGCACCGCAGCGGTAAAGGCTTTCAGGCCGAGCAGGAAACCCATGTAATAGTGCGCCAGCCCATAGTTGGCGCTGACCATCAATCCGGCGATCGCAGCGAGCGCCGAACCGAGCATGAAGGTGAGCGAGATCACCCGGTTGACGTCCACGCCCATCAGTTGCGCGGCGTGCTGGTTCTCGGCCACGGCACGCATCGCGCGCCCCAGCCGGGTGCGGTGCACCAGCAGCAACAGCCCCGCCATGATCGCCGCCGCCAGAATGAAGATGATGATCTGGACATCGCTGATGATCGCCCCGCCGATGTTGTGCGGGTGGTTGGCGACCAGCGGCGGGAATGCGTGGTACTCGCGTCCCCAGATCATCATCGCCAGATTCTGCAACACGATGGACACCCCGATCGCGGTGATCAGCGGCGCCAGGCGCGGCGCATGACGCAGCGGCCGGTAAGCGACGCGCTCGATGCTGTAGCCCAGCGCCATGCAGCCCAGCATCGCCAGCAGCAGACTGAGCAGCACGGCCAGCAATGGCGGCACCCCCCAGCCCAGCATGGCGGTCAGCGCAGACCATGCCAGCATCGCGCCGACCATCACCACTTCGCCATGCGCGAAATTGATCAGTCCGAGGATGCCGTACACCATGGTATAGCCGAGCGCGACCAGCGCGTAGACGCTGCCTTGCACCAGACCGTTGATGATTTGCTGAAGGAGGATTTCCATATCAATAAACAGAAACGACACGCACTACGTGTCGTTCCGTCTTTTGCCGGTTTTGATCAATACGCCACCGCGCTGCCCGCACCCAGCGTTTCCAGTGGCTGCCATTTGCCCTGTTGCGCTTGATACAGGGTCACCGCGCCGCCTTTCAGGTCGCCCTTGGCATCGAACTGGATCTTTGCCGTGACCCCGTCGTACGAAATGCTGGCGAGCGCAGGCAGGTATTTGGCCGGTTCCACCGAATCGGCTTTTTGCATCGCCGCGATCATCACATTCACCGCATCGTAGCAATAAGGCGCATACAACTGGATCGGCTGATACCTGGCGACGAAACGCTCGGCGAATATCTTGCCGCCGGGCATCTTGTCCAGCGGCACGCCGGGTAACGACGCGTATCCCCCTTCCGCCGCATCGCCCGCCAGCTTGATGAATTCCGGCGTATAACCGCCGTCGCCCATCATGAATTTCAGATTCAGCGCGAGTGCCTTGACCTGCTTCGCCATCGGTCCGGCTTGCGCATCCATTCCGCCGTAGAACAGCAGATCAGGTTGCTTGCCCTTGACCGAGGTCAGCACAGCGGTGAAGTCCACTGCTTTGTCGTTGGTGTATTCGTGCGCAACGATCTGCGCGCCGTTCGCCTGCGCGGCCTTGATGAACTCATCCGCCAGGCCCTGACCATAGGCGGTACGGTCATCGATGATGGCGATCTTTTTCGCGCCGAGGTTCTTTACTGCATATTCGCCCAATACACGGCCTTGCTGCGCATCGTTCGCCATCACGCGGAACGCGGTCTTGAAACCCTGCGCGGTATAAGAGACCGCCGTGGCGGAAGGCGATATCTGCGCGATGCCGTTGTCGCTGTAAATCTTTGCGGCCGGAATCGTCGTGCCGGAATTGAGATGGCCGATGACGCCGCTCACTTTGTTGTCCACCAGCTTCTGCGCGACGATGGTCGCGGTCTTCGGGTCGGCCTGATCGTCCTCGCTGATCAGCTCGAAACGCACCTTGCGCCCGCCAATAACGATACCCTTTGCATTGGCATCGTCTATCGCCATGCGTGTGCCGTTTTCATTATCCTTGCCCAAGTGTGCCTGCGGCCCGGTCAGCGGTGCGGACGCACCGATGCGCACCAGCAACTCGCCGGAAGACGCGGCTTGATCGGATGAAGATTTACCACATGCCGCCAGTAGCAATACCAGAGCGGCCAGCGACAACGAACGAACAGAATGAAATGACATGATTGATTCCTTGAAGAATGCGCGCGGATTATGCGGAGGTGGCGTGCTGCTTGTCAATTCTACGATGACCCATCCGAACCAGGTTAACAGTTGAACGTCGTTTTTTCTGATTACTGTCATCGCAAAAAGTATCAACCTGTTTCAGCGCTGATTACGAGCAACAAAAAAGCCCTCATAAGGAGGGCTTTTTTGTTTATAAGGAGTCTGACGATGACCTACTTTCGCATGGGTAATCCACACTATCATCG
>JAVHQS010000161.1:0-6695 GCA_036171255.1 Gallionella sp.
GTGACCGGGCCGATCTGCGCTTGCGGCGGCACGATCAGCGCGCGCTCGACCATGCCCGGTGTGCCTTTTTCGTCGAGGCAGGAGATCAGCGCCTCGCCGACGCCGAGTTCGGTGATGATGGCGGCCTCGTCCAGCTTGGGGTTGTCGCGCAGGGTCTCGGCGGCGGCCTTAACCGCTTTCTGGTCGCGCGGGCTGAAGGCGCGCAGCGCATGCTGCACGCGGTTGCCGAGCTGGCCCAGCACCTTGTCCGGCACGTCGGCGGGATTCTGCGTGACGAAATACACGCCCACGCCTTTGGAGCGGATCAGGCGCACCACCTGTTCGATCTTGTCGAGCAGTGCGGCGGGCGCATCGTTGAACAGCAGGTGTGCCTCGTCGAAGAAGAACACCAGCTTGGGTTTGGCGAGGTCGCCCGCTTCCGGCAGATTCTCGAACAGTTCGGCGAGCAGCCACAGCAGCATGGTGGAATACACTTTTGGGGCGGACATCAGTTGGTCGGCGGCAAGGATGTTGATCATGCCGTAACCGTTGCTGTCGGTCTGCATCAGGTCTTCGATGTTGAGCATCGGCTCGCCGAACAGCTTGTCGCCGCCCTGCATCTCGATCTGCAGCAGGCCGCGCTGGATCGCGCCGATGCTGGCGGTAGAGATGTTGCCGTATTCGGTGGTGAAGTCGGCGGCATTGTCGCCCACGCTCTGCACCATCGCGCGCAGGTCTTTCAGGTCGAGCAGCAACAGGCCGCAATCGTCGGCGATCTTGAACACCAGCGCGAGCACGCCCTGTTGCACCTCGTTGAGGTTCAGCATGCGCCCGAGCATCAGCGGCCCCATGTCCGAGATGGTGGCGCGCAACGGATGGCCCATCTCGCCGAACACGTCCCAGAACGTCACCGGATAGGCGCGGTTCGTATAGCCATCCAGTTTGAGTTGTTCCACACGCGCCGCGACTTTGGCATTGCCGCCGCCGGCTTTGGCGAGTCCCGACAGGTCGCCCTTGATGTCGGACATGAACACCGGCACGCCGATGCGGCTGAACGATTCCGCCAGCGTTTGCAGCGTGACGGTCTTGCCGGTGCCGGTCGCGCCGGTGATCAGCCCGTGGCGGTTCGCCATCTGCGGCAGCAGGAAAAGTTCTTGTTCGTTATTCTTGGCGATCAGCAGCGGTTCGGTCATGGCGTTCCGGGTTGGTGCGTATTGGGTTAAAGAGGCGGAAATGATAACATCGCGCAGCAATTTTTTTGGGGAACAGCATGGCAGGTCACAGCAAATGGGCAAACATCCAGCATCGCAAGGGCAAGCAGGATGCCAAGCGCGGCAAGATCTTCACGCGGTTGATCAAGGAGATCACCGTGGCGGCGCGCATGGGCGGCGGCGATCCGAGCGGCAATCCGCGCCTGCGTCTGGCGATGGACAAGGCCTATGACAACAACATGCCCAAGGACAACGTCGAGCGCGCCATCAAGCGCGGCAGCGGCGAACTGGAAGGGGTGGAATATCAGGAGCTGCGCTACGAAGGCTATGGCATCAACGGCGCGGCGGTGATGGTGGATTGCATGACCGACAACAAGACGCGCACCGTGGGCGATGTGCGCCACGCCTTCAGCAAGCACGGCGGCAACCTTGGCACGGACGGCTCGGTCTCGTTCCTGTTCACGCATTGCGGACAGATGATCTTCGCGCCCGGCACCGACGAGAACGGCCTGATGGAAGTCGCGCTGGATGCCGGTGCGGAAGACATCACGACCAATGACGACGGCAGTATCGAAGTGATCACTGCGCCGAACGATTTCGTCAACGTGAAGCAGGCGCTGGAGGCGGCAGGCTACAAGGCGGAGTTCGCCGAAGTCATCATGAAGCCCTCCAACGAAGTGATCTTTACCGGCGACGATGCGGTGAAGATGCAGAAGCTGCTCGACGCGCTGGAGGACCTCGACGATGTGCAGGAAGTGTATACGACGGCGGTGATCGAAGAGTGAGGAACAGGATGCAGGATTCAGGATTCAGGATATAAGGGCAAAGCCCACTGCGCCCTATGTCTTCCTCGCAATCCAGAATCCCGAATCCCGAATCCTCGATCCGTATTTTAGGCATCGATCCCGGCCTGCGCATCACTGGCTTTGGAGTATTGGATAAAGTGGGGCAGCAGTTGCATTACGTCGCCAGCGGTTGCATCAAGACGCCGGACGGCGAGTTGCCGGAGCGGCTGAAGGTCATCCTGAATTCGTTGGGCGAGGTGATCGCGCAGCACCAACCCGATCAGGTCGCGGTGGAAAAAGTGTTCGTCAACGTCAACCCGCAATCCACCCTGCTGCTCGGGCAGGCGCGCGGTGCGGCGATCTGCGCGGCGGTGCTGGCGAATCTGCCGGTGGGCGAATACACCGCGTTGCAGGTCAAGCAGGCAGTAGTCGGCAACGGCCATGCCGGGAAAGAACAGGTGCAATTGATGGTGCAACGCTTGTTGAAGTTGTCCGGCACGCCCAGCCCGGATGCGGCAGACGCGCTGGCCTGCGCGATCTGCCATGCGCATGGCGGATTGGGGTTGGGCGCGCTGGCGACCAGGGGTTTTCGCGTGCGCGGCGGGAGACTGGTATGACGCAGCCGCTGGAGCCGACCCTCGCCGCATTCCAGAATCCGCTGGCACGCTATGTCGCGGCGACGCGCCCGGCGTTTCTCGGCGCGAGCCTGATGGCGTGCCTGATCGGGCTGGCGATGGCACGGCATCAGGGTATCGCGCCCGATCCGGTACTGGCGGCGGTCACGCTGCTGTTTGCGCTGCTGGCGCATGCCGGGGCGAACGTGCTGAACGATTATTACGACGCGTTGAACGGCACCGATGCGCAGAATACCGAACGCATCTTCCCGTTCACCGGCGGTAGCCGCTTCATCCAGAACGGCGTGCTGACCTTGGCGCAGATGTGCAATTTTGGATTTGCCTTGCTGACCTGCGTGGCCGTGGCGGGGCTATGGCTGATGGCGCACTCTGCGCCTCAATTGCTGTATGTGGGGCTGGCAGGTCTGTTCATCGGTTGGGCCTATTCCGCGCCGCCGCTCAAGCTGAACAGCCGTGGCTGGGGAGAGTTGTGTGTTACGGCGGGCATCCTGTCCATTACCGTGGGGACTTATTTTATGCAGCGCAAGGCTTACGATGCGGCGCCGTTTGTGGCGGGGCTGTCGTACGCATTGCTGACCATGAACCTGCTCTACATCAACCAGTTCCCGGATCGCACCGCCGACACGGCGGCAGGCAAGCTGCACTGGGTCGCGCGGCTGGAGGTGGGCCAGGCGCGCTGGGGCTATGTATTGATCGCGTCGCTGGCTTATGCGTGGTTGCTGGCGAGCGTGTTGCTGGGCCGGTTGCCTGCGCTCGCACTGTTGTCGCTGTTCGCTTTGCCGTTGAGCGCGAAAGCCGCGCGGCAGTTGTGGCAACATGCCGCACAACCGCAGATGCTGGGCGATGCGATCAAACTGACCATCGCCGCGATGCTGGCGCATGGGGCATTGATGTCACTTGGTTTGGTGTTGTCATGAAACATGTCTTGATATCGGCCATGTTGTAGGAGCGGGCCATGCCCCGCTCCTACAGCATGAATCAGATAACGCTTCAACATCGAGGGCGGCACAGTTGCTATGCCCGTAAGGATAAGAAAATGATTGGTCGTTTAACTGGGATTCTGCTGGAAAAAAATCCGCCGCAGATCCTGCTGGATGTGCAGGGCGTGGCCTATGAGCTGGACGTGCCGATGAGCACGTTCTACAACCTGCCGGTGCTGCACGAGAAGGTGGTGTTGCACACGCAACTCATCGTGCGCGAGGATGCGCATCTGCTGTACGGCTTTCTGAGCCATGAAGAGCGCGCCGCGTTCCGCCTGTTGCTCAAGATCAGCGGGGTCGGGCCGAAGCTCGCGCTTTCCGTGCTATCCGGTCTGAGCCTGAACGACCTCGCTGTCGCGGTGGCGAATAAAGAGGCGGGACGTTTGACCAGGATTCCTGGCGTCGGTAAGAAGACCGCCGAGCGGCTGCTGCTGGAATTGCAGGGCAAATTCGTCGCGACCGGCGCAACTGCCGTACAAGGCGCAGCGGCCTCATCGTCCGGCAACGACATCGTCAATGCCCTGCTGGCCTTGGGCTACAACGCAAAAGAGGCGGACTGGGCGGTCAAGCAGTTGCCCAAGGACTCCAATGTCTCGGACGGTATCCGCCAGGCGCTTAAGCTGCTATCCAAGGCATGATCCACAGCGGCGATTTCCGCGCCGCGCGTTATTTTTTCTCCGGCGGGTTGCTGCTGCCAAGATCGAAATCGATTTCCGGGAAGGCGCTGGACGGTTGGGTGACTTCAAAATCCAGCACCTCTTTTTCCGTAGAGGGTTCGAACACGAAATCCAGCGGGGTGTTGAACCCCGGCACACGGGATTCCGGTTGGGGCGGCGCTATGTCGGGAACGGCCAGGAAGTTTTCCATCTCCTGCAATCCTGACATGTCTTCCGGTTTGGTTCCTGTGCCGGTGCCTTGTTGTTTCAGCAATGCATCGTTGAGCTGGGAGAGTGTGATGACCTTGCGCGAGATCAGGTAGCCGCCGAAGCGGCCATGCACTTTCGGATCGAAATCGGTCAGACAATTCTTCATATCCTGCTCCGAGAGAGCGCCCATTTCTATCAGGATGTCACCGACCGGGCGGCGGTTGTTTGTTGCGATCTGCGCCAGTAAGAGCGCATTGATGCCCGCATTGCTTTCATCCGCATACAGCGGGTTGCCCTGATCCAGCGTGCGCCCCAGTATCTGGATGATCTTCCACGATGCGCTGTTCTTGTTGTATTTGAGGAAGTCGCGCGCGGCCCGTTCGAATTCTTCCACCTTGCTCAGCGAGGACAGGATGGAGATCAGCAGCATCCGTGCTTTGGTGTGCGCGGGATTTTGCGCGATGATCTCATACAACAGCTTGATGGCCCTGTCCGGGTGGCCGTGGACGGCGTACAACTCCGCCTCTTCCAGTATCGGGTCTTCTTCGCTGGGTTCCGTTTGCGCTTTATCGGGTTGGGCTGGCGGTGGCGCAGTTTCTTTCGGTGTGGTGACGATCTTTGGCGGCGCGATGGCGGCGGCCTGCGGTTCCATGCGGACGGGCGGCGGCGTGACGGATGCCGGAGCGGTGGGCGGCGGGGCGTGTGGCGGGGCGTGTGGCGGCACATTCGGGATGACAGCCGGTGTTGCTTCTGTGGCGGTTTGCGTCAGCACATGCTTCGCGGCCTGTTGCGATTTGATCTGCATATGGCGACGAAGCAACATGAACAGCGCGGCGGTGACCAACACCGACACGACCGCGAGCAGGCCGCGTTGCAGCAACGGATTGTCCTGTTGCACCGTCACCGGAGGTTTCTTGATGGTGGCAGATTTGGTTTCGGCAGATGCCGCTACGGGTGCATGGGCGCTTTCCGGGGTGGCTGCGATCGGAGATGCGGATATTGCGGCAGGAGGCAGGCTGTCCAGGCGTGCCAGTTTCAGCTTGACCTCGCCCAACTCGTTCTGGAGTTGCTTGACCTGATATTGCAGTGCGAGAAAGCTGGCCATTTGGTCGTCCGCGTCGAACAGCTTTTGCCGTGCCAGCAGCAGTTCACGTTCTTCGGGACTGATCTTGCCGATGCGGGATTCATCGATCGGATTACCGGAAAGCTTGAGCCTGAACATCACCTGGCGCTGCTGATTCTTGCGGGTGGTATGCGCGTGCCGTTGTTTGGCGGGTGGTGCAACTTTGGGCGAGCTTTCGCTTGTGCCGAAAGATGGTGTGGCAGCGTTATCGTTGCGTAATATTTGTTGCGCCGCATTTTCCGGCCGCGTATTCCGGGCGGCATCTGGAATGTCCGCCGGGGCGTTGCTGACCGGGTCTTGTTGCGCAGTTGCGGAAGTCCCGGTTGCGGGCGCGACGATCGCGGCGGGCGGTAGCGTATCGAGATCGGGCAGCAGGGTCAGCGTCTTGATGATGCTGGCCATGCCGGGACATTTGACCTGGAGCTGCAATCTGGCAAACAGTTCGTTGAACGTCTTGTGCGAACTGATGACCACATACCGCTTGGCACCTTCGGTTTTGATCTCCAGTCTGGTCTTGAGCAGGAAATTGCGCGCGGCGGCATCGTGCGGGTCGGATGCCGCAAGGGACAGGCAGGATGTCTCGATGTTCTCGCCGCTCGCCGTCGTCAGCTCCACCCGGGCCAACAACGGCTCCCCCAGTTTGCTTTGCATCACGATCTCGCCGATGCTGACCGCACCGGCGATGCACGGCGACAACAGGGTGGCGGCCAGCGCTGCTGCTGCAAGCAGGTAAAATGGGCGTGGATTTTTTGCGGTGTCCAAGTTGCTGTTTGGCATTGTTCGGGGTAGTCCGCAGCATTGAGTGATTTCCGGTGCGGGCGAGTATAACGCGTTCCGGTCGCAAAATGCTTGCGGAGCCGCTTGTACAGGCGTTATGCACAGTTGCGCGATGGCGGTGCGGGCGGGACGGCTACGTCGCCAGGCGGTGAATCTGGTATCGTTACGCCCCATGACGGTCTGCGCCGTGCTACCGATATTCGCTGGTTGACATGAGGAAATGACTGTCTTTGGATTACGTGGTTGATACGGATTAAATATGATTCACAGCGATAACCTTTCCGCCGAACCGCGCCTGATCTCTGCCGCGCCCGCCTCTCATCAGGAGGAGGCGCTGGA
>JAVHQS010000162.1:0-6540 GCA_036171255.1 Gallionella sp.
TCAGGTCGCGCGCGTAGTCTACCTTGTCACGTTGCAGTGAAGTGGAATCGCGCTCGTCGAAACCGGCCATGGTGTTCAGCATCAGCGCCAAGTCTTCGGCGTTGCGTCCCATCGGGCCGGCCTGGTCGAGGCTGGAAGCGAAGGCGATCATGCCGTAGCGCGACACCACGCCGTAGGTCGGCTTCAAACCCGAGATGCCGCACAGCGCGGCGGGTTGGCGGATGGAGCCGCCGGTGTCGGTGCCAGTCGCCGCCGCACACAGACGTGCCGCGATGGCAGAGGCGGTGCCGCCGGAAGAGCCGCCGGGTACGCGCGCTTTGTCCCAAGGATTTTTAACCGCGCCGTAGTGTGAGGTCTCGTTCGATGAGCCCATGGCAAACTCGTCCATGTTGGTCTTGCCGAGGTTCACCGCGCCCGCGTCGTTGAATTGCGAGATGACGTGCGCATCGTAGGGCGAGACGAAGTTGTGCAACATCCTGGAGCCGCAGGTCGTCAGCCAATCCTTGGCGCAGAAGATGTCTTTCTGTCCGAAGGGGATGCCGGTCAACGCTTCGGCTGTGCCCGCCGCGATGCGCGCATCGGCAGCCCTGGCCTGTACCAACGAGGCTTCAGGGCGAGTCGTGATGTAGGCGTTCAGCTCGGAATTGAGCTGGGCGATGCGGTCGAGATAGAGCTGGGTCAGTTCGACGCTGGAGATCTTTTTGGCGCGCAATGCCGCGCCCATCTGCGAGAGGCTGGATTCGATCATTTCGCTTACTCGATGACTTGTGGAACGAGGTAGAGCCCACCTTCCACTTGCGGGGCGATGGCTTGGAAAGCCTCGCGCTGATTGGTTTCCGTGACCACATCCTCGCGCAGGCGCTGCGCCACATCCTGGGCATGGGACATCGGCTCGATACCCTTGGTATCGACGGCTTGCATCTCGGCAATCAGGTCGAAAATGCCGGACAGTTGCGAGCGCGCGGTTTCGATTTCCGTTTCGCTCATCGCCAGCCGCGCCAAACGGGCGACTTTCCGGACGTCTGCTGTACTTAGGGACATAGTAAAAGCTTTATAAAAATGAGGCCGATAGGGTATCATATCGGGGTTTATCGGCACACCTCTTTGACTACAGGGCACAACATGTTTGGATTTTTGAACGGCTATTTTTCTAACGACTTGGCAATCGATCTCGGTACGGCGAACACCCTGATCTGGGTGCGCGGACAGGGTATCGTGCTGGATGAGCCTTCGGTAGTGGCGATCCGCCAGGAGGGCGGACCGAACGGCAAGAAGGTGATCCAGCAGGTCGGACTGGCCGCCAAGCAGATGCTGGGCCGCACGCCGGGCAACATCACCGCGATCCGCCCGATGAAGGACGGCGTGATCGCCGACTTCACCGTTACCGAACAGATGCTCAAGCAGTTCATCCGCAAGGTCTACAAGGCCAGCATCTTCAGCCCCAGTCCGCGCATCGTGATCTGCGTGCCATGCGGCTCCACGCAAGTGGAGCGCCGTGCGATCCGCGAGTCTGCGGTCGGAGCCGGCGCGCGCCGCGTGGAGTTGATCGAAGAGCCGATGGCCGCAGCGATCGGAGCCGGTTTGCCGGTGGAAGAAGCGACCGGTTCGATGGTGGTGGACATCGGCGGCGGCACCACGGAGGTCGGCGTGATCTCGCTGGGCGGCGCGGTGTATTCAGGTTCGGTGCGCGTCGGCGGAGACAAGTTCGACGAGGCGATCATCAACTACATTCGCCGCAACTACGGCATGCTGATCGGCGAAACCACCGCCGAAGAGATCAAGAAGACCATCGGCTCGGCTTTTCCCGGCAGCGAAGTGCGCGAGATGGAAGTGAAGGGGCGCAATCTGGCGGAAGGCGTGCCGCGCAGCTTCACCATTTCCAGCAACGAGATCCTCGAAGCGCTGACCGATCCGCTCAACAACATCGTCAGTGCGGTCAAGACCGCACTCGAGCAAACTCCGCCGGAACTCGGTGCGGACATCGCCAACAAGGGCATGGTGCTGACCGGTGGCGGTGCGCTGCTGCGCGACATCGACCGCTTGTTGATGGAGGAGACCGGTTTGCCGGTGCTGATCGCCGACGATCCGCTGACCTGCGTGGTACGCGGTTCGGGCCGTGCGCTGGAAAGCATGGATAACAAGTCCACCAGTATTTTCACTACCGAATAACTTTAAATTACGAAAACATAATCCCCTAAAAGCCGCGATGAATTACCGTTGATGGACAGCACGCAATCCTTTCAGTTCTTCAATCGCGGCCCCAGCCCGGTGGTGCGGCTGGTGTTCTTCGCGGTGCTCTCCCTGTTGTTGCTGTTCGTCGATGCGCGCTATCGCTATCTGGAATCCACGCGCAGCGCGTTATCCGTGCTGGTCTCGCCGATCCAGCGCCTGGCGACCATGCCGGGTGTGTTGTTGCAACGGGCCGGGGATTTTTTCGTCACGCAGGGCAGTCTGGTAAAAGAGAGCGACGCGTTGCGCCAGCAGCATCAGCGCGATGCCGCGCAATCGCTGCAATTGCAGGCATTGCAGATCGAGAATCAACAATTGCGCAAACTGGTGGCATTGCCGTTGCGCGCTGAATTCACCACGCAAATTGCCGAGATCGTCTATGCCGAGCGCGACGTGTTCAAGCGCAAAGTGCTGATCAACAAGGGCGCGGATGCCAGCCTCCAGACCGGGCAGGTAGTGATGGATGACAACGGTATCGTGGGGCAAGTCACCCGCGTCTATCCGTGGCTTTCCGAGGTGACGCTGGTGACAGAAAAGGATCACGCCGTACCGGTACAGGTATTGCGCAACGGGCTGCGTACCGTGGTGTTTGGCGCGGGCGACACCAGCCAGTTGTCGTTGCGCTACATGCCGGTGAGTTCGGATATTCAGAACGGCGACGTGCTGGTGACTTCCGGCATCGACGGCATCTATCCGCAGGGCATCCCGGTGGCGAAAGTGGACAAGATCGAGCGCGATCCGGCCTATCCTTTTGCGCGTATCACATGTCTGCCGGTCGCCGGAGTGGACAAGCATCGTCATCTGCTGATTCTTTCCAGTCTGCCGAAACCCGCCGAACGCCCTGCCGAAGAAGCTGGCGCGGCGGAGGCCGAAAAGAACCCGAAGTCCAGGCGGAAAAAATAGTGCCTTTCCTTTCATCTTCCAATCCGGAGATCCAGCGCCCGGTCGGCAATATGTTCATCGTGCTGAGCGTCATCGCCGCGCTATTCCTGAACGGGTTGCCCTGGCAAGGTATCTGGCTGATGTTGCGTCCCGACTTTGTCGCCCTGGTGATGCTGTACTGGTGCACGCACAAACCGCTGCGCGTCGGCATCGGCATCACGTGGGCGGCGGGTATGCTCGCCGATGTGGCCGATGCCAGTCTGTTCGGCCAGCATGCGCTGGCCTATACCCTGCTGGCCTTTGGCGGCGTGGTATTGCATCGCCGCTTGCAGATGTTCGACCTGCGCCAGCAGACCAGCCAGGTGTTCGGCATCTTCGCCGTGACCTATGCGGTGTACGCGCTGGTGCACTGGCAGGTGAACGGTTATGTGGTGTGGCCGTATTTCCTCGGTTGTTTGACCTCGACCTTGCTGTGGGCGCCGCTCAGCATCATGTTCCAGACGATGCGTCAGGTGCGAGCGGAACGTGACCGTTGATGAAGCAGCACGTCGAACTAAAAGATCACCTGCGCGAGATTTTCTACTTCCGCCTGCGGCTGGCGATCAGCATCGGCTTCGTGCTGCTGCTGCTGGTGATACTGCTGCTGCGGTTCATGTACCTGCAGGTGGTGCGCCACGACTACTACCAGACCATGGCGGAAAGCAACCGCATCTCCATCGTGCCTATTGTTCCCAATCGCGGCCTGATACTGGACCGCCACGGCGTGGTGATCGCGCACAATTTTTCCGGCTACACACTGGAGATCACGCCGAACAAGGTAAAGGATCTGGAGGCGACCATCAACGACTTGTCTACATTGGTCGAGATCGCGCCCAGAGACCGCAAACGCTTCAAGAAGTTGCTCGCCGAGAGCCATAACTTCGAGACGCTGATGATCCGCAACCGTCTGAGCGACGAGGAGGTGGCGCGTTTCGCCGCGCAGCAATACCGCTTCCCCGGCGTCGAGATCAAGGCGCGCCTGTTCCGCGACTATCCTTATTCGGACAAGACCTCGCATCTGATCGGTTATATCGGGCGCATCAATCAGACCGATGTGGAACAACTCGAGGAAAACGAGCTGGCGGCCAATTATCGCGGCTCGGATTACATCGGCAAGACCGGTCTGGAACAAAGCTACGAGAACGAGTTGCACGGCACCACCGGGGTGGAACAGGTCGAGGTGGATTCGGCGGGACGTGCGGTGCGCATCCTGTCGCGCACGCCACCGGTGTCCGGCAATACGCTGGTGCTGAGCATCGATGCCAAGATGCAGGAGATCGCCGAGCAATCCTTTGGCAACTATCGCGGCGCGCTGGTGGCGATCGACCCGAACAACGGCGAGGTGCTGGCTTTCGTCAGCAAGCCCGGCTACGACCCCAGTCTGTTCGTCGATGGCATCGATCCGGAAAGCTGGGACGAACTGAACAACTCCCCGGACCATCCGCTCAACAACCGCGCGCTGCGCGGTCAATATCCATCGGGTTCCACCATCAAGCCGTTCATGGCATTGGCCGGGCTGTTCTACAACATCCGTTCGCCCAGCCGCACCATCAACGACCCCGGTTATTACACCCTGCCCGGCAGCGGCCACCAGTATCACGACTGGAAGAAGGGCGGGCATGGCAGCGTGGACATGTTCAAGTCCATCGTCATCTCCTGCGACACCTACTACTACGGCCTCGCGACGGAGATGGGCATAGACAACATCTACAATTTTTTGTCGCGCTTCGGTTTCGGCAAGAAGACCGGCATCGATCTGGAGGGGGAGACCTCCGGCTTGCTGCCTTCGCAGGAATGGAAGATGAAGCGCTTCAAACAGAAATGGTATGCGGGCGATACCGTGTCGGTGGGCATCGGGCAGGGCTACAGCGTGGTGACGCCGATGCAGCTGGCTTTCGCAACCGCGACGCTGGCCAATAACGGCATCGGCTACAGGCCGCATCTGGTCCGGGAGGTGCGCAATTCGCGCAGCAACGAGAGCCGTCTGGTCGAGAACAAACCGGAGTTCGACATGAAACTCGATCCGGCGCATCTGGATCTGGTGAAGCGCGCCATGGCGGCGGTCACGCAACCCGGCGGCACGGCGGCGCAAGCCTCCGCCGGTGCGCCCTATCATATCGCCGGCAAGACCGGCACGGCGCAGGTGGTCGGCATGAGGCAGGGCGAAAAATACGATGCCAGCAAGCTCTCCGAGCGGAACCGCGATCATGCCTGGTTCATCGCCTTCGCGCCGGCCGAGCAACCGAAGATCGCGATGGTGGTGCTGGTCGAAAACGGCGGGCACGGCGGCGGCACGGCGGCGCCGATCGCACGCAAGGTGATGGACTATTACCTGTTGGGCAAGGTGCCGCAACCCCTGCCGGATGTGGCAGAAGGCGAGGACGATCAGCATGACTAAACGCCAGCTCTGGCAGCGCTTCATCGCCCATCTCGACCCGGTGTTGTTGTCGGGCCTCGGCCTGCTGATGCTGACCAGCCTGCTGATCCTGTACAGCGCCGGCGACGGCAGCTGGGCGCGCGTGCTGGGGCAGGGCGCGAACATCCTGGTGGCGTTGGTGTGCATGTGGGCGGTGGCGAATCTGCCGCTGCATTACCTGATGCGCACCGCCGTGCCGATCTATCTGCTCGGCATGCTGCTGCTGGTTGGCGTGGCGTTGTTCGGCGAGATCAGCCACGGCGCGCGGCGCTGGCTGAACATCGGGGTGGCGACCATCCAGCCTTCCGAGCTGATGAAGATCGGCGTGCCGCTGATGATGGCCTGGTATTTCGAGAAGCACGAAGCCACCCTCACGCTGAGAAATTATTTTGTCGCCGCGTTGCTGTTGCTGTTGCCGGTGGCGTTGATCGCGCGTCAGCCCGATCTGGGCACCGCGCTGCTGATCTCCGCCAGCGGTTTTTATGTGCTGTTCCTGGCCGGGCTGAGCTGGCGCGTGATCGGATTGATGTTCGTCGCGGGACTCGCCAGCGCGCCAGTGTTGTGGTCGATGATGCACGATTACCAGCGCCATCGGATCGAGATGCTGTTCGACCCCTCGCAAGACGCGCTCGGCAAGGGTTACCACACCATCCAGGGCATGATCGCCGTCGGTTCCGGCGGCATCCTCGGCAAGGGCTATCTGGAAGGCACGCAGACCCATCTCGACTTCCTGCCGGAGCGCACCACCGACTTCATCTTCGCGGTGTATTCGGAAGAGTTCGGCCTGCTCGGCAACCTGATCCTGCTGGCGATGTACTTCTTTGTGATCGGGCGCGGCTTCATTATCACCGCCAACGCCTCGACCTATTTCACGCGTTTGATGGCCGGTTCCATCACGCTGACCTTCGCCACCTATGCGTTCGTCAACATGGGCATGGTCAGCGGCATCCTGCCGGTGGTGGGCGTGCCGCTGC
>JAVHQS010000163.1:0-1318 GCA_036171255.1 Gallionella sp.
TGCGGCGCTGGAACCTAAATCCAGTGCGTCTACCAATTCCGCCACTTCCGCGCTGTTCGCTTCCAGCTTTGGGGGCGGATTATAGCACTAAGCTTCGGTTTTTATCCCCACCACCGTGCGTCCGCGCAGCTTGCCTTGCAGCAATTGGGGAAATACTTGCGGCAGCCCGGCGAACGGCACGCTATGCGCCACTTGCGCCAACATCTTCGGGCGCAAGTCGGTCGCCAGCCGTTGCCAGATGGCGCGGCGCAGCGGCATCGCCGTGGCGGCGGAATCGATGCCAATCAGCCGCACCCCGCGCAGGATAAAGGGCAGCACCGTGGTATGCAGCTCGATGCCGCCCGCGTTGCCGAAACTGGCGATCACACCGTTCTGCTGCATGGTGCGCGTCAGCCACGCCAGCGTTTCGCCGCCCACCGCATCCAGCGCACCCGCCCACTGCGCTTTTTCCAATGGACGGGCGCCCATTTGTAGGTCTTTTCGTGAAAGTATTTCAGCAGTGCCGAGTGACTTCAGGTAGTCATGTTCGCTGTCCTTGCCGGTCAGTGCCACCACATGATAGCCGCGCTGCGCCAGCATCTGGATACCCAGGCTCGCCACCCCGCCGGTCGCGCCGGTCACGATCACCTTGCCATTTTCGGGGGCAAGATCGTTCTGCTCCAGACGATGGATCGCGAGCGCAGCCGTGAACCCCGCAGTGCCCAGTGCCATCGCCTCGAACAGCGTCAATCCTTGCGGCAGCGGCACCACCCACTCCGCAGGAACGCGCACATATTCGGCGTATCCGCCGTCATGTGCCACGCCCATGTCATAACCGGTGACCAGCACTTCGTCACCCACCTTGAAACGTGGGTCGGTTGAGTTTGCCACCACCCCCGAGACATCAATGCCGCCCACGCAGGGAAAGCGGCGGATCACCTTGCCCGCGCCGGTGGCCGCAAGTGCATCCTTGTAATTCACGCTGGAGTAATGGGTCTGGATGACGACCTCGCCAGGGTCAAGATCGTCCAGCGTCAGCTCGACGAAACGCCCGGCGGATTTGCCGTTCTCTTCATAGATGCGGTAGGCGGAGAATTTTTTCATATGAATATCCAAAGTCAAAACCGCCAGAGGTTGCCGATCATAAGGCCGTTCGCCCTGATAACCAGCGACTTGGCTATCGTCGTTTGATAGCCTAGTCGAACGGCTATGTCGAAGGGTCGCTGCAAAGCGGCGGACACTCTGCGATGTAACGCACGGCAAATCAAAATCAACTTCGCCGGGGGTTGCCCGGCAGCAAGCTACTTTCTTTTGCTTCGCCAAAATAAAGTAGCCAAAG
>JAVHQS010000164.1:0-6452 GCA_036171255.1 Gallionella sp.
ACGCCGGGGGTCGCGGGTTCGAGTCCCGTCCACTCCGCCAAATCAAGGCGAACGCAAGTTCGCCTTTTTTCATATCTGTCGTTTATAAAACCATGTTCGGGTGTTATCGCTATGTTTGATTTTGTTCACGAAAAAAGAAAGCTGGTACAGATCGTTCTGCTTTTGATCATCTTGCCGTTTGCATTCTTTGGTGTTGATTCTTATCGCCGCTCCGGCAATGTGGATGCTCCTGCGACAGTGAACGGAGCAAAGATCACCCAACAAGAATTCGAAAATGGTCTGCGTCAGCAGCAAGACAGGCTGCGTCAGATGCTGGGCGCGAACTTCGACCCGGCGATGTTCGATAACCCCGAAATGAAACATGCGGTTCTGGACAATCTGGTCGCGCAACGGTTGCTGGTCGATCGCGCCAAGGCTGCCGGGCTGACCGTGACAGATGAGCAGGTGGCGCAAGTCATCGGCGGCGTCGAAGCGTTCCAGGACGGCGGAAAATTCGACAAGAAACGTTATGAAACCGTGCTGGCCAATCAGAATATGTCGCCGCTGATGTTCGAAACGCGGGTCAGGGACGATCTGGTCGGGCAGCAATTGCGCGAGGCGTATACGCAAAACGGCTATAGCTCAAACACTGTCTCGGACAAGCTGATAGCTTTGAACGAGCAGCAACGCGTGGTGAGCGTGGCACACATATCATTCCAGCCGTTTATCGCACAGGCTAAAGTCGATGAGGCTGCGCTGAAAAAATATTACGATCAGAATCAAAAAGAGTTCCAGATTCCGGAACAAGCGAAAGTGGAGTATGTGAAGTTTTCTGCAGACAGCTTGATGGCGAAAGTCGATGTCGGCACCGCAGATGCGCGTAAATATTACGATGAGCATCAGAGTGATTTCGGCACCGCTGAACAACGCCAGGCAGCGCATATCCTGATCGCTGTTGCGGCTGCCGCGCCGCAAGCCGAACAGGATGCGGCCAAGGCCAGGGCCGAGCAGTTGCTGCAACAGGCCAAACAGAATCCCGCCAAGTTTGCCGAGTTGGCCAGGCAGAATTCGCAAGATCCCGGTTCGGCAACCAATGGCGGCGATCTTGGATTCTTCGGTCACGGCATGATGGTCAAGCCGTTCGACGATGCCGCCTTTGCGCTTAAACAAGGCGAGATCAGCGGCCTGGTCAAATCGGACTTCGGTTATCACATCATCAGGTTGATCGCGATCAAGCCCGCACGGGTGTTGCCGTTCGATGAGGCACGCGAAGGCATCGCGAACAAACTGCGCCAGCAAAAAGCGGCGGACAAGTTTGCCGAGTTGGCGGATAAATTCAGCAATACCGTTTACGAGCAAAGCGACACCTTAAAGCCTGCTGCGGAGCTTGCCGGTGTGAAAATCGAGCAAAGTGGCTGGTTGGTGAAAGGGGCTACTGCCGGCGAACCGTGGACACCCAAAATGTTACAGGCGGTTTTCAGTGACGATGCGGTGAAGAACAAGCGCAACACACCGGCAACCGAAGTCGCCCAGAACACGCTGATCGCGGCACGCATCCTGGAACATAAACCGGCCAGCACGCGCGCCCTGAGCGAAGTGCAAGATGCGATCCGGCAAAAATTGCTGCGTCAACAGGCTATCGAGTTGGCGGTTAAACAAGGCAAATCCTCAATCGAGCAATTGCAACGCGGCGACAAACTTGCGCTGAATTGGGTTGCCGGTCAGAGCATCACCCGTGCCCAGCATAGCGCACTGGATGTCGCATTGGTTCGCCAAATCTATCAGGCGAATGCTGCCAAGTTGCCGCAATATGCCGGAGCGGAAACGCAGGACGGCTATGTGTTGGTGCGTCTGGATGCGGTCAAGGAAAGCGAGAAGGCCGACGATGCCAAGCATGCACGCTATGCGCAGCAACTGCGTCAAATGGTCGGCGAGGAAATGTTCCAGGCCTATCTGGCGGACGCCAAGCAGCAAGCGACCATCAAGATCAACTTGCCTGACACGGCTGCAGCCGTGTCAGGCAAGCCTTGATTCCGAGATCGGGCAGCAAAACAAAACGCCACCCGAGGGTGGCGTTTTGTTTTGCTGCTTTCAGCTTTCAGTCTGAAACGGGATTGGAATTATGCTTCGGTCGTACCCAATGAGGTGGTGTTGAAGCCGCAGTCCACATAGGTGATCTCGCCGGTGATACCGCTGGCCAGATCGCTGCACAAAAAGGCTGCGGCATTGCCCACTTCTTCGACCGTGACGTTGCGTTTGAGCGGCGCGTGTTTCTCGTTGTAGCTGAGCAGCTTGCTGAAGTCGCCGATGCCGGCCGCAGCCAGGGTCTTGATCGGTCCGGCAGAGATCCCGTTAGCGCGTATTCCCTGACGCCCCAGTTGCATTGCCAGATAACGCACGCTGGCTTCCAGGCTGGCCTTGGCCATGCCCATCACGTTGTAGTGCGGCATGGTGCGTACCGCACCCAGATAGCTGAGTGTCAGCAGCGCGGCGTTGCGCCCTTGCATCATCGGCAGTGCGGCTTTGGCCATGGCCGGGAAACTGTAGGCGCTGATGTCGTGCGCAATGCGGAATGCCTCGCGGCTGAAACCGTCCAGAAACTCCCCGTCCAATGCTTCGCGGGGTGCAAAGGCGATCGCATGGACAAAGCCGTCAAAGTCGTCCCAGTGCTGGTTCAGATCGACGAACAGCTGGTTGATGTCATCATCGCTGCTGACATCGCATTGAAAGACCAGTTCGCTGCCGAATTCCTTGGCCAGACCCAACACACGATCGCGCACCCGCTCGCCCTGATAGGTGAAGGCCAGTTCCGCGCCCTCGCGGTGCATGGCCTGAGCGACGCCGTAAGCAATCGAGCGCGTGCTGATCATGCCCGTAATCAGGATCCGTTTGTTGGCCAGAAATCCCATACTCTCCCTTTGTGATGAGCGGTTGGTCAAAAGTGCGCGGATTATAACTGCAAACGCATCCGCCTGATGCAATCGTATATAATCCCGCGCTGTCCAATTTCAGGTTTTCTGTTCATGCTGGAAGTCAGCAATCTCGCATGCAGTCGCGGTGACCATCGGTTATTTTCCGGTTTGAGCTTTGCGCTGCAGCCGGGCCAGATCATGCAGGTACAGGGCGCGAACGGCAGCGGTAAAACCAGCCTGTTGCGCACCCTGTGCGGCTTCATGATGCCCGACGAGGGAAAGATCGTTTGGCGCGGTGAGGACGTGCGCGAACTGGATGAGGAATATTTCGCCGAGATGATGTATCTCGGGCATTTGAATGCCATCAAGGACGAATTGAGCGCGCTGGAGAATCTGCGCATCTCTGCCGGGCTGTCGGGAACCGAGTTGAGCGAAAAGGAAGCACTGGCCGCTTTGCGGCGCATGGGTCTGCGCGGACGCGAGCTGTTGCCGACCAAGGTATTGTCGCAGGGGCAGCGGCGGCGCGTGGCATTGGCGCGCTTGCTGGCCAGCGATGCCAAATTATGGATACTGGATGAACCATTGACCGCGCTGGATGTCGGAGCGGTGGCCTTGATTCAGGAGTTGATCGCGGAACATCTGGCGCGGCAGGGGATGGTGATCTTTACTACCCACCAGCCGCTGGAAGTGGCCGGAATGGAAATGCGCAGGTTGTCGCTGTCATGAAGAAGTTGTCGCTGTTCGATCTGCCGGTGCTGGTGATACGCCGCGATCTGGTGTTGGCGATGCGCCGCCGCGCGGATGTGCTGACCACACTGATCTTTTTCGTGATGGTGGTCAGCCTGTTTCCGTTGGGCGTGGGGCCGGAAATGGACATGTTGCGCAAGATGGCGCCCGGCGTGTTATGGGTGGCGGCGTTGTTGGCCTCGATGCTGTCGCTGGGGAGATTGTTCTCGGCGGACTATCTGGACGGCACGCTGGAACAGATGTTGTTGGCGCCGCAGTCATTGTCGATGCTGGTGCTGGGCAAGATGGCTGCGCACTGGATGGTATCCGGCTTGCCGCTGGTGCTGATGGCGCCGGTGCTGGGTTTGCAATTCGATATGTCCGCCCAGTCCATCGGGGTGTTGATCGTCGGCCTGTTATTGGGCACGCCGATTTTGAGCATGGTAGGTGCGATCGGTGCGGCGTTGACGCTGGGCTTGCGCGGTGGTGGTGTGTTGTTGTCGTTGCTGGTGTTGCCGCTGTGCATCCCGGTGCTGATCTTCGGCACGGGTGCGGTCGAGGCGGTGGCCACCGGATTGAGCGTGGTGTCGCATCTTTCCCTGCTGGGCGCTTTGCTGGTGTTGGCGTTGGTGTTTACCCCTTGGGTGGCTGCGCAGGCGTTGCGTATTTCGATGGAGTAATAAGTTGGCAATAAACTGGTTCAAATATTCAGCACCGACCACCTTTTACGGGCTGGCCGGAAAAATGATCCCGTGGTTCGCGATCCCTGCGGCGCTGTTGTTTGCGCTTGGCTTATATATCGGTTTTGTGGTTGCGCCGGTGGATGCCCAGCAGGGCGAGTTCTACCGTATCATTTTCATTCATGTGCCTGCTTCGATCCTGTCGATGTTCCTGTATATGATCATGGCGGGCTACGCGGCACTGGGGTTGATCTTCAATACCCGTCTGTCTTCCATGATGGCGACCGCGATGGCCCCCACCGGTGCTCTGTTCGCCTTCATCTCGCTGTGGACGGGCGCGCTGTGGGGTAAGCCGATGTGGGGCGCGTGGTGGGTGTGGGATGCGCGACTGACTTCCGAACTGATCCTGCTGTTTCTGTATCTGGGTTTCATCGCGCTGCATGCCTCGATCGACGATCCGCGCCGTGCCGACCGCGCCGCCGCGTTGCTGGCCATCGTCGGCTCGGTGAACGTGCCGATCATTTATTTCTCGGTGAAGTGGTGGAACACCCTGCATCAGGGCTCGACCATCAAATTCACCGGAACCAGCATGCACGTGGCCATGCAGCAGGCGATGTTCACCATGCTGGCGGCGTGCTGGCTGTATGCCATCGCCATCACGTTGACGCGGGTGCGCAGCATCATCCTGGAGCGCGAGCGGCATACCAAGTGGATCAACGAATTGCCGGAGGTGAAGCAATGAACTTCGATATCTGGATGAGAGAAAACCCGCTGACCTATGTCTGGCTGGGCTCATATGCCGTTGCGCTGCTGATCTTCGTCATCGAGATCGCGATGGTCGTCCACAAGAGAAAGATCACGTTGCAGCAGGTGCGCCTGATGCAAGATGCAGGAGAAGAAGAATAATATGAAGCCGCGTCAGAAAAGATTCGTATATATCGTGGTGGCGATCGCCGCCGTCGGTGTCGCTGTGGGGCTGGTGTTGAATGCGCTGAAGAATAACGTCAGCCTGTATTTCACGCCGACCCAGGTCTACAACAAGGAAGCCCCGCAAGGCCGCAGTTTTCGTATCGGCGGTCTGGTCGAGCAGGGCAGCGTGAAACGCGAGGTGGACGGCCTGACGGTGCACTTCGTGATCACCGATACGCTCAAGAGCTTGCCGGTGGTGTACAAGGGCATCCTGCCTGACTTGTTCAAGGAAGGGAAGGGCGTGGTCGCGCAGGGCAGGATGGAAGCCGATGGCATGATGCACGCCGAAGAAGTACTGGCCAAGCATGACGAGAACTATATGCCGCCGGAAGCCGCCGATGCCTTGAAAAAAGCCGGAGCAGCCAATGCTTCTACCGCAGTATCCGCAAGCGCACCCGCAGCATCCCCTGCTGCCAAATAACCAGGAAAGTCTTAGTATGATTCCAGAGCTTGGCCATTTTTCTTTAATCGTCGCGTTGTTTCTGGCGCTCACTCTCGGGGTGTTGCCGATCCTCGGCGCAGCCCGCAATAACCGGGTATTCATGGGCATCGCCCGTCCGCTGGCGTATGGGCAAATGGTGTTCATCGGTCTGGCATTCGCCACGCTGGCGAACGCTTTCCTCGGCAATGATTTTTCCGTGCTGTACGTCGCGCAACATTCCAACTCGCAATTGCCCGCGCAATATCGCTTTGCGGCGATCTGGGGCGGCCATGAAGGTTCGCTGTTGTTGTGGGCATTCATCCTGTCGATCTGGACCGCCGCAGTCGCCACGTTCAGCAAACACCTGCCGGAAGAGATGGCGGCGCGTGTGCTGGGCGTGATGGGCCTGATCTCGGTCGGTTTTCTGTTGTTCATGTTGTTCACTTCCAGTCCGTTCGAACGCCTGTTGCCGGCCGCTGCGGATGGCCGCGACCTGAACCCGCTGCTGCAGGATCCGGGTCTGGTGATCCATCCGCCGATGTTGTACATGGGTTATGTGGGGTTCTCGGTAGCGTTCGCCTTCGCGATCTCGGCATTGTTGGGCGGGCAACTGGATGCGACCTGGGCGCGCTGGTCGCGCCCGTGGACCACCGTGGCGTGGGTGTTCATGACCATCGGCATCGCGCTGGGCAGCGGCTGGGCCTATTACGAATTGGGCTGGGGCGGCTGGTGGTTCTGGGACCCGGTCGAGAACGCCTCGTTCAT
>JAVHQS010000165.1:0-6418 GCA_036171255.1 Gallionella sp.
CGCGACCCCCGGCGTGACAGGCCGGTATTCTAACCAACTGAACTACCACTCCAGAAACTAATTTTCCTGGTGGGTGCTGACGGGATCGAACCGCCGACATTCGCCTTGTAAGGGCGACGCTCTACCAGCTGAGCTAAGCACCCGACAAAGACAATCAGTTTACAGCATCTTTCAGGCCTTTACCAGCACGAAATTTTGGAACCTTGGCTGCCTTGATCTTGATTGCAGCGCCAGTACGAGGATTGCGGCCAGTACGTGCAGCGCGCTTGCCCACATAGAAAGAGCCAAAGCCCACCAGACTTACCATGTCCCCTTTTTTCAGCGATTTTTTGATTGCTTCTACAGCACCATCCAACGCACGACCAGCAGCTGCTTTGGAAATATCAGCGGATTTTGCAATTGCATCAACCAGTTCAGATTTATTCACGTAAGTCCCCTTTGCTAGTGGTTAAGAAACAGGAAAAGCCCTGCGACGGCTTTATATCAAGGCTTCGCAGCTTTGGTCAAGCAATTACTGGAAATTTTTCTATCTTGCATTGTCACGCTCCGGCAATTGGCAAACACAGCTCAATGCTTGGTCGCCAAAACCGGAACGGATTGCGCCGCATCCCCCGCCAATTCGACGACAACCTTTTCCTCCGCAGCTTGCGCAAGCGGTTCAGGATTGCGTTCGAGCGCCATCTCCAACACTTGATCTATCCATTTGACCGGGTGGATATCCAGTTTGTTTTTGATATTGTCGGGAATCTCGGCAAGATCCTTGATGTTCTCTTCAGGGATCAGCACCACTTTGATCCCGCCGCGTTGTGCCGCCAGAAGCTTTTCCTTCAAGCCGCCGATCGGCAACACTTCGCCGCGCAAGGTGATCTCGCCGGTCATCGCCACATCGGCCCGCACCGGAATCCCGGTCAGCGCCGAGACCATCGCCGTGCACATGCCTATCCCGGCACTCGGCCCATCCTTTGGTATCGCGCCTTCCGGCAAATGGATGTGCAAATCGGTCTTGTGATAGAACTCTTCGTTAATGCCCAACCGCTTGGCGCGGCTGCGCACCACGCTGAGCGCCGCCTGAATGGACTCCTGCATCACTTCGCCCAGTTTGCCGGTCGTAGTGGTCTTGCCTTTGCCGGGCAACACGGCCGTTTCGATGGTCAGCAATTCACCGCCGACTTCCGTCCATGCCAGTCCCGTCACTTGCCCGACCTGATTGTTCTTTTCGGCAACACCGTAAGAATAGCGGCGCACACCGAGATACTTGTCGAGATTGCGCGCATTGATCACGACCTTCTTGTCGCGCTCTTTCAACGAGAGCGCCTTCACCACCTTGCGGCAGATCTTGGATATCTCGCGCTCCAGACCGCGCACCCCCGCCTCGCGCACGTAATAACGCACAATGTCGCGCAACGCACTTTCGGAGATGTTGATCTCTTCGGGCTTCAGGCCGTTATTCTTGACCGCCTTGGGCACCAGATAGCGGGTGGCGATGTTGATCTTCTCGTCTTCCATATAGCTGGAGACATGGATGATCTCCATGCGATCCATCAGCGCTTCCGGAATATTCAGCGTGTTCGCCGTCGCGACGAACATCACATCGGAAAGGTCATATTCCACCTCGACGTAATGATCGACGAACGTGCTGTTCTGCTCGGGATCGAGCACCTCCAGCAGTGCGGACGAAGGATCGCCGCGCATATCCATGCCCATCTTGTCCACCTCATCCAGCAGGAACAATGGATTCTTCACCGCAACCTTGCTCATGTTCTGCAGGATCTTGCCGGGCATCGAACCGATGTAAGTACGGCGATGACCGCGAATCTCGGATTCGTCACGCACCCCGCCCAACGACATGCGCACGAACTTGCGGTTGGTGGCACGCGCGATGGACTGGCCCAGCGAGGTCTTGCCCACGCCGGGTGGCCCAACCAGACACAGGATCGGCGCCTTCAACTTGTCGACGCGCTGTTGCACGGCCAGATATTCGAGGATACGTTCCTTGACCTTATCCAGACCATAGTGGTCTTCCTCCAGCACCACCTCGGCCTGTTTCAGGTCGGCGCTGATCTTGGTTTTTTTCTTCCACGGCAGCCCGATCAGCACGTCGATGTAATTGCGCACCACGGTCGCTTCGGCTGACATCGGCGACATCATGCGCAGCTTCTTCAGTTCCGATTCAGCCTTGGCGCGCGCCTCCTTGGGCATGTGCGCCGCCTTGATCTTCTTTTCCACTTCGTCGAGGTCTGCGCCTTCTTCGCCTTCGCCCAACTCCTTCTGGATCGCCTTGACCTGCTCGTTCAGGTAATACTCGCGCTGGCTCTTCTCCATCTGACGTTTGACCCGGCCACGGATACGCTTCTCGACTTGCAGGATATCGATCTCGGCTTCCAGCAATCCCAGCAAGTGATCGAGACGTTTGCGCACACCGACGATCTCCAGCACATCCTGCTTCTGCTCCAGCTTGAGCGGCAGGTGCGCGGCGATGGTGTCGGCGAGCCGGCCCGCATCGTCGATGCCTGCCAGCGAAGTCAGAATTTCCGGCGGGATCTTCTTGTTGAGTTTCACGTATTGGTCGAACTGCGCGATCAGGGCGCGACGCATCGCCTCGGACTCGCTGTCCGTGCCATCTTCGGCGGGTACAATTTCCACCTCGGCGTCGAAATGGCTGCCCGCATCGAACACACGCAACACTTTGACGCGCTGCGTGCCTTCCACCAGCACCTTCACCGTGCCGTCAGGCAGTTTGAGCATTTGCAGAATGTTCGCCATGCTGCCGATGGCGTACAGATCCTCCGTGCCCGGATCGTCCTTGGCAGCCAATTTTTGCGCCACCAGCACGATGCCCTTGCCGGCTTCCATGGCCGTCTCCAATGCCTTGATGGACTTGGCGCGACCGACAAACAGCGGGATGACCATATGCGGGAACACTACCACGTCGCGCAACGGCAACAGCGGGTGCAGGTCAATTACAGGGGGGCTGGTATCTTGTTCAATCATGGCAGTAACCTCTTCGTTGATTGGTGGGCTAGATGGGGATGGCTCACAAAAGTTCAAGTTCCCCGTCAAGACAAGATAAAGAGCGATTAAAAAACAGTGTGTTGCTAAGCAGCCTTGGTAGCATCCGCGTAGATCACGATGGGCTTGATCTCGCCGGTCGTGGTGGTTTCATCCAACACCACTTTGCTGACATTGTCCATCGAAGGCAGGTCGAACATCACATCCAGCAGCGCCTGTTCCAGTATCGAGCGCAGCCCGCGTGCACCGGTCTTGCGCGCCAAGGCTTTGCGGGCAATCGCCAACAACACGCCTTCGTGGAATTCCAGCTCCACCCCTTCCATGCCGAACAATTTTTGATATTGCTTGGTCAGCGCATTCTTCGGCTCGGTCAGGATTCGCACCAAAGCGTTCTCATCCAATTCCTCCAGCGTCGCCACCACCGGCAGACGCCCGACGAACTCGGGGATCAGGCCGAACTTGATCAGGTCTTCCGGCTCCACATCGCGCAGCGTCTCGCCGGTCTTGCGCTCATCCTTCCCCGTGATGGTCGCACCGAAGCCGATGCTGGCCTTCGAGGAACGGTTGCGAATGACCTTCTCCAGCCCGTCGAACGCGCCGCCGCAGATGAACAGGATGTTGGTGGTATCCACCTGCAGAAATTCCGTGTTCGGATGCTTGCGCCCGCCTTGCGGAGGGATCGAAGCCTTGGTGCCTTCGATCAGCTTGAGCAACGCCTGTTGCACGCCCTCGCCGGACACATCGCGGGTGATCGACGGGTTATCCGATTTGCGCGAGATCTTGTCGATCTCGTCCACATACACGATGCCGCGCTGCGCCTTCTCGACATCATAGTCGCAGGCCTGCAACAGCTTCTGGATGATGTTCTCGACATCCTCGCCGACATAACCCGCCTCGGTCAGCGTGGTCGCATCGGCCATCACGAACGGCACATTCAACAAGCGCGCAAGAGTCTGTGCCAGCAACGTCTTGCCGGAACCGGTCGGCCCGACCAGCAGGATATTGCTCTTGGCCAGTTCCACACCATCCTTGTCGTTGCTCTTGAGACGTTTGTAGTGGTTGTACACCGCCACCGACAGGATCCGTTTGGCCTTCTCCTGTCCGATCACATACTCATCCAGCGCCGCACAGATCTTTTTCGGCACCGGCAGATCGCTCTTGTCGCCCTTGGCGCTCTCGCTCTGGATCTCTTCGCGCATGATGTCGTTGCACAGCGTGATGCACTCATCGCACACGAACACCGACGGACCCGCGATCAGCTTCTTCACCTCATGCTGGCTCTTGCCGCAGAATGAACAATAGAGCAATTTATCGCCTGATTTTTTATCGCCAGCCATCGCGCTCAACCTTCCATCAAGTTATCGGCAAACCACATTGATTCTTTAACCACGTTTTTCCAGCACCTGATCCACCAGCCCGTATTTCACCGCATCTTCCGCACTCAGAAAGTTGTCGCGGTCGGTGTCGCGCTCGATCGTTTCCACCGGTTGTCCGGTATGAAGCGCCAGCATCTGGTTGAGCCGCTGCTTCAAATACAGTATCTCGCGCGCATGGATCTCGATATCCGAGGCCTGGCCGCGGAAGCCGCCCAGCGGCTGATGGATCATCACGCGCGAATTGGGCAGCGCAAAACGCTTGCCTTTCTCGCCCGCCGTGAGCAGGAACGCGCCCATGCTGGCCGCTTGCCCGATGCACAGCGTGCTGACGTTCGGCTTGATGAATTGCATGGTGTCGTAGATCGCCATCCCGGCGGTCACGGAACCGCCCGGCGAGTTGATGTAGAAGTGGATATCCTTGTCCGGATTTTCCGACTCCAGGAACAGCATCTGCGCCACGATCAGGTTCGCGCTGTGGTCGCTGACCTCGCCGACCAGGAACACCACGCGCTCCTTGAGCAGCCGCGAATAGATGTCGTAGGCACGCTCACCGCGCCCGCTGGTCTCGACGACCATCGGGATCAGACCGATATTTTGTGGTTCCTGCCGGTGCCGGGACAAATGCTCTTCGTGGTAATGCATGTCAGTTCCCCATCAGTTCTGCGAAAACCATCGCTTTGTCGGACACCTTGGCGCGCGACATCACCCAATCCACCACATTCTCTTCCAGCACCAGGTTCTCGACTTCCTGCAAACGGGCCGGATCGGCGTAGTACCAGCGTACTACGTCCTCGGGATGATCGAAGCTCTGCGCATAATCTTCCACCAGTGCGCGGATTTGTTCAGGCTTGGCATTCAATTCGAACTTCTGCACCAGATCGGCCAGCACCAGACCCAGCTTGACACGCTTCTCGGCACGCTCCTTGAACAGCTCCGGCGGCAACGGCACACCCTTCATCTTCATGCCGCGCGCTTCCATATCCTGCACGGTCTGCTGCATCACGCTCTGTATTTCCCAATCCACCAGGGCTTTGGGCAGATCGAACTGCGCCACTTTGAGCAACGCCCCCATCGCCGCATCCTTGTTGCGCACTTTCAGACGGCGCGCCACTTCGCGTGTCAGGTTGCTGCGGATCTCGTCTTCCAGCTTGCTCACATCGCCGTCCTCGATACCGACCGCCTTGGCGAACTCGGCATCCACTTCGGGCAATTTCGGCGCTTCGACACTGTGCAGGGTGACGGTGAAGGTGACTTGCTTACCGGCCACATCCTTGCCGTGATAAGTTTCCGGGAAAGTCATGTCGAAAGACTTGGCTTCGCCCGCTTTCATGCCGACGATCGCGGCTTCAAACTCGGGCAACATGCGGCCGGAACCCAGCAACACCGGGTAGTCCTTGCCTTCGCCGCCCTGAAACACTTCGCCATTCAGCTTGCCGACGAAATCGATCACGGTCTTGTCGTCGTTTTGCGCGGCACGGGTAACCGCCTCATAAGTGGCGCGTTGCTTGCGCAGCGTGGCGATGGTGTTGTCCACATCGGCCTGACCCAACTCGTAGATGGCGCGTTCGACCGCTTCGCCGCCGACATCGCCCATCACCACCTCGGGATACACCTCGAAAGTCGCGCTGTATTCGATCTGGTCGGCACTCAGGTCGTTGGTCTTGAGTTCGAACTGGGGGTAGCCCGCCACCTTCAGACTGTTGGTTTGTGCCGCTTCGGCAAACGAGCGTTGCAGTGCTTCACCCAACGCCTCCCGGTGCGCCTGTGCGCCGTAATGCTGTTCAAGAATCTTCGCCGGGATCTTGCCGGGGCGGAATCCGGCGATCTTCGCGGTACGCCCGATGTTCTTCAGGCGGTCAGCGACCTCGCTGCGTATCGCTTGCTGGGGGATAGATGCGTTCAGACGACGTTCTAACGCGCTTACGGTTTCTACGCTGGACATACTGTATTTCCTTGAGATTTAAGTTGAATTAGGTGCTGGTGCGGAAGACAGGACTCGAACCTGCACACCTTGCGGCGCTGGAACCTAAATC
>JAVHQS010000166.1:0-18857 GCA_036171255.1 Gallionella sp.
ATTTTTGCGACGAAGTGGCGCGGGTATAGGGACGTTTGTCGAAACCGAGGAACACGTCCTTGAACTGGTTCATCCCGGCGTTGGTGAACAACAGCGTCGGGTCTTCATGCGGCACCAGCGAACTGGAAGGCACGACCGTGTGGCCTTTGGAGGCGAAATAATCCAGGAATTGTTGGCGGATTTCACTGCTTTTCATGTTTTGCATCCATCGCTGATATCGTTGCAACAGGCGGCTTCACAGGCATATTCTGGGCGCACCGGACAAGGTGCGCATCATACCATTCCTCCCGCCGCCACACCCGTTCAGCGCACCATTTCCCACCCCTCAACGTCGCCCGCCACCACTTCGAACAGCGGGTGCGGATCTGGCTCTATTACCGCGACGATGCGCCGCAACGCCGCAAGATCGCGCAACTCCAGCTTGGCGCGCAGATGCACCAATTCATAATCCATCTGTCCTCGCGTGACCGGGATGCTCAGACCCTCCGCGCAGCGCCCGATCTTGGCTGCATCGAAGCGGTATCCGCGCCGTTCAGCCTCGCGTTGCACCGCACGCAAATAAGCCGCAATCGCGCCTTGCGCATCAGGTTGGGTGCGGAAACGCGACAACTGCGGATGACTGCGATAACCCCTGGTCGCGCCGGCGAGCACCTTTTGCGCCAGCAAACTTTCGCGCCATAACGCCACCAAGCCCTTGGCATCCAGATATCGCGGATGCAGTGACCATAGTCTCATGCCATCGAACGCTGCAAATTGAGTCCGCGGGTCTTCGCAAAACAACGGTACACAGAGCCATCGCCCTGGCGCAGCTTAGGCACCAAAGCATGCCACTTCCGGATGAATTTATGCCGTTTCAATTGGTCAGTCCTCGCTGGAAGCTGTCGATCGCAGCACTTGAAATATGACCTCGAAACCAAAACCTCGCGACTGCAGGAATCGTACTTGCTTGGCCTTTTCTATCTCATCCTGCGCAACAGTTCCGAATTTCTTTTTCCACACGTCGCGCGCGGCCTGCAGCTCGCTGTCTTTCAATGCCGGCAACGCAGCCTCGATCAGCTCTTCCGCGATGCCCTTCTGGCGCAACTCGTGGGTGATACGTTGCGTGCCGAAGCGGCTGCGTTTCGCGTGAACCAGTTGCGTGGTGGCGCGCGCATCGGAGAGCCAGCCGCGTGCCGTCAGATCATCCAGCAACGCATCCAGATCGACCGGTTGCACCTGCTCGAAATCTTCGCCCGCTTGAACATAAGGCTGCAACTTGCTGCGCAGCTCGGCGCGGCTGTATTCGCGGCGCGCCAGATACTGCAAGGCTCGCGCACACAAACTTAACTCAGGCTTTTTCCTCACCCGCAGTGTCCGGCAAAAAGTTATTCGGCGGCTTTTGCGCCCGCTTTGGCGGCTTTGGCGTTGGCTTTTTCACCCGCATCCAGCAGGGCCACGCCCACCGCTTCGCGCACCTTGTTCTCGATTTCGCGCGCGATCTCGGGATGTTCGCGCAGATATTCGCGCGCGTTGTCCTTGCCCTGGCCGATCTTCTCGCCCTTGTAGGCGTACCACGCGCCGGATTTTTCCACCAGTTTGTGCTGCACCCCCAGCTCGATGATTTCGCCCTCGCGCGAGATGCCTTCGCCGTAGAGGATATCGAACAGCGCCTCGCGGAACGGCGGCGCCACTTTGTTCTTGACGATCTTGACCCGGGTTTCGTTGCCAATCACTTCGTCGCCCTTCTTGATTGCGCCGATGCGGCGGATGTCGAGGCGCACCGAGGCGTAGAACTTGAGCGCGTTGCCGCCGGTGGTGGTTTCCGGGTTGCCGAACATCACGCCGATCTTCATGCGAATTTGATTGATGAAAATCACCAGCGTGTTGGAGCGGTTGATGTTGCCGGTCAGCTTGCGCAGTGCCTGCGACATCAGGCGCGCATGCAATCCCATCTGCGCATCGCCCATCTCGCCCTCAATCTCGGCCTTGGGGGTCAGCGCGGCGACCGAGTCGATTACCACCACATCCACCGAGGCGGAACGCACCAGCATGTCGGTGATTTCCAGCGCCTGTTCGCCGTTGTCAGGCTGCGAGATCAGCAGGTCTTCGACCTTCACGCCGAGCTTCTGCGCATATTGCGGATCGAGCGCGTGTTCCGCGTCGATGAATGCCGCTGTGCCGCCCAGCTTCTGCATCTCGGCGATCACTTGCAAGGCCAGCGTGGTCTTGCCGGATGATTCCGGTCCGTAGATCTCGACCACGCGACCGCGCGGCAAACCGCCGACGCCCAGAGCGATGTCCAGGCCCAACGAGCCGGTGGACACGACTTGTATGTCGCGCGCCACGTCATGTTCGCCGAGGCGCATGATCGAGCCCTTGCCGAACTGTTTTTCGATTTGGCTCAGCGCTGCCGCGAGTGCCTTGGTTTTATTCTCATCCATTTGCTTACCCCTTGTTCAGAATTGATGGCGGATTGTTGCACACCATTTTGGATTTGTACAGAACGAACGTTCTCTATTTTATTCAGGCAGTCGCAGTGTGTTGATTCAACAGGTCAAGCACCCCTTGCAACGCGACCCGCACCGCATGGGCGCGAATATCGGTCCGCGTCCCTTCGAAGCGGTGGCGATATACCAGCACACCATCCTGTTTCACACCCCAGGCGAACCACACCGTCCCGACGGGCTTGTCCGGCGTGCCGCCATCCGGCCCTGCGATACCGCTGACTGCCAGCGCCACTTGTGCCGTGCTGTTTGCCAACGCACCCGCCACCATCTCGCGCACCGTCGCTTCGGATACCGCTCCGTATCGGGCGAGCGTGGCCTCGGACACGCCAAGCATCTGCTGTTTGGAAAGATTGGAGTAGGTGACGAAGCCACGCTCGAACCATGCCGAGCTGCCCGCCACTTCGGTGATCGCCTGCGCCACGCCGCCGCCGGTGCAGGATTCCGCCGTCGCCAGCATCAATCCATGCGCCTTGAGCAAACCACCGACTTGTGCGGCAAGAACATCCATCTGTTAACCCCTTCTAGCCACATCGTTCACTTTGTAGGAGCGGGCCATGCCCGCGACCGGATCAACACAGCGATCCGGGTTCAACATCAACCAGCCAACCCGCGCGCGAGATCGTCCCGAATGTCGATGACGGCCTCCAAGCCCACCGCGATGCGGATCAGGCCATCCGTGATGCCTGCCGCCGCCCGCGCTTCGGGTGTGATGCGCGCATGGGTGGTGGTCGCAGGATGGGTAATGGTGGTCTTGGTGTCGCCCAGATTCGCGGTGATGGACAGCATTTTGGTGTTGTCGATCACGCGCCACGCGGCGGCTTTGCCGCCCTTCACTTCGAACGCGACGATGCCGCCGCCAGTCTTCTGTTGCCGCATCGCCAGCGCATGTTGCGGATGCGACGGCAGGCCGGGGTAGAACACGCGCGCCACATTGGGCTGCTGCTCCAGCCACTGCGCCAGTTGCAAGGCGTTGGCGCTGTGCGCGTCCATGCGCAGCTTGAGCGTTTCCAGTCCTTTCAGGAACACCCAGGCGTTGAACGCGCTCATGGTCGGCCCGGTGGTGCGCAGAAAACCGTACACCGGCTCCATCAGTTTTTTTCTGCCCAGCACCGCGCCGCCCAGCACGCGGCCCTGGCCGTCGATGTACTTGGTGGCGGAATGGATCACGATGTCCGCGCCCAATTCCAACGGGCGTTGCAGGATGGGCGTGCAGAAGCAATTATCCACCGCCAGCAAGGCGCCGCATTGCTTCGCCACGGCAGCAATCGCCGCGATGTCGGAGATCTCGGTCAACGGGTTGGACGGTGTCTCCAGAAAGAACAGCCTGGTGTTCGGGCGCACCGCCGCCTGCCACTCCGCCACATCGGTGGCGGAAACGTAACTGGTTTCCACGCCGAATTTCTTGAAATAATTGTTGAACGTGTTGGTGGTCGCGCCAAACAGACTGCGCGACGCGACGATGTGGTCGCCCGCTTTCAGATGCGCCATGCAAGTCGCCAGGATGGCAGACATCCCAGACGATGTCGCCACACATTGCTCCGCACCTTCCAGCGCCGCCAAGCGCTCTTCAAACATCGTGACGGTGGGGTTGGTAAAGCGCGCATAGATGTTGCCCGGCTCTTCGCCGATAAAGCGCTTGGCTGCCTGCTCGGCGTTATCGAACACGAAACTGGACGTCAGGAACAACGCTTCGCTGTGCTCGCCGAACTGGCTGCGTACGGTTCCGGCACGCACCGCCAAGGTCTCCGGCTGATAATTTTCTTCGCTCATATTGTCCTCAAGATAAAACAGTGAAACGTGAAGATGGAACTGTGAAAGGCGAAACGAAAAACTGGGCTACTTTTCACCTTTCACGTTTTACAGCCTTCATCACATCGACGAAGCGCTCATCGCCAGATTCAGCTCCATCTGGTCGTCGTCCGCCGGTTTTTCGGCTTTCTCGCCGCCGCGCCGCGCCTCGACCATATCCAGATACTGCGGTGTGATATCGCCGGTGATGTAATGTCCGTCAAAGCATGAAGCGTCAAAAGCAGTGATGGCCGGATTGGCCTTGCGCACTGCCGCCTTGAGGTCTTCCAGATCCTGATAGATCAGCCCGTCCGCGCCGATCTCAAAGCAGATCTCTTCATCGTTGCGCCCGGTGGCGATCAGCTCGGCACGGCTCGGCATGTCGATGCCATAGACATTGGGGAAGCGCACCGGCGGCGCGGCAGAGGCGAAATACACCTTGCGCGCACCGGCATCGCGCGCCATCTGCACGATCTCGCGGCTGGTCGTGCCGCGCACGATGGAATCGTCCACCAGCAACACGTTCTTGCCCTTGAATTCCACGCCGATGGCGTTCAATTTCTGGCGCACCGACTTCTTGCGCATCGCCTGACCGGGCATGATGAAGGTGCGCCCGATGTAGCGGTTCTTGACGAAGCCTTCGCGGAACGGGATGTCGAGATGGTTCGCCAGTTGCAGCGCGCTCGGGCGGCTGGAATCCGGGATCGGAATGACCACATCGATCTGCACATCCTTCCAGTCGCGCCTGATCTTTTCGGCAAGATATTCGCCCATGTACAGACGCGTCTCGTACACCGACACGCCATCGATCACCGAATCGGGACGCGCGAAATAGACATACTCGAAGATGCAGGAATTCAGCCTGGCCTTGTCGCTGCATTGCTGGCTGTGCATCTTGCCGTCGAAGTCGATGAACACCGCTTCGCCGGGCGCGACATCGCGCAGGAACTTGAAACCCAGCGTATCCAGCGCCACGCTCTCCGACGCGACCAGGTATTCCGTGCCCTGGGCGGCTTCATGCGTCCCCACCACCAGCGGGCGGATGCCGTATATATCGCGGAACGCCAGCAAACCGTATCCCGCGATCATCGCCACCACGGCATATGCGCCGCGGCAGCGCTGATGCACGCCGGATACCGCCGCAAAGAGGGTCGGCACATCCAGACGCAACCCTTTGGACTTGGATTGCAACTCGTGCGCCAGCACATTCAGCAGCACTTCGGAATCGGAATTGGTGTTGACGTGGCGGCGGTCTTCCACGAACAACTGCTTCTGCAACTCTTCGGTATTGGTCAGGTTGCCGTTGTGGCCGAGCACGATGCCGAACGGCGAATTCACATAGAACGGCTGCGCCTCGTTGTGGTCCACCGCGGAACCGGCGGTCGGATAGCGCACATGCGCGATACCGGCATTGCCCGTCAACGCGCGCATGTTGCGGGTGCGGAACACGTCGCGCACCATGCCGTTGCCCTTGTGCAAGTGAAAGGTCCGTCCGTCCAGCGTGGCGATACCGGCGGCATCCTGACCGCGATGCTGCAATACCTGCAAACCGTCATACAACAGCTGATTGGCCGGCGTTTGCGAAACCACTCCGAGAATGCCGCACATGATCTCTTATCCTAAAAATTAACTTCGAATTCCATAATGGATGCGCTGCGCGATGTTGTCCGGCAACCATGCCTTGGTCAGCAGCGCGGCCTGTTCCGCCGTCCTGCTCAGCTGCGCGTCGCGCCAGAAGGATTGCTCCGGAATTTTCGTCAATCCCGCCAGCCATACCAGCGCGAGTATCGCCAATACACCGCGCAACACGCCGAACAATCCGCCCAGCACACGATCCAGCCACCCCAGCCCGATCGCCTTCACCAGTCTGGAGAGCAACCATACCAGCACACCCCATACGATCAATGCAGCGATGAACACCAGCGCATAAGCCACCGCGATACGCATCGCCTCCTGTGCCATCGGCATCAGCGGCGCAATGCTGTTGCCGAACAACTTGCTCAATACGAAAGCGATCGGCCAACCCAACAACGACAGCACTTCATAAACCAGGCCGCGCCACAGACCGAGCAACAACGAGACCAGCAATATCCCCGCTACCGTCCAATCAAATCCGGTCATTTGACGCTGGTGACTACCGGATGCAGCCCGTGTTTTTCCAGCAGCTTGCGCACTTTCTCAGCCTTGTCGCGCTCGGCATAAGGCCCGACGCGCACGCGAACCTTGTCGCCGGCTTTTTCGGTATAGGCCTTGAAACCCAGTTTCTTCAATTTGTCCGCTTCCTGCCTGGCGGTATCGGCATTGGAATAAGCGCCGACCTGCGCGACATAGTTTTCGGCAGCGGCGGGCTTGCCTGCACCCTTGGGTTCCTGAGCCTTCGATGCGGGTTGTTTGTTGGCGGCGGGTTGATCATTGCCCGGTGCTTCCGTCTTGGGATCGCTTGCGGCGACGGCGGCTTTGCCCGCTGCAACGGCTGCTGCGGCAACCACCGGAACAGCTATGGATTTTGCCGCATCGGTCGGCATCGCTGCCGGTGCCGAAGCGGACACGACTGCGGAACCGGCTAACGGCAATGCCTCGGCGGCTTCCGACACCGCCACACCCGGAACGAACTCGCCGACCTTGTCGGGAGCGGGGATGCGCAACTCGATGTCCTGTCCGGCAGGCCGGGGCTCGCTATCCAGCACCATCGGCAGTATCACCACCACCGCCAGCGTGAGCGCAACCGCCCCGATCAGACGGCGGCGCGCCTTGCGCCTGAGATTCAGTTCGTCTTCTGTCTGCTCTTTTGCCATCTCGCATCCCGCCTGTTGATTACCGGCTAGGTGATGCGCAACCCTCTGGCCGCCATCACTTCCGCCACCGTATAGAACGATCCGAAGGCCGCGATTCTACACTCTCGACACGGTGCGCGTAAGCGTCCGGTGCGGGAGAGAGTGTCAGGCGGCTGTTCCCGCAAGCTGCTGCTTCGCATAACCAGCGACTCGGCGGGCGTTGTTGGCTCGCCTAGTCGAGTGGCTAGTTGCTCCATCAGTAACGTGTCGCAGCCGCTATTTTCGCCTGCCGCGTTATAGGCAAAACGCAATGCTGCGGCAATGTTTTCAAAGGTGTTGATTTCGCCGCGCACGCTGGCCTCGTGCAGCACCTGCGCCAGCTCTGCGGCGGTCGCACCGCGCGGCGCGTCTATGCCCGCCACCAGCCAGCAGTCGATATGCGCATCGAGTGCCGCCGCCACCCCCGCCATGTCCTTGTCCTTGAGCATCGCGAACACCGCAAAGGTTTTTGCGGGCGGCAGATTGGCGAGATTCTGCGCCAGCGAACGCGCCGCATGCGGGTTGTGCGCCACATCGAGGATCAGCGTCGGCTTGCCCGGCACGAACTGGAAGCGCCCCGCGAGTCGCACTTCGACCAGCCCGCGCCGCACCGCTTCCATGCTTACCGGCAAGTTGTCTTTCAGCGCATCCAGCGCCGCCAGCGCCGCGCTGGCATTATGCAACTGGAACGCGCCGCGCAACGCCGGATACGGCAAGGCACTGCGCGCACCGGACTGGCTGCGGTAGTCCCATTGTCCTTGATGGGTGGCAAAACCGAACTCGCTGCCGATACACCACAGCTCTGCGCCGACCTGTTGCGCGTGCTGGCGCAGCGCCTGCGGCACATCGCTGTCCGCGCAGATCGCCACACGGCCGTTGCGGAAGATGCCCGCCTTTTCGAACGCGATCTCTTCGCGCGTATTCCCCAGGTAATCGGTATGGTCGATGTCCACGCCGGTCACCACCGCGCAATCGTTGTCGAACACGTTCACCGCATCCAGCCTGCCGCCCAGCCCGACCTCGAGGATGGCGACATCCACCTTGTGCCCGATGAACAATTGCATTGCGGCGAGCGTGCCGAATTCAAAGTAGGTAAGCGGGATATCGGAAGAGTCGTCATTCCCGCGAAGGCGGGAATCCAGTTGTTTGCGAATACGCGCTTGTTCAATTTTTTCGAACGAAGCACACAACTCCGCATCGCTCGCCTGTTGCTTGGCGATGCGCACCCGCTCGTTGTAATCCAGCAGATGCGGCGAGGTATAGCAGCCGACGCGGTATCCGGCGGCGTGCAGGATGGACTCCAGCATCGCGCACACCGAGCCCTTTCCGTTGGTGCCACCGACGACGATGACGGGAAAATCGGGTTGCAGATCGAGCCGCTGTTTGACTTGTGCCACGCGCTCCAGTCCGAGCGCGATGGTCTTGGGGTGCAGGGATTCGAGGTAAGAAAGCCAATCGGCCAGCGTAGATGGCATACTGGAAATTCAATGCTTACAACTGCACGCCGAACTTGCGCAGCACAGGCAGCATAGCCAGGTAACAGACTGCGGTCGCTGCGACGGAAATTGCGAGACTGAACCAGAACCCCAATCCCTGTCTGATCAGCAGCGGCAACAGCAGGAACAATACCAGCGAGGGCAGCACCAGCCAGAAGATTTGTCCGGAAAGTTCGGCGATCCGCGCCGACTCGACACCCTCGAAGTGCATCCAGATGAACGCCAGCAAAGAAGTGAGTGGCAACGAGGCCAGCAAAGCGGCAAAACCGCTACTCCGCTTGGCGATTTCAGTTATCGCCACGATGACGATTGCGGAAATCCCGACCTTGAGCGCGTAGTAAAACATCCGCGTTAAGCCGCCTCGATCTCCGCCACTGCCGCCTGTTTGGTCAGTAACGTGATCAGCGTCGCCAGTTGGTTCTTCATCTCGCGCCGGTCGATGATCATGTCCACCGCGCCGTGCTCGAGCAGGAATTCCGCGCGCTGGAAGCCTTCCGGCAATGTTTCGCGCACCGTCTGCTGGATCACGCGCGCGCCGGCGAAGCCGATCAGCGCGCCGGGTTCGGCGATCACCACATCGCCCATGAAGGCGAAGCTGGCGGACACGCCGCCCATGGTCGGATCGGTCAGCACCGAGATGAACGGCAGTTGCTCCTGGCTCAACTGGGTCAGCGCGGCGCAGGTCTTGGCCATCTGCATCAGCGACAGCAGGCCTTCCTGCATGCGCGCACCGCCGCTGGCGGCAAAGCAGACGAACGGGCACTTCTGTTCCAGCGCGACCTGCACGCCGCGCACGAAACGCTCGCCGACCACCGAACCCATCGAACCACCCATGAAGCTGAATTCGAACACCGCGACAACCACCGGAACGGCATGGATGCTGCCCTGCATCACGATCAAGGCATCGTCCTCATCGGTGCTCTTTTTGGCAGCGACGAGACGTTCCGAATATTTCCTGCTGTCCTTGAACTTGAGCGTGTCGATCGGCAGCACTTCCGCGCCGATCTCGAAACGGCCTTCATTATCCAGCAACCAATCCAGACGGGTGCGCGCGGTGATGCGGTGATGGTGGCTGCATTTCGGGCAGACGCTCTGGTTTTTTTCCAGATCGGAGTGATACAGCACCGCCTGGCAGGACGGGCATTTGCTCCACAAGCCTTCGGGCACGTTCTTCTTGGTATCGCCTTCGCGGCGCTTGATCTTCGGCGGTAATAATTTCTGGAACCAGCTCATGGTATTTCCTCCTTAGGCCTGATCTACGGCCTGTCTCAATTCTTTGACCAATTTACCCACATTAGCGACGACGTTCTGTTCGGTCGAATCCTCGATCTCCTGCACGATGCGGCTGCCCACCACCACGCCGTCGCACAGTTTCGCCACGGCCAGCGCAGTCGCGGCGTCGCGGATACCGAAGCCGACGCCGATCGGCAGCTCGATGTGCTTGCGCAGCTGCGGAATCTTCTGCTCGATCGCCGACAGATCGAGATTTCCCGCACCCGTCACACCCTTGAGCGAAACGTAATACACATAACCGCGCGCCAGCTTGGCGACGCGTTCCACGCGCGCATCGTCGGTGGTCGGCGCCAGCAGGAAGATCGGATCGATGCCGTGCGCCTGCAGATGCTCGAACGCCTCATGGCTCTCTTCCGGTGGGAAGTCCACCGTCAGCACGCCGTCCACGCCGACTTCCGCGCAGCGCTGCGCGAACACTTCCCAACCCATCGCCTCGATCGGATTGCCGTAACCCATCAGCACCACCGGCGTGGTCGCGTCCTGTTTGCGGAATTCCGCCACCATGTCCAGCACGCCGCGCAAACTCATGCCGTTCCTGAGCGCACGCTCGGACGCGCGCTGGATGGTGGGGCCGTCCGCCATCGGGTCGGAGAACGGCACGCCCAGTTCGATCACGTCCGCCCCCGCCTGCACCAGCCCGTGCAGCAACGGCACGGTCATCTGCCGCGACGGATCGCCTGCGGTGATGAACGGGATCAGCGCCTTGCGCTGCTGCTGCTTGAGTTTGTCGAAGGTCGTCTGGATGCGGCTCATAGCGTGATCCCCTTCAACTTCGCCACGGTATTCATGTCCTTGTCGCCGCGACCGGACAGGTTCACCAGCAGCACTTTGTTTTTCGCCATACCCGGTGCAATCTTCATCGCATGCGCCAGGGCGTGGCTGGATTCCAGCGCGGGGATGATGCCCTCGAAACGGCACAGCGCATCGAACGCGGCAATGGCTTCGTCGTCGTCGATCGCGACATAGTGCGCGCGCCCCATGTCCTTCAGCAGGCAATGCTCGGGGCCGACGCCGGGATAATCCAGCCCGGCGGAGATGGAATGCGTCTCGACGATCTGCCCGTTCTCGTCCTGCATCAGATAGACCTTGTTGCCATGCAGCACGCCGACCTTGGCATTGCCGGTGAGCGGCGCGGCATGCTGTCCGCTAATGATGCCGTGGCCGCCCGCTTCCACGCCGATGATCTGCACGCCTTTTTCTTCGATGTAGGGATAGAACAGGCCGATGGCGTTGGAGCCGCCGCCGACGCAGGCGATCACCGCATCCGGCTGGCGGCCGATCATCTCCGGCATCTGCACGCGGGCTTCGTTGCCGATGACGCACTGGAAGTCTCGCACCATCATGGGATACGGGTGCGGACCGGCCGCAGTGCCGAAGATGTAGAAGGTGTTCTCGACGTTGGTGACCCAGTCGCGGATCGCTTCGTTGCAGGCATCCTTGAGCGTCTTCGAACCGCTCTCGACAGGAACCACCGTCGCGCCCAGCAGCTTCATGCGGAACACGTTGGCGGCCTGGCGCTGGATGTCTTCCGCGCCCATGTACACGATGCACTCCATGCCGAAACGCGCCGCCACGGTGGCCGCCGCCACGCCGTGCATGCCGGCGCCGGTCTCGGCGATGACGCGTTTCTTGCCCATGCGTTTCGCCAACAAGGCCTGCCCCATCGCGCTGTTGATCTTATGCGCGCCGGTGTGGTTCAAGTCTTCGCGCTTGAGGTAAATCTGCGCGCCGCCCAGGCTCTCCGAAAGACGCTTGGCGTGATAGATCGGGCTGGGACGGCCGACGTAGTGCTTCAGTTCGTAGGCGAATTCGGCCTTGAATTCGGCATCGTCGCGGAAGCGCAGATACTGTGTGCGCAGTTCTGCCACTGCCGGGATCAGCGTCTCGGCCATGTAGATGCCGCCATACTGGCCGAAATGACCCGTGCTGTCTGGATAGTTATAACTCAATGTTCTTGACCTCGTTGATGAACGCGGCGATCTTCGCCGCGTCCTTGATTCCTTTTGCCGACTCCACGCCACTGGATACATCCACCGCGTAAGGCCGCACTTGTCTGATTGCCGCAGCGACATTTTCCGCACCCAACCCGCCGGACAAGATCACCGGTAACGGCAGTTGCCGGGGGATCAGAGTCCAGTCGAAGGTCGCTCCGGTGCCGCCCGGAATACCTTCCGCATGCGCATCCAGCAACAGACTCTTGGCACTGCAAAAATCGGACGCGCATTGTAGCAAATCCACCCCGGCTTTGACGCGGATTGCTTTGAGATAGGGCTTGTTGAATTGTTCGCAATACGCGGGCGTTTCGTCGCCGTGGAATTGCAGCAGGTCCAGCGGAACACTGGCCAATACTTCATGCACGAAAGCAGCGTCAGCATTGACGAACAAGCCGACGGTAGTGACGAACGGCGGCAGCGCGGCGGCCAGTTGCGCGGCTTGCGCGATGCCGACATGACGCGGGCTGCGTTCATAGAACACCAGCCCGATGGCATCCGCACCGCTGCGCGCGGCAGCCAATGCGTCTTCCGCACGGGTGATGCCGCAGATCTTGATGCGTGTCACAACAATTCTCCCGGCCCTGTCTCGTTTTCCATTTGCGGCAATCCCCACTTCGCTTCGTATTTGATCCGGCGCAAGTATAAGCCATCGGGCGCAAAGGTCGGCGCGGCACGGCTGCGCTCGCGGCTGTCCAGCACCTCGGCCAGCCAGTCCGGCGGGTATTTACCCTTGCCGACATACACCAGACAGCCCACGATATTGCGCACCATGTGATGCAGGAATGCATCGGCGGCCAGGTCGAAGATCAGCATCTCGCCCTGCTGCCTGATGTCCAGCTGGCGCAGATGCTTGACCGGCGATTTGGCCTGGCATTGCGATGCGCGGAACGCGCTGAAATCATGCTCGCCGATCAGGCATCGCGCAGCCTGCTGCATCGCGGTGACATCCAGCGGCGCGTGGAACCAGCCGGCCTTCCCGGCATGGATGGCGCTGCGCGTGGCGCGGTTGACCAGCAGATAGCGGTAGCTGCGCCCGTGCGCGGAAAAACGCGCATGGAATTCATCCGGTACGGCATGCGCCCAGCGCACCGCGATGCTGTCCGGCAGCAGGGCATTCACGCCGCGCACCCAGGCCATCAGCGGGCGTTCGGCCTGCGTATCGAAATGCACCACCTGCTCCAGCGCATGCACGCCGGTGTCGGTACGCCCCGCCGCGATGATGGCGATCGGCTCACCGGCGATCTGGCCCAACGCGCGTTGCAGCGTGTCCTGCACCGCCAGCCCCTCCGCCTGGCTCTGCCAGCCGCAATAAGGCCTGCCGTCATATTCCACACCCAGCGCGATCCTCATCGCAGCGAACCCCATAACAGCAGCAGCGCGCCACCCAGCAGTAGCACATCGTTGACGCCGAAGCGGTACCGCGGCAGTTCCATCTGCCGGGTCGTTTCGCCGTGCGGCTCGAACAGGCTGCGCAACGTGTCCTGCCAGGTTTGCGCGCGCAGCATCGCCACCTCGGCGTAGTGCAGCGTCAGCGCCAGGCGCACCGCGAGCCGCTCGCGGGACAGCCCCAACCATTGCAGCGGCGCAAACAGGGCATACAGCCCGGCGATCAGCTGCTGACGATGCAGGCGATCCAGCAATATCGCCAACCCGGCCAGCGCGACCAGCAGACGTATCAGCTGCAGCACGCCATCGATCAATCCTTCGCGGCTGGGGCTGAACATACCGAGCGCACTCGACAGCGGCTGCCCGGGCGTGCTGTAAGCGTAAACCAGCAGCAGCGACAACATGATCCAGCGGGTGCGGCGCAACAACTGCATGAGCTTGCGTGCCGACACCGACAATGCAAATAGCACAACGAAACCAGCCGCGACCAGCAAGGCTCCAAGCGGCAACCCCTGCGCAGTCGCAACTAGCAGGCACCAGATCAAAATTTGCGCGGCAGGATGAAATTGCACCGATTAACCTCTCGCTCCAATAAAAACGGCAGCTCAAACATCGAGCTGCCGTTCCGACCAACTACATGATCAACCGAGTTGATTGAGCAAGGCTTGCGCCGCTTCACGCTGCCCGGCATCGCCCTCTTGCATCACCTCGTCGAGGATCTCACGCGCGCCGGTGGCATCGCCCATTTCCTGATAAGCCTTGGCCAGATCCAGCTTGGTAGCGACTTCGTGCCAATGCTCATCCTTGGAGGCAGCCGGTGCTGCCGCTTCGGCAGGCGTGCCAATATCATCCAGATTCAGACTGATGCCCGCCAAACCGGTTTCTGCCGGTTGAGCCGCCGCCGGTTTTTCAGCCGTGTCGCCGATCGGGAAGTCCAGCGTAAACGCCATGCCGCCATCGTCAGCCACCTCTGCCGGTTTGGCGACTTCCGGTTGCGCTGCAGGCATCGGAGGATGGGTTGAGGTCACATCGAAGATCAGATCAGCCAGATTGGGCGACTCGGTTTCCTCCGGCTGTGTAGCTGCCGGCATCGAAGGGCTGGTCGAAGTGATGTCGAAATCCATCACCCCTGCCTGTGCGGCAGCCACGTCTTCAGCCGACAGAACCATGGTCGATTCTGTCCCGCCCTTTTCAGCTTCGGATGAGCCCAGATCAAAATCGACATCAGGTGCTGCTTGTTCTGCGGGAGTCTGATCCGCAGCGAAGCTGCCGGATGCTTCAAGAGCCGATGTTTGCATGGTCGCACTATCGGCATCCTCGATCGTTGCGGCACCGTACATCGGGTTGTTCGGTTCCAGCTTGCGCCCCATCGCAACGGCTTGTTGCCATGCCTCTTCGTCACCGGAATCCTTCAATTGGCGGGCGATGCCTGAGAACCCGTTCGTATCCTTGCGGTTGGCGTAGATACCCAGCAGTTTGAGATGGATCTGATGATTGCCGGGGGTGTTTTGCAAAGCCTCTTTCAAGATTTCTTCCGCCTGCGCATCACGCCCGAAATTCAGGAACAGATCGGCTTCGCTGATCGGATCGACATCTTCCGCTTGAGGCGCCGCTTCATGAGCGACCGCAAGCGTGCTGGTGAAATCGCCCGTCTCCGGAGAAGGAGCGACGGGGGCTGTTATATGGCCAGTGGTCGAGCCGATGTCCGCAGCCGGTTTGGCTACCTCAGCAGCAGGGGACGACTTGCGACGACTCAACAGGAAACCCAAGCCCCCCAAACCGAGCAAGACAGCCCCGGCACCCGCCAGATAAAGCGGCTCACCGAGTATCTGATCGACCAAAGTAGGTTCCGGCACGACCACCTTGGGCTTCGGTTTGGCCACAGGCTTAGGCTTGACCGTGCTGGCCGCCGTGACCTCACTGGCTGCGGCCACCGCAGAACTCGCAACGACCTGTGACCCTGCCGCGACTTGCGAAGCCACTGCGACAGCGGATACAGCCGTGGTCTCCATGCTGGCAGCTTTAGCCGGTATGGCAGCCTGCGATTTCAGCTCGGCAAGATGTTGCATATCCTTGAGGTTCTTTTCCAGCAACGCGGTACGCGCTTGCTCTTCCTTGACGGCTTTGGCTTTGGCGATCGCTTCTTCCTGCGCGGCATTCTTCTTGTCTTGCGCAGTCATGGTCTTGCCCGCCGCACCGGTAGCGGCCTGGTCTCCGGGAGCCTCGCCCTTGGACAACTTCAGCACTTCCTTGGCGGATTCCTTGGCCACCGGAGCCTTATCGGCAACGGTGCTACTGATTTTTCCTGAGCTGACCTGCCGGGCAACCTCCGGCTGATTGCTGACAGAAGCAGCGCCGGCCAACTTTTGCCGGTAGGCGTTCCAGTCCGCCACCTGCGCATGAATCTCTTTCGCCGCCACAGTCTGCGAAACCCCCATCAACTCATTCAGGTCCGGCATGCGCAAGATCTTGCCGACCTTGATGCGATTCATGTTCTTGCCGTCGAACTGATCCGCATTGGCGCGATACAAAGCCACCAACATGCGCTCCAGGCTCACATCCGCAGGCTTGTTCTGCCTTGCGATCCGGTTCAGCGTGTCGCCGCTCCTCACGGTGATCGAACCCGTTGCGACATTTTTGATTTTAGTTTCAGCCTCGACCGCCTTGGCTGGCGTTGCCACTACCGGCTTCTCGGCTGGTTTGGCAACAGGCTGGGATTCGATTGGAACAGCGGCTACCGGAGCGGCTTGCTCCTCAGGCTTGGCAATAACTTCTGCCGGCGCAGCAGGTGCAGCTTGCACTGCCGGTGCAACAGCTTGCACTTCGGCTGGCTTGGGTTGTTCGGCGACGTAGCCTGGCGGATCCAGCAGGAAAGTATATTCGCGCAGCAATTTTCCGGATGACCAAGTCAACTCGACCAGCAGGCTCACGAAGGGATCGTTGACCGCTTGCGTGCTGCTCACCTTGAGGTAGGGATCGCCGTTCGCACGACTGTCGACCTGAAACTTGAATTTGTTGCCATAGGGATATTCCAGCCCCGCGCCTTTGTATACTTCCGGCGAAGCAATCCGTGCAACCAGGCTGGCTTTTTCCGCCTTGCTGACCGACACCAATTCAATCTCGGCCTTGAGCGGCTGCCCCAGTGAAGAAGTGACGTTGATTCCGCCCATCCCGACAGCATAAGCAAGCGCAGTAAACGTTAAAGCAACAGTAGCCCAGAGCAGCTTCAATATAACCAGCGACCCGGCTGTCGTCTTTTGGCAGCCTGGTCGAGTGGCTAGTCGTTTTACCAGTGATTTTTGCACGCTATCACCCTCACCTTATTTATTGGACAATTAAAATAACATCATAGAGTTATCAGCACAAGCTAATAATCCCGTTTACAACAAAATCCTAATCGAGGTACTTGGCAATCAGGATTTCCGCGATCTGTACGCTATTCAACGCTGCACCCTTGCGCACATTATCGCTGACCACCCACAGATTCAACCCCATCGGATGGGAAAGGTCCTCGCGGATACGTCCGACGTAAGTCGCATCGTTGCCGGCCGCATCGACCGGGGTCGGGTAACCGCCCGGCTCGCGCTTGTCCAGCACGATCACGCCCGGCGCCTTTTCCAGCAAGGCGCGCGCCTCGTCGGCGGTGATCTTCCTGCGGGTTTCGATGTGGACCGCTTCGGAGTGGCCATAGAATACCGGCACGCGCGCAGCGGTCGGGTTCACCAGGATGGAATCGTCTTCCATGATCTTCTGGGTCTCCCACACCATCTTCATCTCTTCTTTGGTGTAGCCGTTTTCCATGAACACATCGATCTGCGGCAGCACGTTGAAAGCGATGCGCTTCGGATACACTTCGACTTCGACATCCTGCGAATTGAACAGCGCGCGGGTTTGCGCAGCCAGCTCGTCGACCGCTTCCTTGCCGGTACCGGACACCGCCTGATAAGTCGCCACGTTGATGCGCGCGATGCCCACCGCATCCTTGATCGGCTTCAGCGCGACCAGCATCTGGATGGTCGAGCAGTTCGGATTGGCGATGATGCCGCGATTCTTGTATTGCGCGATGGCATGCGGATTCACTTCCGGCACCACCAGCGGAATATCGCGGTCGTAGCGGAAGTGCGCGGTATTGTCGATCACCACGCAACCGGCTGCTGCCGCGATCGGCGCATATTTTTCCGACACGCTGCCGCCTGCCGAAAACAGGCCGATCTGCGCCTTGCTGAAATCGAAACTTTCCACATCGATAACGGTAATATCTTTACCGTTGAAGGTCACGGTGGAACCCGCCGAGCGGCTGGAAGCCAGCGGATAAAGATTGCGCACCGGGAACTTGCGCTGCTCCAATATGGATAACATCGCCTCGCCCACCGCACCGGTCGCACCCAATATACATACGTCGTACCGGTGCCGGGATAAAAGTTTTTCATCTTGCTTGCTCATGATCCTTCTTTCAATAAATGATTTTATAGTACCGCGACGACCGCATCGCCCATCGCCGCACAGCCGACCTTCTGCATGCCTGCCTCATAGATGTCGCCGGTGCGCAGCCCTTGCTGCAACACCTTGTGCACCGCCGCCTCGATACGCCGAGCGATGTCGTCACGCCCGAAGGTGTATTGCATCATCATCGCCACCGACAGGATGGTCGCCAGCGGATTGGCGATGTCCTTGCCCGCGATGTCCGGCGCGGAACCGTGGCACGGCTCGTACAGGCCCTTGTTGTTCGCGTCCAGCGAGGCCGAAGGCAACATGCCGATCGAACCGGTCAGCATCGACGCCTCGTCCGACAGGATGTCGCCGAAGATATTCCCGGTGAGGATCACGTCGAACTGCTTGGGTGCGCGCACCAGTTGCATCGCCGCATTGTCCACGTACATGTGCGACAGCACGACTTCCGGATATGCCTTGGCCACGTCTGTGACGATCTCGCGCCAGAACATGCTGGTATCGAGCACGTTGGCCTTGTCCACCGAGCATAATTTTTTGTTGCGCTTCATCGCGATCTGGAAACCGACATGCGCCACACGGCGCACTTCCGATTCGTTGTAATGCATGGTGTCGAAGCCTTGGCGCTCGCCGTCGTCCAGCACCCGGATACCGCGCGGCTGTCCGAAGTAGATATCACCCGTCAGTTCGCGCAGGATCATGATGTCCAGGCCGGACACCACATCCGAACGCAACGTCGAAGCATTCACCAGCTCCGGATACACCATCGCCGGACGCAGGTTGGCGAACAATCCCAAGCCCTTGCGGATGCGCAGCAGACCTTGTTCGGGACGCATAGGCCTTGGCAACGTATCATATTTATAACCGCCCACCGCACCGAGCAGCACGGCATCGGATGCAAGCGCCAGCTTTTCAGTCGCAGCCGGAAATGGATCGCCCGCCGCGTCATAACCCGCGCCGCCGATGGGCGCGTATTCCAGTTCGATCTTCAAACCGTCGCGACGCAAAATCTCCAATACCTTTGCCGCCTGCGCAACAATCTCCGGTCCAATGCCGTCACCCGGCAAAACTGCGATCTTCATTTCAACTTCCCTTCTTAAAACTTGCCGTAGGTTGGATTAGGCCATCAGGCCGTAACCCAACATTACAAAC
>JAVHQS010000166.1:18957-24472 GCA_036171255.1 Gallionella sp.
CCACGGCTGCGCCGCGCGATGCTTCGCCTCGAACGCCTTGATCTCGTCCACATGCCGCAAGGTCAGGCCGATGTCGTCCAGCCCGTCCAACAGGCAATGCTTGCGGTGCGCATCCACCTCAAACGGGTAGACCGTGCCGGTAGGCAGGGTGATGGTCTGCTGTTCCAGATCGACCTTCAGCGTGTACCCCTCGCTCGCCGCGACCGCCTTGAACAGTGCATCCACCTTGTCCGCATCCAGCCTGATCGGCAGCAGTCCGTTCTTGAAACAGTTATTGAAGAAGATGTCGGCGAAGCTCGGCGCAATGATGGCCCGGAAGCCGTAGTCTTCCAGCGCCCACGGCGCATGCTCGCGTGACGAGCCGCAGCCGAAATTCTCGCGCGCCAACAGGATCTGCGCACCCTGATAGCGCGGCTGGTTCAGCACGAAATCCTTGTTGAGGGGACGCTTGCTGTGGTCCATGCCCGGTTCGCCGTGATCCAGATAGCGCCATTCGTCGAACGCGTTCGGGCCGAAGCCGGAACGCTTGATCGATTTCAGGAACTGCTTGGGGATGATCGCATCGGTATCGACGTTGGCTCTGTCCAACGGCGCAACCAGCCCATTCAACAAAGTGAACTTATTCATTTACTTCGCCGACTTCTCTAATTTCTCGCCGCCTTTTTTCAGGTCTTTGCCGATACCTTCCACGGTATTGCAACCCACCAGAACGAACACCGCCAGCAACAATGCAATCGCTTTCATATTTACCTCCTCAAATTCTGCTCACATCGACAAAATGCCCGGCGATCGCCGCAGCCGCAGCCATCTCCGGACTCACCAGATGGGTGCGCCCACCCTGCCCCTGCCGTCCTTCGAAATTCCGGTTGGAGGTGGAGGCGCAACGCTCGCCCGGCGCCAGACGGTCGTCGTTCATCGCCAGACACATCGAGCAACCCGGATCGCGCCACTCGAATCCTGCCGCGATGAATATCTTGTCCAGCCCTTCCTGCTCCGCCTGCGCCTTGACCAGCCCGGAACCGGGCACCACCATCGCCAGCTTCACGTTGGCCGCGACCTTCTTGCCCTTGGCCACGGCGGCGGCAGCGCGCATATCCTCGATGCGGCCGTTGGTGCAGGAACCGATGAACACCTTGTCGATCTCGATTGCGGTGATCGGCATGTCCGCCTCCAACCCCATGTAATGCAAGGCGCGCTCGGTATCGCTGCGCTTCACCGCATCGCCGATCTTTGCGGGGTCAGGCACGCGACCATCCACCGGCAATACCATCTCCGGTGAAGTGCCCCAAGTCACTTGCGGCTTGATCTGCGTGGCATCCAACTCCACCGTTGCATCGAACTTCGCACCCGCATCGCTGTGCAAGGTGCGCCAGTAAGCCACGGCCTGCTCCCATTGCACTCCTTGTGGCGAATATGGACGCCCCTTCAAGTAGGCAAATGTCACCTCGTCCGCCGCGATCATCCCGGCACGCGCGCCCGCCTCGATCGCCATGTTGCACAAGGTCATGCGGCCTTCCATGGAGAGCGCGCGGACTGTGCTGCCGGCGAACTCGATGGCGTAGCCGGTGCCGCCCGCTGTGCCGATCTTGCCGATCACCACCAGCGCGATATCCTTGGCCGTCACGCCCTTGCCCAGCGCACCTTCCACCTTCACCAGCATCGCTTTGGATTTCTTCGCCACCAGGCATTGGGTTGCCATCACATGCTCGACCTCGGAAGTGCCGATGCCGTGCGCCAGCGCCGCGAACGCACCATGCGTGCTGGTATGCGAATCGCCGCACACCACGGTCATGCCGGGCAAGGTCGCGCCCTGTTCCGGGCCGATCACATGCACCACACCCTGGCGGATGTCGCCCATTTTGAATTCGGTGACGCCAAACTCGGCACAGTTCGTATCCAGCGTCTCCACCTGCAGGCGCGAGATCGGATCGGTGATGCCCGCTGCACGGTTGGCCGTCGGCACGTTGTGATCCGGCACGGCCAGCATCGACGCGATGCGCCACGGCTTGCGATGCGCCAGCTTCAAGCCCTCGAAGGCCTGCGGACTGGTCACCTCATGCACCAGTTGGCGGTCGATATAGATCAGCGCGGTGCCGTCGGCTTCCTGCCGCACCACGTGCGTATCCCAGAGTTTGTCGTATAAGGTCTTTGCGCTCATGCTTATTTTGTTCCCAATGGAGCGCGCGATTATGCCACAGCAAGCCGGTTCTCCGCCAAGGTTCAGCCGCCACACCGGTCGTCATACCGGTGCGGGCCGGTATCCAGTCAGTAGAATAACCTGTGCGAAGCACAGACAAAACCAACGGCATATTCAATAAAAACGCTGATACCGGCCTGCGCCGGTATGACGGTATTGGGTGACTGTTTACTCCTGCCTCAACTCGACGAAGCCGGCACTCCATCCAGTTTCACCAGCGCATATTCCAGGCTATCCGATAGCGCGCGCCAGCTTGCATCGATGATGTTGGCGCTGGCACCGACGGTAGTCCAAACGTGGCCGCCGCCCTGGAAGGTGATCAGCACCCGGATCGCCGCCGAAGTCCCGTTCGCACTGTCCAGTATGCGCACCTTGTAGTCGATCAGGCGCACCGTCCTCAGCACCGGATAAGCGGCGGCCAGCGCGCTGCGCAAAGCGGTCGATAGCGCATTGACCGGGCCGTTGCCTTCTGCCGCAACGAACTTCACTTCGCCATCCACCTTCACCTTGACCGTCGCTTCCGACAACAGCCCGCGACTTTGACGGCGCTCGGCAACGACGAAATAATCGATCAACTCGAACGGCTGCACGTAATCGGGTCGCAGACGGTGCAGCATCAGCTCCACACTGGCTTCGGCAGCCTCGAAGGTGAAACCCTCGTGTTCCAGATGTTTGATGTGGTTGAGCACACGTTGCGCATCTTCGTTATTGAGATCGATACCCAGAGCCTGCGCACGAAGCTGGATGTTGCCGCGCCCGGACAACTCCGAGACCACCGAACGCATCTCGTTGCCGACCAGTGCCGGATCGATGTGCTGGTAGGTGTCGCTGGCCTTCATGATGGCCGCCACATGGATGCCGCCCTTGTGCGCGAAGGCGCTGTGGCCGATGTAAGGCGCGTGGTTGTAGTGCTTGAGATTGACCACCTCCGCGACGAAGTGGGCAAGCGAGGTCAGTTCGCGCAACTGTTCCGGCGTCACCGCCTGCTTGCCCATCTTGAGTTGCAGGTTCGGGATGACGGTAGTCAGATTGGCATTGCCGACACGCTCGCCGTAGCCGTTGATGGTGCCCTGCACCTGGGTGCAACCGCCGCGCACCGCCGCCAGCGAATTGGCGACGCCGCAGCCGCTGTCGTTGTGGCAATGCGCCCCCAGCGGGGTGCGGATATGCTTGCCCACCTCGCGCACGATCTCTTCGACCTCCCACGGCAGCTTGCCGCCATTGGTCTCGCACAGCACCAGCCAGTCCGCTCCCGCATCGGCTGCCGCCTGCAGGGTCGCCAGCGCATAGTCGCGGTTGGCATTGAAACCGTCGAAGAAATGCTCCGCATCGAACACCACTTCGCGCCCTTTGGATTTCATAAAGGACACACTGTCGCGGATCATGGCGAGGTTCTCTTCCAGCGTGGTGTTGAGCACCAGTTTGACGTGGTAATCCCAACTCTTGCCCACCAACGTGACCACCGGCGTCGCGGCATCCAGCAAGGCTTGCAGGTTGGTGTCCTGTTCGCATCGCGAATTCTTCTGGCGGGTGCGCCCGAACGCGGCGAGCTTGGCTTGCCCCAAGTCCAGCTTGGCGGCGCGCGCAAAGAACTCGGCATCCTTCGGATTGGAACCGGGCCAGCCGCCCTCGATGTAATGGAAACCGAAATCGGCCAAGCGCTTGGCGATGACCAGCTTGTCGTCAACCGACAGGGAAATATCTTCGCGCTGCGTACCGTCGCGCAGCGTGGTGTCGTAAAGGAAGACCTGGTTCATGACATCAATGGAAAATAGAGGTGTTGGAAGTTTATCATTTTGACCGTCATTGCAGGTTGCCGCGCAGCTTCCACGACATCAGCAGCAGCCCCAGCAGCGCTGCCCCCGCGCTGCATGAATACAGCACGCTGGCGCCGTAGTGCTGCCAGATCGGGCCGCTCGCCAGCCCGCCCAGCATGCCGCCCGCGCCGTAAGTCACACTGCCGAACAAGGCCTGCCCCCTGGATTGATGCCGCCCCCGGAAGAACTCGTGCACCAGGCCCACCGAGGCGGCATGGTACGCGCCGAAGGTCAGCGCATGCAGCATCTGCGCGAACACCAGCAATGCCACGCTATCCACCGCCCATGCAATCAACAGGAAGCGCGCGATGGCCGCGCCGAAACTGACAAGCAGGATGCGCGAAAAGCCGAAGCGGCGCACCAGCGCGGGCATCAGGAAAAACACGCCGATCTCGCAGACGACCCCCAACGCCCACAGCGCGCCCACTGCGCTCTTGGCGTAACCGTGCTCGACCAGGTAGATGGAGAAAAAGGTGTAATAGGGACCGTGCGCGACCGACATCAGGAAGCACGCGCCGAACAGGGCCAGCACCTGCGGCTGCATCACGATCTGCCTGATCGGCTGATGATCGGTGTGATGCGCCAGCACCTCGGTCTTGGGCATCTGGCGCGAGAAGATCAGGATGCCGACCTCGCACACCAGCCCGGCCCACAGCAGCCACGCGATGGCGATGTGGTCGAAAGCATAGCCCAGCCCCACTACCGAGACGATGAAACCGATGGAGCCCCAGGAGCGGATGCGCCCGTAATGCGCGGTGTTCTTGCCGAGGTAGCTGAGCGTGGTCGCCTCGACCAAAGGCATCGAGGCACTCCAGAAGAACGCCATCAACGCCAGCACCAGGAACAGCCCCCAGAAGCTGGTGGTGGCGAACACCCCCAGGTAGAACAGCGCACTCAGGCTCGCTGCGGCGACCACCACCTCGCGCCGCCTCCCCAGATGGTCGGCCAGCCAGCCCCAGATGTTCGGCGCGATCATGCGCATCACCGGCTGGATCGACATCAGGATGGAAATTTCGATGGCGTCGAAATGGATGGACTTGAGATACAGACTCCAGTAGGGCGCGAACATCCCCACGAAGGCGTAATAGAAAAAGTAGAAACCGGCGATGCGCCAGTAGTAATTCTTGTGTGTAGACATGATGAGACGACTTCTGAACGGCGCGCATTATCTCATGCAACAATTTTTTTACCTCCGCTCTTGAAAATAAAAACACCGCCCCCATAAACCCAAAATCGAACAAGGAGCCGCTCATGGAACAACACGAAACCACCCCGCAAATCGAACAGCATGCTGCCCCGGAGAGTGCCGAACCCGCCGCGACCGGCGCTGCGGAAGTGATGCCCAGCCTGGAGGAGCTGCTCAAGGAAGCTGAACTTAAGGCGCAGGAGCACTACGACGCCTGGATGTATGCCAAGGCCGAGTGCGAGAACATCCGCCGCCGCGCCGCCGAGGATGTGAGCAAGGCGCAGAAGTTCGCCGTGGAACGCTTCTCCAACGAGA
>JAVHQS010000167.1:0-6104 GCA_036171255.1 Gallionella sp.
AGGATGGAGTGCAGCGTGGTGGTCTTGCCGGAACCGGTCGGGCCGCACACGAAGAACAGGCCATACGGCTTGCTGACCGTTTCCTTGATCAATTCGCTGTTGCGCGCCGAGAAGCCCATCTTTTCCAGCGGCAACGGTTCGCCGGAGGCGAGAATACGCATCACCACATCCTCGACGCCGCCCTGCGAGGGGATGGTCGCCACACGCAACTCGATGTCCAGCGGCCCGTACTTCTTGAACTTGATCTTGCCGTCCTGCGGCTTGCGCTTCTCGGAAATATCCAGATCGCACATGATCTTGAGGCGCGTTACCAGGGCGTTGCGGTAAGTGGACGGCACCTCGATGTAGTTCAGCAGCGAACCGTCCTTGCGCACGCGGATCTGCGTCTTCGCCTTGCCCGGACCCGGTTCGATGTGGATGTCCGATGCCCCCATGCGGTAGGAATCCACGATGATCTTGTTCACCAGCTTGACCAGTTCGTTGTCGGCCGCCGCACTGACGTCCTCCTGGCTGACTGTCCCGCTTTCTTCATCCTCCCCACCCAGGGAGGTGAGCAAATCGTCCATCGACGATTCGTCCACCGCGAACCCTCCGGTGGAGTCAGAGGGCCCCCCGCCGCCGTAGAACAGATCCAGCGTCTGCTTGAATTCGCGCTGCGAGCAAACCTTGTAGACCAGCCGGTTCTTCGGGAAGATGTTGTTGACCACCCGCGACGCCTGGATCCGCTCCGGATCGGTGGTCAGGATGGCCAGACCCTCCTGGGTCTCCTCGATCGGGATCCAGTGACTGCTTTCCACATATTCGCGCTTCAGGTTGCGCAACAACTCGGCGGGCTTGATGCGATCGGCTTTGTGAGGCTCATAGGCCACCCCGAAGAAACTCGACAGCGCCTTGCCCAAGGCCGGGATACTGACCTGGAACTCGTCGATCAAGACCTCTTCGATATCGATCCCTTTGCGCCGTGCGGTACGTGTCGCCAGTTCGAACTCGGCTGCGGACAGTACCGCATCGGCGACCAGATAGTCGTACTTGGTTTTGACCGTACTATTTTGCTGGCGTTGGCGCAATGCCACCGCCATGGTCTGCGCCAGTTCCTGCACGCCTTCCTCGACCATCGCGGCGAAGGAGACGCCCGCCTTGTTGTTGATGACCTGAATGACGCCGACCAGCTCGCCATTCGCGGCATCCAATATCGGCGCGACCAGCATCTGCTTGGTGCGATACCCGGTGCGCTTGTCCACTTCCTGCAAGAAGCGCAGGTGCGGGCTATACATGGCCAGCTCCCGCTCGTCATAGACGTCCTTGATGTTGAGCAGCTTTTTGTGCATCGCCGCATAGCCTGCGACACTCTGCTCGGCGATCGGCAGCTTGAGATCCTTGAACGAGTTCAGGCCGGTCTTGACCTTGGAAACCAGCGAGGCATTGTCTTCACCCACCACATAGATAGTCAGGCGATCCGCATTGAACAACGCGCAGATGTCCTTGCTGACATCCAGCATGATCTCGTCGATGTTGCTGGTGGCATGTATCTTGTTGGTGACGTGGTTGAGATTCTGGGTGAACTCGAGCTTGAGGCTCATTTCACCCGCGTTGTTTGATGCTGCATTGGCCGCCATCACTGTACTCATTCCCGCTCCCTTGCCTGTCTCATCCAGCTATTGTTGTACCGACCTCGGCACCGACCATAGTCCGCCATCCAGAACGTGCACGTCGTACCCGGCCTGCGCCAGGATGAACGCGGCTGCCGCGCTGCGCCGCCCGCTCTGGCAGTAGGCGATATATTGCTTGCCGCGATCCAGCACCCCGACCGCATTGCGGATGTCGTTCAGGGGCACATTCATCGCACCGGGCAACCGGTCGTAGCGATATTCCGGCGGATGGCGCACATCCAGCCAAACCGCACCCTCGGCCACTTTTTGTTTGGCCTGTTCGAAACTCAACTTGTGCAGCAACGGCTCTTGCAGCAATGCGAGGAAATCTTCCCGCCCCAGACGCAACAGCACCCCGTTTGATTTCATGGTAACGGTCGCATTGCGCTTGGCCCCCGACACCAGCGCCTCTTCGCCGAACACATCACCGGCTTTCAGATCGGCCAGCGTCATGTCGACCCCGCCCACGCGCCGCGTCACCTGTGCGCGGCCACCGTCGATCAAATAGTAGTAATCGCCATCCTCTCCTTCGCGGATGATGACATCGCCCGCCCAGACCGCGACTGCCTCGATGCGCTGCAATAATGCACTGATGTTCGCCATCGGCAAATGCGCGAACGGTCCGTTCTTCAGATTGTCCGCGCTGAACATGCTGGAAGCCATCAACCGCTTGATGCTGGCCGAGGTGTCCACCGCCCCTTCCGCCGCATTCGCAACACGGCCCGCGCCAGCCGCATCGTGTTGCGAGAACTGGTCCCAGGTCACCATGCGATCCAGCAGTTCATCGTCGATACGCAGCAACTGGCTTTCGCTCAACGCGGTGGCCGCAACGATATCTGGCTGGCGCTTGCCCAACGGGTGTTTGGCCCACTCCGATTTCGCGTTGACCACCACCCGGTTGCCGTCCTGGTAAACCAGCTCGATCTCACCATCCACCAGGTAGACCGACTGTCCTGACAACCCGTTCACCTTGAACGGATCGTTACCCTGCGCGACCGTTTCGATATGGCAATAATCGAGCAATTCGCGCAAGCGCGCCGGGTTGAACGTGGAGATCGGCTCCAGGCCTGCCAGTACTTTGATGTCGAGCGCGTAAGCCATCGTCCGCCCCTCAGAACTCGAACTCTTGATTGTTCAGCAACATCTTGGGTTGCAATCTGTTCACGCAACTCTCGATTTCCGACATGGTCAGCTCAACCTCACCGGGCTTGAGATGGGTGATGTAAATCTCGGCATCGCGCTTGAACTTGACCAACTCTTCGGCGAGCAGACTGGGGCACAAATGTTTGGAAAGCACCGCCAATTCTTTTTCGCTGTTCGAGAACGCGGTTTCGATGATCAGATAACGCAAGTTGTCGATCCTGTTCACCACCTTCCACAATGGGTCGTTGATATAAGTATCGCCGCTGAATACCAGGCTGGAATGGCCGCTATCGAGGTGATAACCCACCGCAGGAACGGTATGGTTGGCCGGAAGCGCAGTGATCCTGCGCCCGCCCAGCGCCACGGTCTCGCCCGACTCGATCGGCTGATAACGCATGATCGGTTGCTGCGCGCTGGGAATTTCGCTGAAATCCGGCCAGATTTTCCAATTGAAAATGTGCTGCCTGATGATGTCCAGGGTTTCCTGGGGAGCGTATAGGGTCAGCGGACGGTTGCGCATGAACCCGACGCTGTCGACGATGAACGGGATGCAGGCGATGTGATCGAGATGCGAGTGCGTGACGAAAATATGGTCGATCACCGTGAGTTCGGTCAGGCTGAGTTCGTTCACGCCGGTGCCGGCATCGATCAACACGTCGTGATCGAGCAGGAACGAGGTGGTGCGGAGATTGCCACCGATCCCGCCGCTGCACCCTAGAACTCTAAGCCTCATCTTTCTGTCAGCCTTGGTTATTTGGTTTGGAACACGAACACGCCATCCCAGTCTGCGGCAGGCGGATTCTTGCGGAAGTAGGCAACGCGCTCGGCATAGATTCCATACAATTTGGTATCGGGCGACATGCGCTGCAGATTCATCAACTGCAACTCGGCCTGATCCCAATCCTGCTTGCGGTACAGGCGGCGCACTTCATGGAACAACCTGATTTCATCCTGCAGCGCCTTGCCCACCTCGCCGGCCAAGCCGATCGGCTCGTAGATCGCCACGGGCTTATCCTTGCCTTTTACGCGCACATGATCAAGCTCGCGATAGACGAAGTCCGTTACGGCGTTCCGGGTATTCTCGCCGACGATGATGCCCACGCCGTATTGCTTGGTGATACCTTCCAGGCGCGATGCCAGATTCACCTCGTCACCCATCACCGTATAGGCGACACGCACCTCGGAACCCATGTTGCCGACACTGACGCGCCCGGTATTGATGCCCACCCCGACATGGATCTCCGGCCAGCCGCGTTCCTTGAAATGCGGCTGCAAGGCTTTCAGGGTCGCCTGCATCTCGATGCCCGCCAGTACGGCATTGCGCGCATGGTCGGGCAGAGGATTCGGCGCGCCCCAGAATGCCATGATGCAGTCGCCCATGTACTTGTCCACTTTGCCTTGATGTTTGGAGACCACGCGCGACAACGGCGTCAGGAACTCGTTCATCAACTGGCTCAGCTCCTTCGGATCCAGTCCCTCCGAAATGGTGGTAAACCCGCGCACATCGGAAAACAGGATAGTCATCTCGCGGCTTTCGCCTTCCATGGACACCACCTGCTCGGGGTGCTTGCTCATCTCGTCCACCAGTTCGGTAGGCACATATTTCCCGAACAGGCTGGTGATCTGGTGCTTGGTGCGCGACTCGACAAAATAGCCGTAGGACATATCCAGCGCGAACAGCAGCGAAATCATCACCAGACTGTTGGCCACCGTCAGCAACACATTACCGTAGTGCCATAACAGCAAACTCACGCCTTGCGTGATGGCAAACATGAAAGCCGAAACCAGTATCGCTTTGGCAGGGCTCAACAGCGGCATCAAAAAACTCAAAACCACGCCGATCAACAACAGCCACACCACTTCGGCCCCGATCATGTAGGCGGGACGCTCTTTCAGGTTCTGATCGAGAATACCGGCGATCATATTGGCATGCACTTCCACCCCCGGGTAGACTTCCGCCACCGGCGTCGCACGCATATCCAACAGTCCGGGCGCGGTCGTTCCGACCAGCACGATCTTGTCTTTGAGTTGCGCCGGTTCGACACGGTCATGCAGCACATCCGTGACGGAGATATAACGGAAGCTGCCCTGTTTGCCGCGATAGGGCACGAACGTCGCCACATCATGATCCACCGGGATTTTCAGCGTACCGCCGGCAGCGGCCAGTTCCAGCCATTCCAATCCGGCGTACCCGCTGTCCTTGCCCTCGGCAAAGCCGGGCAGTATCTTGGGATGTCCAAGCAGCGTGCGCACCACCGCGATCGACAGCGACTCATAATACGCGCCGTTATATTCGGCCAGCACCGGCACGCGCCGCACCACGCCATCGATATCCACCAGAGGGTTGAAGTGTCCCGCACTGGCAGCCGCTTGCTGCAATTCAGGCAGATTGGCACCATAACCGTTCCACAATGTGAACGCGATGGGACGCCCCTTGAATGAACCGGCCGGGAATGTCGGCTCCGGAAGCATCCCGGAAAGGTTGTTGTCTTTCTGGTCGGTCAGGTAATAACCCAACACCACATTACGATTCTTGATCTTGCCGGCGAACACATTGTCGTATTCGAGTTGCGGTCGAATTTGCGTCAGAACAGTCTGGAATCCCGCATCACCCTTGAGCTGATTCTGCCCCAGCTTCTGCAACACCTTGAGTCCTGAACTCTCGTCCTTTTCGGCGAACACCACGTCAAACCCGACCACCGCGATGCCGTACTTATCGAACAACTTGTCCATCAACAGGCCAAGCCGGTCACGGCTCCACGGCCAGCGTCCTTCTTCCTTCAGGCTCTTTTCGTCTATATCGAGAATGACGATGCGATCGTCCACCGTGCGCGGCATGGTCAACTTCAAACGATAGTCGTACAGGACAGCAGACAGCTGATCGACAAAACCCAGCCGGTAGAAACGGGCAGCGTTGCCGACAAAAACCAGGACTATCAGCAGTCCAAGCCCGATCAAGATTGCGTTTTTTTTCACGCCGCTCCCTTAAAACGACTGGGCAAAAATACGAGTCACGGCATTCTCGCCCAGGAGAATGTTATCCCTTGAAATAAAATTCCATCTTCACACCGGCCAGTTCGATTACGTCGTGATCCTTGAGCTGATGCGGCTGATCGCTCAGCGCCTGCCCATTCACGGCAGGGTGCTGCGCTCCCTCGACGTGGGTAATGAAGTAGCCATGCGGACGACGGGTCAACACCGCCACCTGCACGCCCGGCTTACCGAGGGTGGTGAGGTTCTTCACCAAGTCAAGCTCTTTGCCGGCGTTGGGTCCGGTCAGGATCTGTATCGCTGCGGCTTGCAGAGCGGCGG
>JAVHQS010000167.1:6204-15455 GCA_036171255.1 Gallionella sp.
TTGCCGGCGTTGGGTCCGGTCAGGATCTGTATCGCTGCGGCTTGCAGAGCGGCGGCCTGCTGCGGAGCGGCGGGTGCCGGGGCAGCGACCGGATTTACCGGGGCAGAGGTCTGCACGGGTGCGGGGTGCGCGTCAAACTTGCCGGTCTTTTCTATCACCTCATCGGCTTTGTTTGGATTGATTTGTGTTTTCATGAAGCTGCCGGTCTCCGCAGGCTTATCCGCATTGGGAGCCTGTGATTTCACTGGAGCGCGCAACACCATGGTTTTTTCAAAATCGGCAGGACTGGTCTGCGTGACCTGATCATTGATGTATTTCAGCTTGTACTTGCCGATCTCGACCAGGTCATTGTTTTGCAGAAAGTGTTTTTTGGTGGCGGCGCCATTCACTTCAAGACCATTGGTGCTGTCCAGATCCTCGAGAAAGGAATCGTGCAGGATGGTGACGATCGCCGCGTGCTCGCCGCTCACCGCCAGATTGTCGATGACGATGTCATTGTGCGCCTTGCGCCCGATGGTCATGCGCTCTTTGTTCAGGGGGTATTCTTTGATCACCACCCCGTCCATGCTCAGTATCAGTTTTGCTGCCATAGTCGTGCCCCTTCCCGGTACTAATTCTTAAGCCAATTATTTATTGAACCAATTGAGCAATCTTGCCAGCCAGCCGCGTGTTACGGCGAACTCGTCTTTGACCTTCACCAAAATCACCGAAACATTGTCGCGACCGCCATTGTCGTTCGCCATCTGGATCAACTGATCCGCCGCGAGCGGCAGATTACTTTGCATCGCATAAAGCGTGGACTGTATATCCCCGTCCTCCACCATGTCGTTCAGCCCGTCCGAACAGAGCAAATAAATATCGCCGACTTGCACGTCATGCACATGTATCTCCGGCACCACTTCGGCGTCGATCCCGACCGCGCGCGTCACCAGATTCTTGTTCTTGGACTGGCGCGCATCTTCGATACTGATCATGCCGCTATCGATCTGCTCCTGCAGCAACGAATGATCGCGGGTGATCGTTTCCAGCGTCTCGCCGCGCAGGCGGTACATGCGCGAATCGCCCACGTGCCCGACGGCCACGCGGTTGTCATAAAACAATCCGGAAACGATGGTGGTTCCCATCCCGGCATACTGCGGCTGGCTCTGCGAGGCCTGGAAGATCGAAGCGTTGGCCTTGCGGATATTATCGCGCAGCAACAACACCCCCAACTCCTCGCCGGTCTCTTCATCGCGATCGACCGGACTGGCATCTTGCAAGCGATGGGAGATCTCGGTCGCCGTCACCGAGACCGCGATGCCGCTGGCGACCTCGCCCGCATTGTAGCCGCCCATGCCGTCCGCCAACACCACCAGACCGCATGCGGCGTCGTACACCACGCTATCTTCGTTGTGTGAACGCACCATCCCGGGATTGGTCTGGCTGACTATTTCCAGCGCCTCCGTAATCTTCATATCTTCGCTCCTGTAGGCTGGCCTACCCCCTGTAGACCAGCAGCACATTGCCGCAACGCATCGGCCATCTCTGCACCATTGGCAAAACGATCCTCGATCTGTTTGGCCAACGACTTGTTGATGATCGCCACCAGACACGGCGGCAGGTCCGCCTTGATGCTCAGAATATCGGTATGCGGTTCATTGGCGATACGATACATCAGTTGCGCCATCGAGTCCCCTTCGAACGGGAGCTTACCACAAGCCAGTTGATACAAGCTCACACCCAGCGAGAACAGATCGGAATGCCCCTCGATCTTTCTGCCGGCCAGTTGTTCCGGTGACATGTAGGACGGCGTACCCAGCACCATACCGGTTTTGGTTTTGCTCGAGTCGGTGATGCGCGCGATACCGAAGTCGGTCACCTTGGGTGTATCCGTGTCGGGGTCATACATGATGTTGGCCGGCTTGATGTCGCGATGCACCACGTTTTGTTTATGCGCAAAATCCAGCGCCTCGGCGACGCGCGCGATGATGCTCATCACCTTGGGCAACGGCAGCAGATTGTCCGCCTTGGTATAGGGAACCAGATCCTTGCCTTTGAGGAATTCCATCGCGATATAGGCCAGATCGTGCTCTTCGCCCGCATCGTAGATCGACACGATGTTCGGATGGTTCAAGCGCCCCGCCGTTTCTGCTTCGCGGAAGAAACGTTCTTTCACATCCTGCAATTCATCCGCCTCGAACTCCTGCGACAATGCCATGGTCTTGATCGCCACCACGCGCCCGATCTTGGGGTCCTTGCCGTAATACACCACGCCCATCGCGCCCTTGCCGAGCTCCTTCTCTATTTCATAACGCCCCAGCATCGGCTTGGACACGCCTGGCTTGTTCAGCATCATGGTGCTGGCGTTGGTGCGACCGCCGCCCCCGCCGCCCAGAATGACGGTCTCGGACATCTCCCGCGCCTGCGTCAGCCGCTGCTCCAGATCGCGGAATTTGGTGTTGTATTCGGCCATGTATTTGAACACCGACTCGGCCTTGTTGAATTGGCGCTTGCGCTCGAAATCCAGCCCCAGGTTGTACAGCACCTCCATCAGGCTGTCGTCGATGGGAACCTTGCGGAACTTGTCGAACGCGATGTCCAGTTGCCCTTGTCCCTGGAAAGCCAAACCGAGCATGCGGTTGCTTTCTGCCGAATCGGCATCGGATTTCTGCTTGCCCTTTTCGGTCAGCAGGTGGCGTTTGGTTGTCAGCAGCAGATGGCCGACCAGCAACAGCGCGGCGGGCAACATCAGTTGCAGCCACATCGCCTGCGTCGTCAGCAGCACGAAGTGCGTTGCCAGCAACGCCACGAACAACACCCCCGTCACCGCCGCACCGATCGCCGCACTCAGGCGCGGCAACAACAGGATCAGATACAGCGCGACCAGCAGGAACACACCCATTTGAGCCAGCCCAGCCCAACCCGGCACAACGAAGAAATCGCCCTTGAGGATGCTGGAGACCGAATGCGCCAGGGTGGCCACCGGAGCCATTCCCGCAGAGATCGGCGTCACTTGCAATGTGCCCACGCCCGCTGCCGACGCGCCGATCAGCACGATCTTGTCACGGTATTTTTCCGCCGGGATCTTGCCGGTGAACACATCGTAGAACGAATCCACCGGAAAGGCGGGATGCCCATCCCTGTCCTTGTAGAAATAAGTATGCATCTGCAAGGCTGAATCAGTGGCGATCTTTTGATTACCCAACTGCACGCTTTCACCCAGTTTGACCTGGATGTCTTTGGGCTCGAGATTGAGACTCTTGGCTGACAGCATCAAAGACATGGAGGGGTAATATTGATCGTAGTAGCCCACCACCAGCGGTTCTGTGCGTATCGCCCCATCCACATCCGGGAAACTGTTCAGGTGCCCGATGGCCAATGCTTTGCTGCCCAGCACCGGGATCGGCGGCAACACACTTTGCGAGGATAACGGCATCGCGCCGGAACCGCTGGTATCTTTCACGTTGGCGAGGCTGTTGCGCAACAGATAGTCCGGCAAGGGTTGATCGGGCTTGCCCTGCGGCTCGCCCAGATTGAAGAACATCGGCAGCAGCACATCATTCGCCTTGGCCATGCTGTCGCTGAGTTTTTGATCGTTGTCCAGCTTTTGCTTCGCTTCCAGCAACAAGGCATCCAGCGGCGACAACCCAACAGCACTTACCGCGCTTGCCGCACTGAGTGTCCCGCCCGTGCCGACCGCACTTTCAGGATTGAGATTGTCCGCTTGGGTTGGCTCCAGCAGCGAGGATTTGCCGAGCAATTCGGCAATTCTGTTGATGTAGCCGAGCCCTGCATCGACTTGCGGCTCGAAGAAGAAGGCGGTATGCCCGATGACCTTGGCGTGTCCCGCCGCCAGAATATCGATCATCCTGGCGTGTATCTCGCGCGGCCAGGGCCAGCGGCCCAGATTGGCGATGCTCTGATCGTCGATCGCGATCACCGCGATCTTGTCGCTCGGTGTGCGCGAGGAAGCCAGCACCCCCAAGTCATACGCCTTGCGCTCCAGACTCTGGATCAGATCGCTATGAGCGCCCGACAAAAACACCAATGCGACCAGCAATCCCACGAACCAGTCTTTCTGCCAAAACGACCACTTATTCATTGCTTTCCCCTGCATGCTTGTCCAACCCCCACTTCAACCCTCCCCAGAGGGGAAGGTTAGGATGAAGGCGCGCTTGTTTAAGCAAGTTACGCGGCAGATATTAAAGTATTTCGCAACAACACACCATAATCCTTTCGATTTATTGGAAATTATCTAGGTAATTTGGCCCGCATCGAAAACCGGATTAAATGTTCCTTTATTTGACCGACAGCACCGGACAACCGGCCAGATTCAGCACCTTGCTCACCACCGAACCCAGCAGCAAGGATTGCAAACCGCCCTGCCCTTGCCTGCTCATCACGATCTGATCCACACCCTGCTCGTTGGCATATTGCACGATCGCCTCAGCCGGTGTGCCGATGCTGATGTGATATTGATACGGCAAGTTGGCCGCATCCAGGATGGCGCGCGCTTGTTGCAGTGCAGCCATGCCTTGTTCGCGATAGTAATCGTTGATCGTGTCCTGATTGATGAACAGTTTGACGTTGCCGGTCGCGACCTTCCATTGCACATTCAACAGCAACAGTTGCGGCGGCTCTTTTTGTGCGGCGAAATTGCCGATTACATAGTCCACCGCACGGTTGGCGTTAGCCGAGCCATCCACAGGAATCAATATCTTCATCGTCGCCCCCACTATTTATCATCCGCAACAGCGGATACTTTCTCGTCCAACAGATCGACTGCCTTGATTGCTGCCGCCTTGCGCATCGCCAGCCACCAGCCCATTGCCAACACGAAGATGGCACAGAAAACCGGTACCAGCCAGTGCAAATAATGCTGCGTCTCGACGAGTGGCTTGAACAGCGCCTCGCTGACCAGCATCTCGCCGGCCACATAACCCAGCAGCGCACCACCGCCGTAGATGATGAACGGGAAGCGGTCTATCAGTTTGAGCACCAGCTGGCTGCTCCACGCGATCAGCGGGATGCTGATCAGCAAGCCGAACACCAGCAAGGTTGCATTGCCCTTGGCCGCCGCCGCCACACCCAGCACGTTGTCCAGGCTCATCACGAAGTCGGCGATGATGATGGTCTTGACCGCGCCGAACAGCCGCGTGTCAGCCTTGATGTTGTCCTCGCTGTGTTCGTCTTCCGGAAGTATCAGCTTGATGCCGATCCAGATCAGCAGGAACGCGCCCACCAGCTTCAGATAAGGCAACGCGAGCAGGCTGACGGCAAAGAAGGTCAGCACGACACGCAACCCGATCGCCCCGCCCACACCGAACAGGATGCCTTTCCTGCGCTGTGCCGGCGGCAGGTTGCGGCACGCCAGCGCGATCACCACCGCGTTATCGCCGCTCAACAGCAAGTCGATCACGATAATCTTGAATACATCCGTCCAGAACTGGGCGGTAGAAAACATTTCCAGCATCGCTTAACCCTTCAGAATTTTTTGCATCAATCGCCCCATCTCCGCCGGATTGCGGGTGATGTGGATACCGCATTCTTCCATCACCGCCAGCTTGGTATCCGCGCCGCCCTGACCGCCGGAGATGATCGCGCCGGCATGGCCCATGCGCTTGCCGGGTGGCGCAGTAACCCCGGCGATGAAGCCGACCACCGGCTTGCGCATGTTGTCCCTGATCCAGCGCGCGCATTCCTCTTCGTCGCTGCCGCCGATCTCGCCGACCATGATCACCGCATCGGTTTCCGCATCGTCGTTGAACAGCTTCAGCACATCCAGATGTTTCAGGCCGTTGATCGGATCGCCGCCGATGCCGACGCAGGATGACTGTCCCAGGCCCAGTGCGGTGAGCTGACCGACCGCCTCGTAGGTCAGCGTGCCGGAGCGCGACACCACGCCGATGCGTCCCTTGCGATGGATGTGTCCGGGCATGATGCCGATCTTGATCTCGTCCGGCGTGATCAGGCCGGGGCAATTCGGCCCGATCAGCAGCGTGCGCTTGCCTTGCATCTTGTAGCGCGTCTTGAGCATGTCGTGTACCGGGATGCCTTCGGTGATGCAGATCACCAGATCCAGATCGGCCTCGACCGCTTCGTCGATCGCTGCCGCCGCACCCGCTGGCGGCACGTAGATCACCGATACCGTCGCTCCGGTCACCTGCTTCGCATCGCGCACGCTGGCATAAACGGGAATACCCTCGAACGACTCGCCCGCTTTTTTCGGATTCACGCCGGCGACGAAACAGTTCGCGCCGTTCGCATAAGCCTTGCAGTTGACGGTATGGAACTGGCCGACCTTGCCGGTCATGCCCTGGGTGATGACTCTGGTATCTTTGTCGATGAGGATGGACATACACTACCCTTTCAGTTTCCCGTTCGGTCTGAGTAGCGGGCAGTTGCCCGCGTATCGAAGACCCTCGTCCGCCCACCCTTCGATACACCGCGCTACGCGCGGCACTCAGGGCGAACGGACAGTATTATTTCCGCGCTGCCGTCACAACTTTCTGCGCCGCATCCGCCATGTCGTTGCCGGAGATGATCGGCAAGCCGGATTCCGCCAGAATCTTTTTGCCCAGCTCGACATTGGTGCCTTCCAGACGCACCACCAATGGCACGCCCAGGTGTACTTCGCGCGCCGCCGCCACCACGCCCTCGGCGATCACGTCGCATTTCATGATGCCGCCGAAGATGTTGACCAGGATCGCTTTCAGATGCGGATTCTTCAGCATCAGCTTGAACGCCTCGGTGACTTTCTCCGTCGTCGCACCGCCGCCCACGTCGAGGAAGTTCGCCGGGCTGCCGCCGTACAGCTTGATGATGTCCATGGTCGCCATCGCGAGTCCCGCGCCGTTGACCAGACAGCCGATGTCGCCGTCCAGCGAGATATAACTCAAATCGAATTTCGACGCCTCGATCTCGGCCGGATCTTCTTCGTCCAGATCGCGCAATGCGACGATCTCGGGATGACGGTACAACGCATTGCTGTCGAAATTGAATTTCGCATCCAGCGCGATCACGCGATTGTCGGCGGTCAGCACCAGCGGATTGATCTCGGCCAGCATCGCATCCTTCTCGACGAAGGCACGATACAAGCCTTGCAGCGTACTCACTGCACCGTCTGACGCCGCGTCGGGGATGCCGATGTCGCGCGCGACTTGCGCCGCCTCGGCATCGGTCAAGCCCGTCACCGGATCGATGCGGACTGTCAGTATCTTTTCCGGTGTATGTTTGGCGACCTCTTCGATCTCCATGCCACCCTCGCTGGAGGCCAGCAACGCCACGCGCTGCGTGCTGCGATCGATCACCATGCCGAGGTAGAACTCCTTGCTGATCTGCGCGCCTTCTTCGATCAGCAGGCGGCGCACTATTTGACCGTCTTTGCCCGTCTGGTGCGTGACCAGATGCATGCCCAATATCTGCTGCGCCGCATTGCGCACCTCGTCCAGCGAACGCGCCACTCTCACGCCGCCGCCCTTGCCGCGACCTCCCGCGTGGATCTGCGCCTTCACCACCCAGACGTTGCCGCCCAGTTGCTGCGCCGCAGCGACCGCCTCGTCGACACTGAAGCACGCCACCCCGCGCGGCGTGGGTACACCGAATTGCCGCAGGATTTCCTTGCCCTGATATTCGTGAATTTTCATATAAACTCGACCGCCTGAGCGACATGCACGCCAACATTGGCGCAGAGCCGCAATCTTACCGAATTATCTTCGACGGCGCGGGAGGATTTGCATCAGCGGGCGATGCGGTTATTGCTTTCTGAACAATGCCGATTGCGCGTGTGCCTGCAGCCCTTCGCCAAACGCCAGCGTGGAGGCGATGGCGCCGAGCGTTTGCGCGCCTTGTGCGGAGACCTGAATCAGGCTGCTGCGTTTCTGGAAGTCATACACGCCCAGCGGCGACGAGAAGCGTGCCGTACCGGAGGTGGGCAACACGTGGTTCGGGCCGGCGCAATAATCGCCCAGCGATTCCGAGGTATAACGCCCCATGAAGATCGCCCCGGCATGTTTCAGCTTGGGCAACCAGCTTTGCGGGTCTGCCACCGACATCTCCAGATGTTCCGGCGCGATGCGGTTGCTGATCGCACAGGCTTCGTCCAGATCGGCGACATGGATCAACGCGCCGCGATTCTCCAATGCGGTACGGATGATGTCCTTGCGCGGCATCTGCTCCAGCAGGCGATTCGCGCTTTGCGCCACCGCCTCGATAAACGCCGCATCCGGCGACAGCAAAATGGCCTGCGCCAATTCGTCATGCTCGGCCTGCGAGAACAAATCCATCGCGATCCAGTCCGGGTCGGTCTGGCCGTCGCAGATCACCAATATCTCGGAAGGCCCGGCGATCATGTCGATGCCGCACGCGCCGAACACGCGGCGCTTGGCGGAAGCCACATAGGCGTTGCCGGGGCCGACGATCTTGTCCACCTTCGGGATGGTCGCCGTGCCGTAAGCCAATGCCGCCACCGCCTGCGCGCCGCCGATGGTGAACACGCGATCCACTCCCGACAGATACGCCGCCGCCAGCACCAGTTGATTCTTCACGCCATCCGGCGTCGGCACCACCATGATCAATTCCGCCACGCCCGCCACTTTCGCGGGCAGCGCATTCATCAACACCGAAGACGGATAGGCCGCTTTGCCGCCCGGCACGTACAGACCGACGCGATCCAGCGGGGTCACCTGCTGCCCGAGCAGCGTGCCGTCGGCATCGGTGTAGCTCCACGAAGCCTGCACCTGCTTCTGGTGATAGTCCGTCACGCGCCGTGCGGCGGCTTCCAGCGCGCTGCGCTGTTCGGCGGGCAGCCCGTCGAACGCGATGCGCAACTCGTCGCGCGACAATTCCATCGCGGCTGCATTCGCCAGCGGCAGACGGTCGAACTTGCGGGTGTATTCCAGCACCGCCGCGTCGCCGCGCTTGCGCACATCCGCGAGGATGCCCGCCACCGTCGCTTCCAGCTTTTCGTCCGCCGTTTCCTCGAAGGCCAGCAGCATGTTCAGCTGCGCATCGAAGTCAGATTGTTTGGTCGAGAGTCTTGTGATGTTCATTCTATTTCCGTCCTACGATACGTCATTCCGGCGCAGGCCGGAATCCAGCAATCAAATAATTCCGCGAAGCGGATCAATTCAATAATGTTGTCCCGCTACGCGGGGATTGTTCAATCAACTGGATTCCCGCCTGCGCGGGAATGACGGTCTAATTTTTTACCGCCCCCGCGAACGCATCCAGCATCGGCTGGATGAGGTCATGTTTCAATTTCAGCGCGGCCT
>JAVHQS010000167.1:15555-24324 GCA_036171255.1 Gallionella sp.
GCGAACGCATCCAGCATCGGCTGGATGAGGTCATGTTTCAATTTCAGCGCGGCCTGGTTCACCACCAGACGCGACGAGATGTCGGCGATATGTTCAACGGCCTTGAGATTATTGGCTTTCAACGTCCCGCCGCTGCTCACCAGATCGACGATCGCGTCCGACAGCCCCACCAGCGGCGCCAGCTCCATCGAGCCATACAGCTTGATCAAGTCCACATGCACGCCTTTTGCGGCGAAGTGCGCCCTGGCGGTCTGCACATATTTGGTCGCCACGCGCAGCCGCGCACCCTGGCGCACCGCCGATTCGTAATCGAAATCGTTGCGCACCGCCACCATCATCCGGCACCGCGCAATGTTCAGGTCCAGCGGCTGATACAGCCCGGCGCCGCCGTGCTCGTTCAGCACATCCTTGCCCGCCACGCCGATGTCCGCCGCGCCGTATTGCACGTAGGTCGGCACGTCGCTGGCGCGCACGATGATCAGGCGCACATCGGCACGGTTGGTCGGCAGGATCAGCTTGCGCGAAGACTCCGGGTCTTCCAGCGCGATGATGCCCGCCGCTTTCAGCAACGGCAGGGTTTCTTCGAAGATGCGGCCTTTGGACAGCGCGATGGTGATCACTTGAATACCCCTAAATTTATTTGATGCGACGAATCTGTTATTTCAACCTGCGTATCTGGGCGCCGAGCGCCGACAGTTTCGCCTCGATGTGTTCGTAGCCGCGATCCAGATGGTAGATACGATCCACGACGGTCTCGCCCTGCGCCACCAATCCGGCAATCACCAGACACGCCGACGCGCGCAGATCGGTCGCCATGATGGTCGCGCCGTCCAATCGCTCGCAGCCTTTGATGATGGCGGTATTGCCCTCGACCTCGATCTGCGCGCCCAAACGGCGCAACTCCTGCACGTGCATGAAGCGGTTCTCGAAGATCGTTTCCACCACGATGGCGCTGCCTTCCGCGATGGTGTTCAGCGCCATGAACTGCGCCTGCATATCGGTGGGAAAAGCCGGATACGGCGCGGTGCGCAGATTCACCGCGGTCGGGCGGCGCTGCATGTCCAGACTGATACGGTCGCCGGACACTTCGATCCGCGCGCCCGCTTCGCGCAACTTGTCCAGCACGCTGTCGAGAATATCGGCACGCGCATCGGTCAAGGTGATGTGTCCACCGGTTGCGGCAGCTGCAACCAGGAACGTGCCGCTCTCGATGCGATCCGGCATCACGCGATAGCTCGCGCCGTGCAGACGGTCCACGCCCTCGATGGTGAGGGTGTCGCTGCCGGCGCCGCCGATCTTCGCACCCATCGCGATCAGGCAATTCGCCAGATCGACCACTTCGGGTTCGCGCGCCGCGTTTTCCAGCACCGTCACGCCATCCGCCAGCGCCGCAGCCATCATCAGGTTCTCGGTGCCGGTGACGCTGACCAGCTCGAAACAGATGCGCGCCCCCTTGAGTCGCTGCGCGGTCGCATGGATATAGCCATGCTCGATATGGATGTCGGCGCCCATCGCCTGCAGGCCTTTGATGTGCAGATCCACCGGGCGCGAACCGATCGCGCAGCCGCCGGGCAAAGAAACACGCGCTTCGCCGAAGCGCGCCAGCAACGGCCCCAGCACCAGGATTGCGGCACGCATGGTCTTCACCATGTCGTAGGGCGCTTCCAGTTTATCCACCTGCGCGGCATTCAACGTCGCCGCTTGCGAGTCTGCGGAAACCCGCACGCCCATTTGCTGCAACAGTTTGGTCATCGTAACAACATCGTGCATATCGGGCAGATGGCTCAGGCGCAGGTCGTCCGCCGTCAACAGGCTGGCGCACAGTATCGGCAGCGCCGCATTCTTGGCGCCGGAGATCCGCACCTCGCCGTTGAGTCGGTTGCCGCCCTGGATCGCTAGTTTTTGCATGTTATTTCTGGCTCTGCCACTCTTGTGGCGTGTAGGTTTTCATCGACAGCGCGTGGATCTCTTCGCGCATCCGGTCGCCCAGGGTCCGATAGACCAATTGATGACGCTGCACCCGGCTCTTGCCGGCGAAGGCATCGCTGACCACCACGGCTTCAAAATGCTGGCCGTCGCCGGCCACGCTGAGATGCTCGGTCGCCATGCCTTGCGCGATATTGAGTCGGATGCTTTCCGGAGTGACCATCGCTGACTTCACAGTTCGTTGAGGAGATGCGCGTGGCACCAAACGTGCCGCTCGCCCCGGGGGATTAAACCCGGAGAAAATCAGACCTGGGGGAATGACACCGATTGCTGCGGCAGCAACTCGGCCACACCGTACAAACGCGCCAGGCTCATCAGATCGTCGGGCAGACCCACCACGCGCAATTCATGCTTGCCGCGCTGCGCTGCTCTTGCCCAGCCCAGCAGCATGCTGACCGCAGCGGAATCGACGGCTTCGACCCGGGTAAGATCGACCAGCAGATCCTCGCTGGCCAGATGCTGCAAGCCGGCCTCGAACAGCGTCGGGACGGTGGCGATCGTCAGACGGCCACGCACCACCAACCGGTCTCCCTCGCGCTGGATCACTTCGCGTCCGCCTTGCGCATCGCCAGATTGGCGGAACTGGCGTTCTTGTCGGACAGTGTCTTGATCAGGCCATCGATACCTTTTTCCTGAATCTCGGAATTGAAAGTGCCACGATAACTGGTCACCATGCTCACGCCTTCGATGGAGACGTCATAGACCTTCCAGCCATCGGCGGTCTTGCCCATTTCGTAGTCCACCGTAACGGGCTGCGCACCCGCCTTGTTGATGGCGGTCTTGACGGTGACATCGGACGCATCCGCTTCCATCCTGAACGGTTTCACGTCCACCGTCTGATCGCGATACACGGTGAAAGCCTTGGTATAGGTGCGCACCAGCAGATTGCGGAACTCGCTCACCAGCGCCTGTTTTTGCTCGGGAGTTGCAGTGCGCCAGGATTTGCCGACCGCCAATTGGGTCATGCGCGCGAAGTTGAAGTGCGGCAGGACCTTGGCATCGACCAGCTCCAGAATCTTCTTCTGGTTGCCCGATTGAATATCTTTGTCCTGCTTGATGACCGCGATGACTTCCTGCACGGTCGTCTTGATCAACGCATCCGGCGCGACCACCTCGGCCTGCGCAACACCGACCATCGCCAACAAAACCACAACCGCTTTAAGCAAACTCTTCATCTTTGACGCTCCTCGATTATTTGTCCGGCTCTGCAGCCTTGTTGTACATGAACTTGCCGATCAGGTCTTCCAGCACCATCGCAGACTGGGTCTTCTTCAGTTGCTCGCCGTTCTTCAGCATCTCCGTATCTCCGCCGACATCCAGGCCGATGTACTGTTCACCCAGCAAGCCCGAAGTCAGAATTTTGCCGATCGTATCCTTGGGAAACTGGTAACGCTTATCCAGGCTCATCACCACTTTGGCTTCGTAGCGCTCTGTATCCAGCGAGATGGACTCGACGCGCCCGACCAGCACGCCCGCGCTCCTGATCGACGCCGTGGTTTTCAGGCCACCGATATTATTGAAGTACGCATGAATCCGATAAGCATCGGACACGTTATAAGTGCCGAGGTTCCCGACCTTCATCGCCAGCATCACCAGCGCAGCCACGCCCGCCACCACGAATATACCCACCCACAAATCTATCCCGGTGCGCTCCATAACTAACTTCCTCCAAACATCATTGCGGTCAAAATAAAATCCAGCATCAGAATCGCCAGCGACGAGGTGACCACGGTGCGCGTCGTCGCGCCGGACACGCCTTCTGCAGTCGGCGGCGCATCATAGCCTTCGTATAGCGCGATCACCGTCACCACCATGCCGAACGCGAAACTCTTGATCACGCCGTTCAGTATGTCATGCCTGAAATCCACCGCCGCCTGCATCTGCGACCAGAACGAACCTTCGTCCACGCCAATCTGCACCACGCCGACGAAGTAGCCGCCGAACACACCGACCGCGCTGAACAACGCGGCCAGCAACGGCATCGAGATCACCCCGGCCCAGAAACGCGGCGCGACGATGCGCGCGATCGGATTCACCGCCATCATCTCCATCGCCGAGATCTGTTCGGTCGCTTTCATCAGCCCGATCTCCGCCGTCATCGCCGAACCGGCACGGCTGGCGAACAACAGTGCGGCGACCACCGGCCCCAGTTCGCGCACCAGACCCAGCGCCACCATCACCCCGAGCGCCGACTCCGAGCCGTAGCGCTTGAGCGTCTCATAGCCCTGCAAGCCCAGCACCATGCCGACGAACAGCCCCGCCACGATGATGATGATGAGCGACATCACGCCGGTGGAAAACAGCTCCTTGACGATCAGATGAAAACGCCGGAAGCTGCTCCCCGAATACAGCAAAGTGAGAAAAAAGAAGCGCGTCGCCATACCGATGCGCCACACCGCATTGATGGAACTGCGCCCGATCGTCTGAACACTTTTGGCTACTGGCATTTAGGAACCTTTGGCTTGCAAATTCAAGTCTTGGCGGTACTCACCGCCGGGATAATGGAATGGCACCGGGCCATCCATCTCGCCATGCACGAACTGGTGCACGAAATCTCTGTCTGATGCACGAATCTCATCCGGCGTTCCTTCCGCCACGATCACCCCGCCAGCCATGAAGTAGACATAGTCCACGATCTTCAGCGACTCCTGCACGTCATGCGTGACGATGATCGAGGTCGCACCCAGCGCGTCATTCAGGCTGCGGATCAGATCGCCGACCACCGTCAGCGAGATCGGATCGAGTCCGGCAAACGGCTCGTCATACATGATCAACATCGGGTCGAGCGCCACGGTGCGTGCCAGCGCCACACGCCGCGCCATCCCGCCGGACAACTCGGACGGCATCAGATTTTGCGTCCCGCGCAATCCCACCGCATGCAGCTTCATCAGCACCATGTCGCGGATGATCTGTTCCGGAAGATCGGTATGTTCGCGCATCTGGAACGCCACGTTGTCGTACACCGACATATCGGTGAACAGCGCGCCGAACTGGAACAGCATGCCCATCTTGCGGCGTATGGCATACAGCCCGTCCTGATCCAGCTCGTGCAGTATCTGCCCGTCGAACTTGACGTGGCCCGAGGTGGGCTTGAGCGCCCCGCCGATATGGCGCAGCAGCGTGGTCTTCCCGCAACCGCTCAGCCCCATGATGGCAATCAACTTCCCTTTCGGGAACGTCATATTGATGCCTTGCAGGACAGCGCGCTTATCGTAAGCAAAATTGAGGTCGCGAATTTCGACCAATGCTGGCACAGACAAAATTGACACCCAGAAAACCGAGAGGGCGCATTCTAAACCATCGCCCCGATATAGCTCAACTTAATCACGGGCATCAAAATACCGATGCAATCTTTCCTATTGAGCTTGGGTGCGCTTGCCGTTATGCTTCGTGCCCGACACCAATCGAGACGGATGAGAGCCAGTTGAACGCTATTTCGCCCCGCCCCACCCTGATGATCGTCGATGACGACCCGCTGATCCGCGAGGGATTGGCGATCGCTCTCGAACCGGACTTTACCGTCCATCAAGCCGAATCACGCCAGGCCGCGATCGGGATATTGCGCAGACTGCCCGCTCCCCCACAACTGGCACTGGTCGACCTGGGACTTCCCCCGCTTCCGCATCGCCCCGATGAAGGTTTCCACCTGATCGCCGAATTGCTGGCGCATTCGCCGCAAATCAAGATATTCGCATTGTCCGGACAAGACGAACAAAGCAACGCGCGCCATGCCCGCGCGCTGGGTGCGATCGATTTCTTCGCCAAACCGTGCGCGCCGGAAAAGATCAGGAAATATCTGGTCGATGCGCTGGCTATCCAGAACAGCGAACGCAGCGACGCAGACCATGACGACCAGTTGCTGGGGCTGGTCGGACAAAGTCCCGCGATACAAGCCTTGCGCAACCAGATCGTGATGTATGCCGCGATGCCGTTTTCCGTGCTCATCGAAGGAGAATCGGGAAGCGGCAAGGAGTTGATCGCCGCCGCCTTGCAAAAACTGGGCAGCAAACCCGATGCGCCATTCAAGGTACTCAACTGCGCCGCCGTCACGCCGACTTTGCTGGAGTCCACCTTGTTCGGCCACAGCAAAGGAGCCTTTACCGGCGCGTCCGGCGCTCAATCCGGATTCTTCGAGGATGCCGCCGACGGCACGCTGTTCCTGGACGAGATCGGCGAACTGCCGCTGGAACTGCAGGTCAAGCTGTTGCGGGTGCTGGAAAATGGCGAGTATCAACGCGTCGGCGAAACCGAGACACGCAAGAGTAACGCGCGCATCATCGCCGCCACCAACCGTAATTTGCGCGTAGCGGTAAAAACCGGGACGTTCCGCGCCGACCTCTATCACCGGCTGAACATATTCTCCATCTCGGCCCCGCCGCTGCGGGAACTGGATTCGGACAGGCTGCTGCTGCTCAATCATTTCCGCGCCCACTATGCGCAGCAGCTGAAACAGATCCCGTTCGACCTGCATCCCGAAGCACTGCAATATTGGGAGCAATACAGCTTCCCCGGCAACACCCGCGAATTACGCAACATCGTCATCCGGCTGACCACGAAATATCCGGGGCTGACGATCAATGCCGCACAGTTACGCGAAGAACTAGACCCGTTGGCGATCGCAGCGAATGGCTCGGACTCCGACATCCTCAAACAACAAATACAAGCCGGCGGCTTCGACCTGGATCACCGGCTGCGCGAACAGGAAAAGCTCTATATCGATGCGGCCATGGAGCTGGCCTTCGGCAATATCAGCGAAGCCGCTAAATTGCTGGGCATCAACCGCACCACGCTATATAGTCGCATGGACGCGCAGGCCAAAGTGAAAGTGGAGAACTGATATGTACCTGGAGTACTTCGGGCTCAATGAGCCCCCGTTCAAGATCACCCCGGTGACAGATTTCTTCTTCAGCGGCGCCAACCGCAAGGAGATCCTCGAGGCGCTCATCTACTCCATCAGCGAAGTCGAAGGCATCATCAAGGTCAGCGGCGAAGTCGGCAGCGGCAAGACCATGCTGTGCCGGATGTTGCTGGAAAAACTTCCCGGGCATATCGAGACCATTTATCTCGCCAACCCCAGCCTGTCGCGCGAAGAAATGCTCTACGCGATCGCCGATGCGCTCGGTCTGGACATCGATGGCGAGCGTGTCGGCGTCATCATGCAGAACATCCAGAACAAGCTCGAGGAAAAGGCGCGCGAAGGCAAGCGTATCGTCGTGCTGGTGGATGAAGCGCATGCCATGCCGCCGGATACGCTGGAAGAACTGCGCCTGCTATACAACCTGCAAGTCGGCAATTTCAAGCTGCTGCAAATCGTATTGTTCGGACAACCGGAGCTGAACGCCAAGCTGGATCAGCCCAGCATGCGCCAGCTCAAGGACCGCATCGTGCACCACTTCAACATGCAGCCGCTGTCGCGCGGCATCCTCGAAAACTACCTGATGTTCCGGATGCGCACGGCGGGCTATCACGGGCCGAACATTTTCTCGCCTGCGGCCATCAAGCTGATCGCGAGCGCCTCCGCCGGCCTGATGCGCCGCGCCAATGTGCTGGCGGACAAATCGCTGCTGGCGGCGTTCGTCGAAGACACCCACAACATCGAAGCGCGCCATGTCCAAGCCGCGATGCGCGACAGCGAACTCATACCATCGCGCGCGCTGCCCGACAAGAAAATAGTTTGGGGAGGCGCGGCAGTCGCCGCGTTACTGCTGCTCGGATTGGCGGGATGGTGGATGCAGGATAAAGCGCAACCCCCCGTTGCTCGCTTGGCAAGCCAGCCCACCCCGGTGATCGCGCAACCGGCCGCCGTCGCACCCGCAATCAATCCCCCGGTGCAACCGAACACCGCCATTGCGCCAAGCGCGAACAGCACACTGGCCCAAGCCGAGATCACAGCTCCCGCTCCTGTCATCGCGCCCGCGCCTGTCCCGGGCCGTGCAGAAGCTCCGGCAACGGCTGCCGCCGCAACGATTGCGCCGCCGCAAGTTGCACCCGTAACAGGCAGCCTGTTCGAACAACGCCTTGCCGCAGGCGAACAATTGCTTGCCCGGCACAAGGCGGTCGCCAGCATCCAGTTGTTCTACAGCGAAGAACTCCAGCCAAAAAAGATGGAAGGTTTTTTGAAGCGTGCCGACGGGATCGGCAAACTTTCGGAAATCTACCTGCTGCCTGCCAGGTCCGGCCGCAAGGATGGCCTGCGCGTGTTATACGGCGCCTACCCTTCGGTTGATGCGGCACGCGATGCGATCAAAAACCTGCCCGCGCGCTATCAGGAAGCTTTTGCCACCTCCATCTACATCTTTTGAAAATTGAGTTAAGACTTATTGAGCAGGGCTGAGAAAGCTGCTAGGCTGTCAGCCACACAAAGGGAGAAAAAGAATGCGCTCACGCAACCTGTTTTATCTCTGCGCCATCGGCACGATGCTCGCCGGTTGCGGCACCCGGCCGATCCAGCCGTCCGACAAACACATTCAGCGGCCAACCAATCCGCCAGCCGCCACGACCGGCATCCCGCAACCGATCAAACGCAGCGTCACGCTAGCCCCTCCCAAACCAGCAGCAAAAATCGAGACTTACAGCGTCGTCGTCACTAATGTTCCGGCACAGGAAATCCTGTTCGCGCTGGCACGCGATGCGAAGATCAATCTGGACATCCAATCCGGCATCGAGGGACTCGTCACCCTCAACGCGATCAACCAGACCCTGCCACAGATCCTCACGCGCATCGCCAAGCAGGTGGACATGCGCTATGAGTTGGACAACGGCAACCTGAGCGTGATGCCGGAC
>JAVHQS010000168.1:0-1280 GCA_036171255.1 Gallionella sp.
ACTCCCAGCGGCGCTGGAATTCCATGCCCGCCAACGGATCGCCGGGATAATCCTGCTCCGGCGTGATGCCCACCACGATGCCGCTGTTGGCGTTGCGCTCGTTGCGCGAATACTGGCTCATACCGTTGGTCACCACGCGCCCCGGTTCGGAGGTCGCGGCGACCACCGTGCCGCCGGGGCACATGCAGAAGCTGTACACCGAACGACCGTTGCTGGCGTGATGCACCAGCTTGTAATCCGCCGCACCCAGCTGCGGGTTGCCCGCGTTCTTGCCGTAGCGCGCGCGGTCGATCAGCGACTGCGGATGCTCGATGCGCAAGCCGATCGAGAACGGCTTGGCTTCGATGAAGATGCCGCGCTTGTGGATCATCTCGAAGGTGTCGCGCGCGCTGTGTCCGACCGCCAGCACCAGATGATTTGTCGCGATACGTTCGCCGCTGGCAAGCTTCACACCCTGCACTTGACCATCACTGATTTCGATGTCGTCCACGCGGCTCTCGAAGCGTATCTCGCCGCCCAGCGCCTGTATCGTCTCGCGCATCTTCTCCACCATGCCGACCAGTCGGAACGTGCCGATGTGCGGATGGCTCACATATAAAATTTCTTCCGGTGCGCCGGCTTTGACGAACTCGTCCAGCACTTTCCTGCTCAGGTAGCGCGGGTCTTTGATCTGGCTGTACAGCTTGCCGTCGGAGAACGTCCCCGCACCGCCCTCGCCGAACTGCACATTGGATTCCGGGTTCAGCACCCCTTGCCGCCACAGGCCGAACGTGTCCTTGGTCCGTTCGCGCACCGCCTTGCCGCGCTCCAGGATCAGCGGGCGGAAGCCCATCTGCGCGAGCAGCAGTCCGGCAAATAATCCTGCCGGGCCCATGCCGACGACAACAGGGCGAGAGGGCAGATTCTGCGGGGCCTGCGCGACGAAGTGGTAACGGGTGTCCGGCGCGGGTTTGACATGCGGGTCGTTGGGAAAGCGCGCCAGAACAGCCGCTTCATCGCGCAGCGCTGCATCCAGCGTGTAAGTGAACAGGATGGCGTGGGACTTGCGCGCATCCACGCCGCGCTTGAACACGACATAGCCGATCAGCTCGTCGTCGGCGACAGCTAGTCGCTTGAGGATGGAGGCTTTGATTTCACCCTCGAGATGATCGAGCGGCAGCTTTATTTCAGTCAGTCGGAGCATGGTGCAGGGTGAAATATCCTTAATCTTTTCGGTTTAAATCTTAGGCGGTTTCAAGTACCAAGTGCAAAAAGCGCAGCGTGATGCTGCCTAAAATCAA
>JAVHQS010000169.1:0-24146 GCA_036171255.1 Gallionella sp.
GCCCCTTTTTGAAATAGCACAAAAGGCTTGGTTTTGTCCAAGCCATCCGGCTGTTTCAGGAAAGATAATTTCTGGATATCTCCGCCAACCGTATTGATTTCAACTTCCAAAAGATCCGTTCTAACAAGTATCGTTTTCCCGGTCGCAGTTGTTGCAGTCTGTTGCGCTACGACTGCTTGCGCAGCAAGGCTGGCGGCTTTTGTCGAGGCAACAGGTAAATCAGTTTTGGTAGCAATAGTGCTTTGAACAATTTCCTGTGGATGTTGATAGCGTTGCCATCCATCCCAGACCAGAATTAGCGAAAACGAAAAGATTAAGAACAGGAAGAGTCTCTGAAAGTCCATGATGGTATTTTTGGGTGATTATGGGGCGGGATCGTAACCGCCTGGATGCCAAGGATTACAGCGGGCAAGACGTTTTATACTCAACCATGCGCCTTTAAAGACACCATATTTGACTATGGCATCGCATGCATAGTGAGAACAACTTGGGGTAAAGCGACAGGTCGGCGGACTAAGCGGGCTAATCAGATATTGGTAACCATGTATCAATTTGATCAGGATTCTGCGCATCGTATTTCTACCCGACTGAATAGTTTGCTCAAGCCATCTCTATTTGAAGCGCGATCCACTTGTGCAGTGCGACGCACCATTACAACCAGATCAAAACCACTTCCTGTTATTTTGTGCTGACGAAAGGCTTCTCTTATGTCACGTTTGACACGATTGCGATCAACAGCCTTGGGTATATACCTTTTGGCTGCGACAATACCCAATCTAGCCGTTCCCAATTGATTGCGCACAAAGAAAAGCTTGAAATACTTATCTGCAACACTTTCCGATTGAAGGCTTTTTTTGTAGCCTTCGCTGCGCGGGATACGCTGCGCAGCGGTAAAGCTATTTGGCTTACTATACCGCGAGTCTTGCACGGCCCTTCGCGCGACGTGCATTGATCACAGCACGGCCACCACGTGTCTTCATGCGAACCAAGAAGCCATGAGTGCGTTTTCTTCTGGTTACGGATGGTTGGTATGTACGTTTCATTTTAATAATCCTTAATAAGTCGTAAAACGCGCTATTACAATGCGTTAGGCTGTATGTGTCAAGTCAAATTTGCTTTTTTGCCTGTGGATAAGTTTCTGCTTGCCCTGTAGAATGCCTGCACTTTATAGCAGCCTTGCTTCCTTTTTTGGTATATATGCAGGAAAACGTCTTTTGGGATTCGTGCCTTCGCTCTTTTGAGAAGAGCCTACCCCCCCAACAATTTAACTCATGGATCAAGCCGCTCAACCTGATTAGTGAGAATGGCTCTCTAGTATTAACTGCGCCGAACAGTTTTACCTTAAAACTTGTCCAGGAACGTTTCTTTGCAGAAATCAGTCGTCAAGCCAAGCTGGTTTTTTCTAGCGTTCCTCAATTTGAGTTTCGCGTACTCGAGACAGAATCTGTAAAAGAGATAGCCGCCAAACCACCTAAATCACCCTCCCCGACTAAGGTAACCACACCTGTTGAGAACAAACCCAAAATCGAAACTTCTTTTCGCGGCTATGGGAAACTAAATCCTTGCCTTACTTTTGAAAATTTTGTGATTGGCAAGGCTAACCAGTTGGCATTTGCAGCCGCCACTCAAGTTGCCGAGTTACCGGGAGTTTCTTACAACCCATTGTTCATTTATGGCGGGGTCGGACTCGGGAAGACACATTTGGCACAAGCGATTGGCAATCAAATCAAGATTAACAATCCACAAGCTAAAATCTGCTATATGCATGCCGAAAGATACGTTGCAGACGTAGTCCGCGCATACCAAACCAATAAATTTGAAGAATTCAAGCAGTACTACCATTCTCTGGATATTTTGTTGATTGATGACATTCAATTTTTCGCCGGAAAGGCCAAGACGCAAGAAGAATTCTTCTACGCATTCAATAATCTGATTGACTCACATAAACAGGTTATTCTGACCAGCGATACCTTCCCCAAAGAGATAACAGGTTTGGAAAGCCGCTTAGTATCTCGTTTTGGATGGGGTTTGACCATCGCGATCGAGCCGCCGGAATTGGAGATGCGCGTAGCTATTCTTCTGAAAAAAGCCGCCCTGAGTGGATATTTGCTTGATGATACAGTCGCTTTTTTTGTAGCCAAACATGTCAACTCAAATATTCGTGAACTCGAAGGTGCGTTAAAGCGCGTTGAAGCTTATACCAAGTTTCACAAGCGCCACATTTCAGTGGAAACCGCCAAAGAAGCATTAAAAGACATTCTGGTTGCACAGAGTCGCCAGATATCAATTGAAAATATCCAAAAAACTGTTGCGGACTATTACCGTCTCAAGATGGTGGAATTACTCTCGAAAAAACGTACCAGAAACCTGACGCGCCCCAGACAAATGGCTATGGCTCTCGCACGAGAACTAACTACAATGAGCCTACCAGAAATAGGTAATTCCTTTGGTGGGAAGGATCATTCAACCGTTATTCATGCTTGCAAAACAACGGCTGATCTGAGAACCCGCGATACAACAATTGATGCGGATTACAAGATATTGCTGCAAACTTTGAAAGGATAATGCTGTGAATTTCTTGTGTATAAAGTGTGAATAAGCCCAATAATAATACGATACTAAAAGTTATCCACATTTACACCTTATTAAATAAACAGCTAAACAGCTGCGAAATATTGTATGTAACTTAATGTTTTTTATATATTTATTATGCTTACCCACTTAATCTGAAACTATTATTAGTCTTATTAGGAATTTATATTATGTTTATTGAGAAAACAGCAAAAGAGACCATACTTAAACCTCTACAAGTCGTCATTGGTATCGTTGAACGCAAGCAAACATTGCCTATTTTGTCTAACGTATTAATCGAAAAGGAAATGGGCAAAATACGCTTCACCGCTACAGATTTGGAAATCCAGATCACCACGACCATCGATACGGAAGTGAATGATGGAGAAATATCCGCCATCACAGTGGGAGGAAAAAAACTCCAGGAAATCCTGCGTATTCTTCCTGAGCAGAGCAAAATCTCCATTGAAACCAAAGAAAATAAAGCTCAGATAAAGACCAACAAGAGCAGGTTCAGTTTACAAACACTTCCTGCTCTAGACTTTCCCAAATTAAGCAATCAATTGGCCGATGCCAAAAAAATCGTGTTACAGCAGTCCGTGTTGAAGGCCTTGTTGCTCTCGGTGCAATACGCGATGGCACAACAGGATGTGCGTTATTACCTGAATGGTGTTTTGCTGATTTTAGACGGTGACAAACTCAAGGTAGTTGCTACCGACGGACATCGGCTGGCTTACAATTCCGGAACGATAGCTGGTAATTATGAAAAACAAGACATTATCCTGCCGCGTAAAGCTGTGGCCGAGTTATCCAAGCTGCTGGTGGATACCGACGAAATCGTCGAGTTGGAATTCTCACAACAACAGGTTAAAGCTACCTTTTCGGGTATTACCCTGATAACAAAAGTAATTGATGGTAAATTTCCGAATTATGAGCGCGTTATCCCAAAATATGAAAACTATCTCAGCATGAATCGCATTCTTGTCCAGCAAGCGTTACAACGCGCCGCGATCCTATCGAACGAGAAATTCAGAGGCGTACGTTTTGTATTGACCGAGAAAAATCTCAGCATCATCAGCAGCAACAGCGAACAGGAAGAAGCTCAGGAAGAAATCGAAACGGATTATCACGGCGAAGCGCTCGATATTGGTTTCAACGTCAATTACCTGATGGACGGGCTGAATAACATTAGCAGCGAAACGGCGATTTTTTCCTTTGGCGACCCGAACAGCAGTATCCTGATCACCACACCGGAAAATCAGGAATTCCGCTATGTTGTCATGCCGATGCGCATCTAATCTTAGCCTTTTTGTTCCACGTGAAACATATCAATATCAGGAAATACAATAATGAGTGACTACGATTCAACCAGCATCAAGGTACTTAAAGGGCTGGAAGCGGTGCGCAAGCGTCCTGGTATGTACATTGGCGACACAAATGATGGTACAGGCTTGCATCATATGGTATTCGAAGCGGTGGATAACGCCGTAGACGAGGCGCTGGCCGGACATTGCAACGAGATTAACGTCATTATCCACGCTGATAATTCGATTAGCGTCAGCGACAACGGGCGCGGCATTCCTACCGATATTCACAAGGAAGAGAACCGCTCGGCTGCCGAAGTCATTATGACCATCCTGCATGCAGGCGGAAAGTTCGATAGTAATTCCTACAAGGTATCCGGTGGTTTGCATGGGGTGGGTGTGTCGGTAGTGAATGCATTGTCTGAATGGTTGAAACTGACCATCTACCGCGATGGTAAAGAGCATTTCATGGAATTCCGCCACGGCGACCCGGTCGCACCGCTAAAAATAGTCGGTGACTCAAACAAGAGGGGTACCATCGTTCATTTTCTGGCCGCCAAGGAAACCTTTGGTCTGGTCGAATTCCACTTTGATATTCTGGCGAAACGGCTTCGTGAGTTGTCGTTCCTGAACAACGGCGTCAAGATAGCGCTGATTGACCATCGCACCGGCAAGGAAGAAAACTTTGCATTCAACGGCGGCATCAAGGGTTTTGTCGAGTATATGAACCGCAACAAATCGGCATTACACCCCACGGTGTTCTATGCTATCGGCGAAAAGGACGGCATCACCGCCGAGATCGCGATGCAGTGGAACGACTCTTATCAGGAGACTGTGCAATGCTTTACCAATAATATCCCGCAGCGTGATGGCGGCACACACCTCACCGCTTTGCGCACCGCGATGACGCGCACCCTGAATAACTATATCGAGGCCGAACAACTGGCAAAGAAAGCCAAAGTAGACACCACTGGTGACGACATGCGCGAAGGTTTGACCGCTGTATTGTCGGTGAAATTACCCGATCCGAAATTCTCATCGCAGACCAAGGACAAGCTGGTGTCCTCGGAGGTGCGTCCGGTTATCGAAGACTTAATCGGCCAGCAGATGAGCTCTTTCCTGCTGGAAAAGCCGAATGACGCGAAGATCATCGTCAATAAAATCATCGATGCGGCTAGAGCCCGTGAAGCCGCGCGCAAGGCGCGTGAACTGACGCGCCGCAAGGGCGTGTTGGATGGCATGGGTTTACCTGGTAAATTGGCCGATTGTCAGGAAAAAGATCCTGCACTGTCCGAACTGTATTTAGTCGAAGGTGATTCGGCCGGTGGCTCGGCCAAGCAAGGCCGTGACCGCAAGTTCCAGGCGATTCTGCCGCTCAAGGGCAAAATTCTAAACGTGGAAAAAGCCCGCTTCGAAAAATTGATTGCGTCGCAGGAAATCGCCACACTGATTACCGTGCTTGGTACGGGTATCGGCAAGGATGAATACAACGCTGACAAGCTGCGATATCACCGTATCATCATCATGACCGACGCGGACGTGGACGGCTCACACATACGCACCCTGCTGCTGACCTTCTTCTACCGCCAGATGCCAGAACTGGTCGAGCGCGGCCACATCTACATCGCGCAACCCCCGCTGTACAAGATCAAGCAGGGCAAAGACGAACGTTATCTCAAGGACGACCAGGAGATGAATATCTACATGCTCAAATCCGGCCTGGCCAATGCTGCTCTGTACCCGTCCGCCGATGCCAGCCCGATCCAGGCTGAGGCGCTGGAAGAGATTGCCAAGCAATACTTTCTTGCTGAAGCGGTAATCGACCGTCTGTCGCGCTTCACCGCGCCAGAAGCCAGCCATGCTTTGCTGATCCTGCCTGCATTGTCGCTGGACGACGCGCAACAGGCAAAAACCAGCGCACAACTGTTGGAAAAAGCCTGCGGCGGCAACATCAAAGTCGTGGTGGAAGCCAGCGAAGCTGGCGAACACCGTTTACGTCTGGAAAAGCTGTTCCATGGTAACTACTCAATCAGTTACATGGATCGCGGTTTCCTCAAAGGCGGTGACTACGTACAGATTCGCCAGGCAGCGGACATTCTTAACGGCCTGATCAAACCTGGTGCCTATATCGCCCGTGGCGAACAGAAACGCGCCGTGACCAGCTTCAAGCAAGCTATCGAATGGTTGCTGGACGAGGCCAAGCGCGGCGTGAACATCCAGCGCTACAAGGGCTTGGGCGAGATGAACCCGAGCCAGCTGTGGGAAACCACCATGGATGTAACCAATCGTATTCTGCTCAAGGTGCAAATCGAAGATGCAATCTCTGCCGATGAGATATTTACCACCCTAATGGGCGACATCGTCGAACCGCGCCGCGCATTCATCGAGAAGAACGCGCTGGGTGTGAGAAATCTGGATGTGTAAATATGTAGAGAGCATGCCCTGCAACCCCCGTATTTGTTGGCTTGCATGGCATGCTTGCTAAGTGAGCTATAGCCGCCTGCCAGAGAAGCCGCAAGAGGTAAGGTAGGGATCTGCTAAGCTTTATTATTGACAACTTTCTTTGCTGCCGACTTTTTGGAGGCGGGTTTGGCAACATTCTTCGTGGCTGGTTTCGCCACTTTTTCAGCAGCAGCTTTTCTAGTCGCAGGTTTGGTTGCCTTTGGTGCTGCTTTCGCCTTGGTTGTCTTGGTTGCCGTTTTGGCCTTGGCGGCTGGCTTTCTGGTGGTCTTTCCGGTTCCACCCTTCGCGGCCTTGGCCGCGATTAATTCCAGCGCTTCTTCCAGCGTGATTTCATCTGCTGATATACCCTTGGGCAGCGTGGCGTTGATCTTGCCGTGGCGGGCGTAAGGGCCGTAGCGGCCGCTGCAGATCTCCACCGAGGCCTTGTCGTCCGGATGGTCGCCGAGGGTGCGCAGCACCGTGGCGCCGCCGTCCCGCGCCTGAGCCAGCAGTTCTACCGCGCGATCCAGCCGGATGTCGAAGATGCTGTCAGTGCGCGGGATGGACTTGAACTTGCCGTCATGGCCGATATACGGGCCGAAGCGACCGATGTTCACGATGACTTTCTTGTTGGTCTCGGGGTGCAGGCCGAGTTCGCGCGGCAGCGACAGCAGCTGCAGCGCGCTGGCCAGGTCGGCCTGATCGACCGGCATCTCCTTGGGCCAGGACACGCGCTTGGGTTTGGTCTTGGCACCCTCCTCGACTTCGCCGAGCTGTACGTAATGCCCATACGGGCCGCGCAGCAACAGTACGGCTTGTTGAGTATCGGGATGCGCGCCAAGCTCTACTCGGGCCGAGGCGTCATCCTGCGCTTCGCCGCTGAGGCTGCGTTTGTATTTGCATTCCGGATAGTTGGTGCAACTGATGAAGCTGCCGTAGCGGCTGAGCTTCTTCGCGAGCGGCTTGCCGCATTCCGGGCAAGCTTCGTCGAGCAACTCTACCGGACGGTCGATGTTGGTTTTGTCTTTGATAAGACCGGAAAAGCTTTTCCAGAATTCACCCATCACGCCGACCCAGTCGCGCTTGCCTTCGGAAACTTCATCCAGTTCGTCTTCGAGGTGTGCAGTGAAATCGTAATCCACATAGCGGGTGAAATGCTCGGTGAGGAAGCGCGTGACAACCCGACCGACATCGGTGGGGACGAAGCGCTTTTTGTCCAAAATGGCGTATTCACGGGCTTGCAGCGTGGAGATGATGGTGGCGTAGGTGGACGGTCGACCGATGCCATATTCCTCCAGCGACTTGACCAGGCTGGCTTCGGAAAAGCGCGGTGGAGGCTGGGTGAAATGCTGTTCGCCATATAGCTTGTCGACTGGCAAAACATCGCCCTCGGCCAGCGGTGGCAGCTTGCCGCCCTCTTCCTCGGCTGCATCGTCCACATCTTCCATGTATACACCAATGAAGCCGGGGAAAACCAGCACCTGACCGGATGCTCGGAACAGCGTGTCGTCGCCGCCCAAGCGGATATCCAGGCTCACCGTGTCAAAGCGCGCTGGTGCCATCTGGCACGCAAGTGTGCGCTTCCATACCATCTCGTACAGGCGCGCCTGATCGGCGCTGAGATGGTCGCGCATGCTGTCCGGCGTGCGCAGGATGGAGGTCGGGCGTATCGCCTCGTGAGACTCCTGCGCGTTCTTGGTCTTGCTCTTGTAAGTGGGCTGGGTGCCGGGCAGATATTCGCTGGAAAAATTGTTGCCGATGTAGTCGCGGATCTCCTGCACCGCTTCCTTGGCCAGCGATACCGAGTCGGTACGCATGTAGGAGATCAAGCCGACGGTCTGCCCGCCAATGTCCACGCCTTCATAGAGTGTTTGCGCGGTGCGCATCGTGCGCTCGGCGGACATGCCCAGCTTGCGCGCAGCTTCCTGTTGCAGCGTGGAAGTGGTGAACGGTGCAGCGGCATAACGTTGTTTGGCTTTTTTCTCGACGCGTACCACCTTGGGAGGTAGTTTGGCATCGTTGAGCTTGACAAATATTGTGTTGTATTCGGCCTGGCTTCCGATACTGAGTTGCTCGAGTTTCTTGCCTTGGTATTGGAACAACTTGGCGGAAAAAGGCTGGTGATCCTTGTGGCTGTCCAGATGCACCGTCCAGTATTCCTGGCTTTTGAATGCTTCAATCTCCAGTTCGCGTTCGACAATCAGGCGTAACGCTGGGCTTTGCACCCGTCCTGCCGACAAACCCGGACGGATCTTGCGCCACAGCAACGGTGATAAATTGAAGCCGACCAGATAATCCAGCGCGCGCCGCGCTTGCTGCGCATTGACCAGTGGCATTGCGATTGCACGAGGGTGAGCGACCGCTTCGCGTACTGCGGACTGGGTGATCTCATAGAACACCACGCGCTGCATGTTCTTGTTCTTCAAGCCACGCTTGGCTTTGAGCAGCTCCGAAATGTGCCAGGCAATCGCCTCCCCTTCGCGGTCAGGATCGGGTGCCAGCAGGATGTTATCGGCTTCGGCGGCGGCTTTGGCGATCGCATCCACATGTTTGCTGTTGCGCGCGATGGTCTCGTATTTCATCGCAAAACCGTTGTCGGGGTCGACCGCGCCGGTCTTCGGCACCAGGTCACGGACATGCCCATATGAGGCGAGTACTTCGAAATCCTTGCCCAGGTATTTTTTGAGCGTTTTGGCCTTGGCCGGAGATTCGACGATCAGAAGGTTGGTTGCCATGCGCGCTTTAATGTAGTTGTGCAGAATGTAACGGGGAGAGCAATTCTTCGATCAACAGCGGATCGAGATCCTGATGGCGATTCCACAACACCATCAGCATGATTAGCTTGAGTTTGTCCAGACCGAGATTTTCCTGTTGCAGCGCGACGGCGCGATCGATGATCATCTCGCGCTCGACCGCAGAAATCATCTGCTGCTGTTCGGCGAACAACAGAAATTGACGTGCCGCAAAACCGATACGTTGAAGCTCCAGTTCGGCAAAATGGCGCAGTCCCGCGTGTTCGATGGTGGCAGGATAACTGTTGGGATCCTGTTGCTGCAGCGCGGACAACCAGGTCAACGCTTCGGAAATCTCATCGCCTTCAAAGCCGGCAGCAGAAAGCTTGCGCGACAGCTTGTCCGGTTCAGGATAACTGCCTGCGTCGAAGTAACTTTCAAACAGGTACATCAGAATTTCAAACATGATTTTGTGGTGGAATTAATGAATTCGTTGATACAACCCGCCGGGTAACACACTGATGTATCCGCTCAGTTCGAGCGTCAACAGCATGGCGGATAGCTCGGCTATCGTCAAGCCGCAGCGCGTACTGAGCGTATCCACATCCACCGGATCGGAGCCGAGATGCTCAAGTAGCGCGGAATCTATGGTAAGTGTCTCCAGGCTTTGCGTATCAATAGTTTGTGTCAATGAATTGCACGTAGGCAAGACCATTAGATTACCTAACTCTTCAAGAATATCTTGCGCGGTTTCAACCAGTTTTGCGCCTTGCTTGATCAGTGCGTGGCAACCCTTGCTTTGTGGTGTATGTATCGAACCTGGAATGGCGAACACATCCCTACCCTGCTCCAAAGCCAGCCGGGCAGTGATCAGCGAACCGCTCTGCAGCGATGCTTCCACCACCAGGCAGCCGACACTCATGCCGCTGATAAGGCGGTTGCGGCGCGGGAAATTTGCGGCCAGCGGCGGTGTGCCGAGCGGGAATTCCGAGACCAGCGCACCCTGATTGGCGAGTTGATGCGCAAGATCGCGATTGGCGGCGGGATAGACTTTATCTAACCCGGTGCCGACGATCGCGATGCTGCTGCCCTGCCCGCTTAACCCGCCGCGATGCGCGGCAGCATCGATGCCGTGTGCCATGCCGCTGAGGATACATAGCCCGGCATCACTCAAAGATTTTGCAAACGCTTCGGCGTTTTTGATGCCCTGTGGGGTGGCGTTACGACTGCCGACAATGGCCAGCGCAGCCTGATTGAGCAGGTCTCTATGCCCTTTTACGTAGAGCAACAGCGGCGGATCTGGAATATTCAGCAGCGCTTGCGGATAGTCGCTATCGGCGAGTGTGACGAGGTGGTTGTTACTGTCTTCCAGCCATGCCAGCGTGGGCGCGAGAAGATCGTCAGAGATGCCCTTGGCGATTTCGGCAGCGACATCGGCTTTGATGATGGATTTAAGTGCGGTGATGGATGCGGCGAAAACCGCTTCGGGCAAACCGAATTCCTTTAACAGGCGACGGGCACCTTCGCCGCCCAAGCCCCGCGTCAGGCTTAGAGCCAGCCAAGCCTTGAGCGAGACATCGGCAGGCATGTTCAGGGGGTTTGCGCACGATCCAGAATTTGCACCGGCAGACTAGTCTGCATCACCAGCGCGTATGACACTTTGTCAAACACGCGGAACACGAACACCAGACCGTAGCGCTCATCCGGCAACGTGACTTTCTTGCCTTCATGTTTCACTGCGTTGCCTTTGTTATACAAGGCCAACACATGGCCGTTTTGCAAACCGTCGCGCGCGCCTTTGTTGAGAGTGATAACGGTATTTTGACCAGCTTGAGAAACGCCACCATAGACCGAGATCACGCTGGCAACGATATTACTTTCGGGCGCTCGCGGCAGATAGTTGCTTGTGGTTTCACCGGAAGGCGCAATCAAGTAATCACCTTGATTGATTTCCAGTTTGGCTTTGGTGATGATAACGGTACTGACATCGCCAAAGGTCGTGACTTCGGCGTCACCCAGATAGATAGCCTCGCGCCCAAGCGTTTCCTTGGTGTCAGGGTCTGTGAAGATCTTGCCAGGACGATACAGGTGCCACTTATTGCCTTTATCCCCGGTCAGCCCCTTTGCGTAGCCGATACCACCGTCCCCAAGAATCACACGCCCCTCTTGCAGGGCGACCAAGGATGGAGCACCGGACAGAGTGCTATCGTCAATCGCCAACGGCTGGCTCAGGAAGGGTTCGATGGCTTTGGATGGAATGCTGGGGATGGCTTCATGGGAGCTGCGCCCCGCATGTGTTTGGGGAGAAAGCTTGACTACATTGTTTTCGCCAGCTTGAACGCTTAATGTGCCATTGGCGCGATTCAGAATAATCACATTGCCCGGATAAATCCAGTGTGGATCCTTGATGGTGTCCTTGTTCATGCCCCAGATACGCGGCCATTTCCATGGGTCTTTAAAGAACTTGCCGGAAATGTCCCACAGCGTGTCACCTTTGACAACGATATGCCGCTCCGGCGCGTCGTTGCGAATCTCCGGGCTGGTTTCAGGCTGGGCAGCAAAGGCCAAGACGGGCAACAAAAAGCAAATCAGCGATATAATCTTGCGCATGGAAAACTCCGGCAGAGTCAATGTTAAAGGGCACGCAATGTTGCCGTGTTGCGTTAAATTCTGCATCTAGTCATTTAAATTAGCAAGCATTTATGGCAATTCTGAAAATATTGCAGTATCCCGACGAACGTCTGCACAAAGTCGCCAGGAAAGTTGAACAGGTTAATGACGCCACTCGCAAGCTGGTACGTAACATGGCGGAAACTATGTATGCCGCACCTGGAGTGGGCTTAGCGGCGACGCAGGTGGATGTGCATGAACAGATCATCGTGGTGGATGTTTCCGAGGAACGGCATCAGCTGATGGTATTTATCAATCCGGAAATTATCGCTACAAGCGGCGAGGAGGAATGCGAGGAAGGCTGTCTGTCAGTGCCGGGTATTTATGAAAAGGTGCGCCGCGCGGAAAAGGTGGCGGTGCGCGCGCTCGATGAAAAAGGCGAACTCTTTACGGCGGAAGCTGAGGGCTTTTTGGCGGTCTGTATCCAGCACGAGATAGATCATTTGCGCGGCAAGGTATTCGTCGAATATCTGTCGCAACTCAAACAAACCCGGATTCGCGCCAAGTTAAAGAAGCGTCAACGCGAAACCCTTTAGGCAAATACTTCGTGAAAATAATTTTTGCCGGTACTCCGCAGTTCGCGGCCAGCGCGCTGGCCGCGTTGCTTGAAGAGCATCAAGTCGTTGCGGTGCTGACCCAGCCGGATCGCCCGGCCGGGCGCGGCATGCATTTGACAGCCAGTCCGGTGAAACAACTGGCCTTGCAACACGGCCTGCCGGTATTGCAGCCCACCACGCTTAAGACCGAAGAGGCGCAGCAATTAATTGCCGCACTGGATGCCGATGTGATGGTGGTTGCGGCTTATGGGTTGATCCTGCCGAAGGCGGTGTTGCACCTGCCACGTTACGGCTGCCTGAATATTCACGCCTCGTTGCTGCCGCGTTGGCGCGGAGCTGCACCGATACAGCGCGCGATTCTGGCAGGCGATAGCGAGACCGGCATCACCATCATGCAGATGGACGAGGGTCTGGACACCGGTGATATGTTGTTGCGCCACGCCTGCCCGATTGCTGAAAACGAAACCGCGCAAACACTGCATGACAAGCTGGCCGAAATGGGCGCAAGCAGCATTATCGAGGCATTGCGTCTACTGCAAGAAAATTGTCTGACACCTGTCAGACAGGACAACGAGGCAGTTTATTATGCAGCCAAGCTGCTCAAGAGCGAAGCGCAGATCGACTGGCGGCAGGATGCGCGGCAAATTGAACGCGCGGTGCGCGCATACAACCCCTTTCCGGTGTGTCATGCCAACTTGAGCGATGTGTCGATAAAGATCTGGCAGGCTGGAATGTGCAATGATTACCGAGGGGAGCCAGGCAGAGTGATGGCGCTAGATAAGCTCGGCATTATTGTAGCCTGTGGCAGTGGCGCGCTACGGCTTGAGGTGTTGCAACGTCCCGGCGGCAAAGCGCAGCCTGCCGCCCAGTTTCTGCAAGCCATGCCGATCAAAGTTGGCGATTGTTTCGCGGTGAGCTAATGCACAACATACAACTTGCTGCCAGCCAAATCGTTCAGCAAGTGCTGGTGGACGGACGCAACCTGAATCAGGTGCTGGATGAATCGCTACGCAAGAAGGCAGTTTGGACGCCGGCTCAGCGCGCCGCCTTGCAGGATCTGAGCTATGGCACGTTGCGTTATTACGGCCAATTGCGTGCGGTGTTGGAACTGTTGTTGCATAAACCGTTATCGGATCAGCGCATCTACTACGTGTTGCTGGTGGCGCTCTACCAGCTTCAATACAGCAAAGCCGCGCAGTATGCCGTGGTCGATCATGCGGTGCGTTCCGCACAGATGCTGAATCCTAAAATCAGCGGTTTGGTGAACGCGATCCTGCGCAATTTCCTGCGCAACCAAGCCGCTTTGCTGGAGCAGTCCGCACAGCGCGCAGAAGGAAAATACAGTTATCCGCAATGGTGGGTGGATGAGCTGCAAGCACAGTATGGCGAGCGCAGCGCAGCGATCTTGACTGCGGGCAATCTGCATCCGCCGATGACGTTGCGCGTCAATCGGCGACGCGGTACGACGCAAGATTACTTGGCGCAACTTGCGCATCTGGCTTTATCGGCCCATCAAATAAAGCCCGACGCGCTGCAACTGGATAAGCCGGTGTCAGTGGACAAACTGCCGGGATTTTTTAACGGATTGGTTTCGGTACAGGATGGCGGCGCGCAATATGCCGCGCTTCTGTTGGATGTTCATAACGGCATGCGTGTGTTGGATGCTTGCGCCGCACCGGGTGGCAAGACGGCGCATATTCTGGAGCGCGCCGCAGTGCAGATGATTGCGGTGGACAAAGATGAAAAACGGTTGCAGCGCGTTGCGGAAAATCTGCAGCGTCTGGAATTGTCTGCACAACTGGTGGTCGGGGATGCAGCCCGCCCGGATGTCTGGTGGGATGGCAAGCCGTTCGAACGCATCCTTGCCGATGTGCCCTGTTCCGCTTCCGGTGTGGTGCGCCGTCATCCGGATATCAAGTGGTTAAGGCGCAAGGAAGACCTCGCTTCATTTGCCGCCCAGCAATTGGAAATACTGCAAGCGCTATGGCGACTGCTGGCGCAAGATGGTAAATTGCTCTATGCCACCTGTTCGGTTTTTCATCAGGAAAACGAGCGAGTCGTCGCGGCGTTTTTGGCGCAACAGCCGGATGCGCGGCGATTGCCGGTAGCATTGCCAGAGAATAGTGAAGGACAGTTGCTACCCGATGATCAGCATGATGGATTCTTCTATGCGTTGTTGCACAAGGCTGTATAGCGCTGTGTTGCGCGGAGTATTGCTGCTGGCATGGCTGTTCGCCGCGATGGCACACGCGGAAGGGATAGTCGTAAACAAAGCCGAGATGCGGCTGAGCGAGGAAGGTTATCAACTCACTGCCGATTTCGACATCAACCTGAATTTCGTGGTGCAGCAGGCGTTATCACGCGGAGTGCCGATCTACTTTGTCGGCGAATTCTCGTTGACGAGGTCGCGCTGGTATTGGCTGGACGAACGAATCTTTCAAAGCGAACAATCCACCAAACTTTCTTACAATGTGCTGACGCGTCAATACCGGATCTCGCGCGGCGCGTTATTCCAGAATTTCGCCAATCTTGATGAGATTTTGAACATTTTGGCCAGACAAAGCTCGACCGTCATTCCGGCAGAGTTGATGAAAAAAGACGGCAACTATATTGCCGCAGTGCGCATGCGTCTGGACACCACGCAATTGCCCAAGCTGTTTCAGGTGAACGCACTGACCGGCAAAGATTGGGATCTCAATTCGGATTGGTATCGCTGGGTGATTCGTCCGGCGGAGATTTCGCTAAGCAGCGAAAGCAAAGCGGAGTGACGGCACGGTGAAATATCTCATTTTCATCAGCGCTATTTTGGGCGGTGCGTTGCTGTATCTGTTATCCAGCAGCAGCGCCAACACCGAAGTGTTTTCCATCAACTATTATGGGCTGCTGGGTTTAACCGGATTGCTTGCGCTGGGCTTGATGGGCTTGGTTGGCTACCAGCTCTGGCGGTTGCGCGGCAAGCTCAAGAACAAAGTCTTCGGCGCCAAACTCACTTTGCGCTTGGTGGTCTTTTTCACCTTGATTGCCGTGTTGCCCGGCGTGCTGGTGTACGCGGTATCGGTGAATTTCCTGGGCAAGAGCATCGAATCCTGGTTTGACGTGCGTGTGGAAAAAGCGCTGGAGGGCGGCCTCAATCTTGGCCGGAACGGGTTAGACAATAGCCTCAAGGAACTCTCGAAAAAAACGCAATTCATTGCGCTGATACTTGCGGAGAAGCAACCGGAGCAGTATCAGCGCGCGCTTAATCAGCTGATCGACGAGGGTGCGGCACAGGAAGCATCCCTGTTCACTACCAGCGGAAAGCTACTCGCATTTTCTACAGGCGGTAGCGCGCTGCTGCCGGACGTGCCGGACAACAACATGCTGCGACAGGCGCAAAGCAAGGGTGAATACTCGGTGATCGATACCGTACCCAAGAAGGGCTTGACACTTCGTTCGCTGGCATTGGTAAATTCGGGAACGGTTGCCGGCGGGCGATATGTTTTGCAGTTTGTGCAGCCTGTACCCAAACAGGTCGAAGCCGATGCGGAGACGGTGCAGTCGGTCTATCGCGACTATCAGGAACTGACATTGTCGCGACTGGGGCTGAAGCGGCTGTATGCGATTACCCTGACGCTATCTTTACTGGTGGTGTTGCTGATGGCAGTATCGGCGGCTTTTTTTATCAGCGAACGATTGGGCTCATCGCTGGAAGCGCTCGCGGAAGGAACGCGTGCGGTAGCACAAGGCGATTTTACCGGGCAACACCCGATCCGCAGCAGCGATGAATTAGGTGCGTTGACCGGTTTGTTCAACCAGATGACACGCCAACTGGCCGATGCCAAACAGGCCAGCGAGCAACAGCAGCGCGAGGTGGAAAGCGCCAAGGGTTATCTGGAAAGTGTGCTGACCCACCTTTCTTCCGGTGTGTTGGCGCTCGACGACGAGCTTCACCTCCGTTCGGTGAATACCAGCGCATCGCAGATTCTGGGTGCGCCGCTGCAAGAAATGCAGCGTATGTCGTTGCAGCAGATTGCGGAAAAATACAGTCTGCTGAATTCGTTTTGCCATACCATCAAGGAGGCCTTTGCCGAGACAAGCACCGGTGATTGGCAACGGCAGATCGAACGGCTGAGCCGGAATGGCACCCAGATTCTGCTGATGCGCGGAACACGCCTGCCGCTGGGCGTAGAGGCCGGCTATGTGGTGGTGTTCGATGACATCAGCCATCTGCTTCAAGCGGAACGGCAGGCGGCCTGGGGCGAAGTGGCGCGTCGTCTTGCACATGAGATCAAGAATCCGCTCACGCCCATTCAATTGTCGGCGGAGCGTTTGCAGCACAAGCTCAGCGACAAGCTGGATGAGAGTGGTGCGCATCTGTTGCAGCGCGCCACGCAAACCATAGTCAGTCAAGTCGCCGCGATGAAAAACATGGTGAGCGATTTTGCCGATTACGCGCGCGGCCCGGCGTTGAAATTGGCCCGTCTGGATCTGCACCAGCTCATCAGGGAGGTGCTGGGCTTGTATGAAGCCAATGCGATCCCTGTCGCGTTGGAGTTGCGCGGTACGAACACCGCAGTAAATGGCGATGCGACCCGGTTGCGGCAGGTGATACATAACCTGTTGCAGAATGCACAGGATGCGTTACAAGGCATAGCTCATCCCCGGATAACGTTGAGTACTGAAACGCAGCATGGGGAAATTCATTTGCGGGTTCAGGACAATGGCGCCGGATTTCCGGAAAATGTGCTGTCACGCGCTTTCGAGCCGTACATGACGACCAAATCAAAAGGCACCGGACTGGGTTTGGCGATCGTGAAAAAGATTATCGAAGAACATGGCGGTCACATCGTCATTGAAAATAACGTGGGCAGCGGAGCATGTGTGAACATCACTCTGCCACTGATTGAGGAGGCGTAATGGCAAGCAAACAAATTTTGGTCGTGGATGATGAGATCGGCATACGCGAATTGCTGGCCGAGATATTGTTCGATGAAGGCTATCAGGTGCATCTCGCGGAGAATGCCGGGCAGGCCCGCGCCTATCGTAACGAGCATGAGCCGGATTTGGTGCTGCTCGACATCTGGATGCCGGATACCGACGGCGTGACCTTGCTCAAAGAGTGGGTCGAGCAGGACTTGCTGACCATGCCGGTCGTGATGATGTCAGGCCACGGCACCATTGAAACGGCGGTCGAGGCGACGCGCATCGGCGCAGTGGACTTTCTGGAAAAGCCCATTGCGCTGCAGAAATTGCTGAACACCGTCGCGCATGCGATCAAAGAGGGTGCCGCCAAGCCGCACCCGCTGTATGGCTCGGAAAGCGTGAAGAATCTGACGGTGGAAATCGAAGGCGCGCCCCAACATTTTGCCTTGCCGCTGGACTTGCCGTTACGCGAGGCGCGTGAGCATTTTGACGCGATTTATTTTGACTACCATTTGCAGAAAGAGGCGGGTAATGTGTCGCGGGTAGCCGACAAGGTTGGTCTGGAGCGCACCCACCTTTATCGCAAACTTAAACAGCTGGGCATCAAGTTCACCAAGAAAGGCGAAAGGGATGACGCCCAATAAGGGTTTGCAGCCCAATAACGGCACGCAGGTTGCCCTAATCGGGGGGCTGCGTCATAATTCCCCCCTTTCTAGGCGTTAAATATAAACCCATCCTTAGGGATAATTTGGAGGAGGTAACAGGAAATGGCAGCGACGCGAAACATCACCCCACCTAAGTACAACGACATTACCGGCGCGATCCGCATGCTGGCAGTGGATGCCGTGCAAAAAGCGAACTCCGGCCATCCGGGCGCACCGATGGGCATGGCGGAAATAGCCGATGTGCTGTGGAACCGCCATCTGCGCCACAATCCTGCCAATTCCAAATGGCCTGACCGCGACCGTTTCATGATGTCCAACGGTCATGGCTCGATGCTGGTTTATGCGTTGCTGCATTTGTCCGGTTATGACTTGCCGATCGAAGAATTGAAACGCTTCCGCCAGATGCATTCCAAGACCCCGGGTCATCCCGAATACGGTTATACCGATGGCGTGGAAACGACCGGTGGCCCATTGGGCCAGGGCATCACCAACGCGGTGGGCATGGCAATGGCCGAGAAGTTGTTGGCCAACGAATTCAACAAACCGGGCCACGAGATCGTCAACCACCACACTTACGTATTCATGGGCGACGGCTGCATGATGGAAGGCATCTCCCACGAAGCCTGTGCACTGGCTGGCACCTGGGGTCTGGGCAAGCTGATCGCGTTCTGGGATGACAACAACATCTCCATCGACGGTCACATCGATGGCTGGTACACCGACGACACGGCCAAGCGTTTCGAAGCCTACGGCTGGCATGTCATCGCCGATGTGCAGGGTCACGACAGCGAAGCCATCGATGCCGCGATCAATGCCGCCAAGGCAGTGACCGACAAGCCGACACTGATCTGCTGCAAGACCATCATCGGCGCAGGTTCCCCGAACAAGGAAGGCACTCACGATGTGCACGGTGCCGCCTTGGGCGATGCCGAAGTTGCAGCAACACGCGAACACATCGGCTGGAAATATCCGCCGTTCGAGATACCCAAGCATGTGTACGAAGCATGGGATGCGCGCACCAAGGGTGAGGGTCTGGAAAAACTGTGGAACAACAAGTTCGCCGAGTATAAAAAGGCATATCCCAAAGAGGCGGCAGAGTTTGTGCGCCGTACCAAGAATGAATTGCCTGCAAATTGGGCGGAACATGCTGCCAAGGCAATTGCTGCTATCAACGAGAAGGGTGAGACCATCGCCACCCGCAAGGCATCGCAGAATGCCATCAACGCGTTGCAACCTGCTTTGCCGGAATTCCTGGGCGGCTCTGCCGACCTGACCGGTTCCAACCTGACCAACTGGACAGGCGCGCATCACGTGAGCGGCAAGAAGCCCGGCAACTACATCAGCTACGGCGTGCGTGAATTCGGCATGTCGCACATCATGAACGGGATGGCACTGCACGGCGGTCTGTTGCCGTTCGGCGGCACCTTCCTGATGTTCTCCGAATATGCGCGCAATGCCTTGCGCATGTCGGCACTGATGAAGCAACGCGTAATCTATGTGTTTACCCATGACTCCATCGGCCTGGGCGAAGACGGTCCGACGCACCAGCCGGTCGAGCAGACCGCGACGCTGCGCTATATTCCGAACATGGAAGTCTGGCGTCCGTGCGACACAGTAGAATCTGTTGTGAGCTGGGTGGCTGCGGTGGAACGCAAGGATGGCCCATCCATCCTGATCTTCAGCCGTCAGAATCTGGCTTTCCAGAAGCGTGATGCCGCGCAGATCGCCAATATCCGCAAGGGTGGCTATGTGCTGTCGGAAGCCGCTGGCGGCAAGCCGAAAGCAGTGATCATTTCTACCGGTTCCGAGATCGATCTGGCCATGAAGGCACAAGCCGCATTGGCCGCAGAGGGCATCAATGTTCGCGTGGTATCCATGCCGTCCACCAACGTGTTCGACAAGCAAGACCAGGCTTACAAGGACAGCGTGTTGCCCAAGGGTATCAAGCGCGTGTCCGTCGAAGCTGGCGTGACCGGCGGCTGGTACAAGTATGTCGGTTTGGATGGCGTGGTGATGGGTATGGATTGCTTCGGCGAATCCGCACCGGCACCCGAGCTGTTCAAGCACTTTGGCTTTACTGTAGACAACGTGGTTGCGGCGGTGAAAAAAGTTGTTGGCTAAATGGCGACCACGTTGCGGCGGAGGCTAACATAAGCGTAGCGAATGTTAAGGGACGCAGTCCCGGCAGAAGCCAAAACGTAGTCAAGTCAGTTGAGAGCGTGCTGTAAAGCACCAGAGATTTTTAATTACTAAACGGGAGAGAAAAATGGCAAAGATTAAAGTTGGCATCAATGGTTTCGGCCGTATCGGCCGCATGGTGTTCCGTGCAGCAACCAAGGATTTCCCTGAAATCGAAGTCGTTGCGATCAACGATCTGCTGGAGCCGGATTATCTGGCTTATATGTTGAAGTATGATTCTGTGCATGGCCGTTTCAAGGGTGATGTGGGTGTTAACGGCAGCAATCTGGTGGTGAATGGTAAAACGATCCGCCTGACCGCAGAGCGCGATCCGGCCAACCTGAAATGGAACGAAGTGGGCGCGGATATCGTGATCGAATGTACCGGCTTCTTCCTCGATGATGCAAGTTGCCAGAAGCACATTGCAGCAGGCGCGAAAAAAGTAGTTATGTCCGCCCCTTGCAAAGACAGCACGCCGATGTTCGTATATGGTGTGAACCATGACACCTACAAAGGCGAAGCGATCATTTCCGCCGCATCCTGCACTACCAACGCACTGGCACCGGTAGCAAAAGTGCTGAACGATACCTTTGGTATCAAGCGCGGCCTGATGACGACCGTGCATGCTGCGACTGCCACACAGAAAACGGTTGATGGTCCTTCCATGAAGGACTGGCGCGGTGGCCGCGGCATTCTGGAAAACATCATCCCTTCCTCCACTGGCGCGGCCAAGGCGGTGGGTGTGGTGATTCCGGAACTGAACAAGAAGCTGACAGGCATGGCGTTCCGTGTACCGACTTCCGACGTGTCCGTGGTTGATCTGACCTGCGAATTGAACAAGCCGGCCAAGTACGAAGAAATCGTCGCCGCGATGAAAGCAGCGTCCGAAAATGGTCCGCTCAAAGGCGTGCTCGGTTTCACCCAGGAAAAAGTGGTTTCTACGGATTTCCGTGGCCAGACCACCCCTTCCGTGTTCGATGCTGATGCAGGCATCGCTCTGGACCCGACCTTCGTCAAGGTGGTGGCTTGGTATGACAACGAGTACGGCTATACCTGCAACCTGATGCGCATGGTGCGTCACATCGCGTAGGGTGGGTTAGCAGCGCGTAACCCACCAGCACAAAGGGGTGGGCTGGATGGCTCACCCCCTTTAATCTTTCCAAAGTTCGTAAAAGGAAAAATCATGTCCGTGATCAAAATGACCGATCTGGATCTCAAGGGCAAACGCGTCCTGATCCGTTCCGATTTAAATGTGCCCGTCAAAGACGGCAAAGTCACTTCCGATGCCCGCATTACCGCCTCGATGGCAACCATCAACGCCGCGCTGAAAGCCGGTGCCCGCGTGATGGTGACATCCCATCTGGGTCGCCCGGAAGAAGGCGTGTACTCGGAAGAGAACTCGCTCAAGCCCGTGGCCGATTGCATCGCCAACAAGCTGGGCAAGCCGGTGCGCCTGATCAAGGATTGGGTGGATGGCGGTTTTCAGGTTGCCGAAGGCGAACTGGTATTGCTGGAGAACTGCCGTTTCAACAAGGGTGAAAAAAAGAGCCTGGATGAAACCGCAAAGAAATACGCCGCACTGTGCGACGTGTTCGTGATGGATGCATTCGGTACTGCACACCGTGCCGAAGCCTCGACCCACGGCGTGGCAAAGTATGCGCCTGTCGCCGCTGCCGGTATCCTGTTGACCGAAGAACTGGAAGCCTTGACCAAGGCGCTGCTCAGCCCGGCACGCCCGATGGTGGCTATCGTTGGCGGTTCCAAAGTCTCGACCAAGCTGACCGTACTGGAATCGCTGTCCGAAAAATGCGAGCAACTGGTAGTTGGCGGCGGTATCGCCAACACCTTCCTCAAGGCGACCGGCCATCCGGTCGGCAAGTCGCTGTGCGAGAACGATCTGGTTCCGACCGCGCAAGCGCTGATCGCCAAAATGTCGGCGCGTGGCGCCAGCATTCCCATCGCCACCGACGTTGTCGTCGGTAAAGCGGCACCGTTCGTCCCCGGCAATGAAAACACCCCGGCGATTTTGAAAGATGCCAAAGACGTTGCCGATGACGAAATGATTTTCGACATCGGTCCAAAGTCCGCACAAGAACTGGCCGACATCATCATGAAGGCGGGCACCGTGGTATGGAACGGCCCGGTCGGCGTGTTCGAGTTCGACCAGTTCGGAGAAGGCACCAAGACCATCGCAATGGCGATCGCCAACACCAAGGCGTTCACGCTGGCCGGTGGCGGCGACACCATCGCGGCGATCCAGAAGTACGGCATCTACGACAAGGTGTCTTACATCTCCACCGCTGGCGGCGCATTCCTGGAATTCCTCGAAGGCAAGACATTGCCGGCGGTGGAAATTCTGGAACAACGCGCCAAGAAATAATCAACCGGGAATCACATGCTGCGTAGAACAAAAATAGTTGCAACCCTGGGTCCCGCTACTCGCGATCAGAAAGTGCTGGAGCAAATGATCCGTGCCGGAGTCGATCTGGTGCGGATGAACTTTTCGCACGGCACAGCGCAAGATCACCTGAATAGTGCCGAGACGGTGCGCGCCGCTGCGGCAGCAGTGGGACGCACCGTGGGTATCCTGGCAGACCTGCAAGGCCCGAAGATCCGGGTGCGTAAATTCGAGAACGACAAGATCATCCTGAACAAGGGCGACAAATTCATTCTCGATGCGGCACTCGACGGGCTGGGGAATCAGGAACGTGTCGGGCTGGATTACAAAGACCTGCCCAAGGATGTCAGCAAAGGTTCGGTGCTGTTGCTCAACGACGGCATGCTGGAATTCGACGTGGTTGAAGTCAAAGGCTCGGAAGTCATTTGCAAGGTGGTGCGCGGCGGAGTGCTGTCGAACAACAAAGGCATCAACCGCAAGGGCGGCGGACTGACCGCGCCCGCGCTGACCGACAAGGACAAGGAAGATATCAAAACTGCCGCGCTGATCAAGGCGGACTATCTTGCGGTGTCGTTCCCGCGTACCGGCGACGACATGCGGTTGGCGCGCGAGTTGATGCATGCGGCCGGCGGCAAGAGCATGCTGATGGCCAAGATCGAGCGTGCCGAAGCGATACCGGTATTGGGCGACATCATCGATGCGTCCGACGCCATCATGGTGGCGCGCGGAGATTTGTCGGTAGAGGTGGGCGATGCTGCCGTGCCCGGTCTGCAAAAGAAAATGATCAAAATGGCGCGCGCCAAGAATCGCCTGGTGATTACTGCCACGCAGATGATGGAGTCGATGATCGCCAACCCGATCCCCACCCGTGCGGAAGTTTCCGACGTGGCCAACGCAGTATTGGATGGCACGGATGCGGTGATGCTGTCGGCAGAAACGGCGGTGGGCGATTATCCGGTGGAAACCATCGAAGCGATGGCGCGTATCTGCCTCAAGGCCGAACGCGAAGCCGAAGATCATGCGAATGACCGTCGCGGCGCCGCACAAAAATTCACGCGCATCGACCAATCCATTGCCATGTCCGCTTTGTATGCCGCATCGCATTTCAAGGTGAAAGCGATCATTGCGTTGACGCAATCCGGCTCGACCGCGTTGTGGATGTCGCGTATGAATGCGGGAGTGCCGATCTTTGCGTTGACCCCGGTTCAGGAAACGTTGACCAAAGTGACGCTGTTCAGCGGGGTGCATCCCATTGCGTTCCATTCGAATGCCAAGGAGCAGTCTCAGGAGTTGCGCAATGCGGAACAAACCCTGGTCGGTCTGGGCCTGGTAGAAGAAGGCGATATGGTGGTGATGACCATCGGCGAAGCGGTGGGCAAGGCGGGCCATACCAACACCATGAAGATCGTACGCGTCGGCGATCACAGCAAGCATTAGAACCATGCAGGCCTTTTCCTTTCGCACGCGAGCGAGTGGAAGGTGAGAGAAAATTAAACAGCAGCACGAATTGGTAATTTCATTTAATCAGGAGGAATAAATGGCTCTCGTATCTCTACGTCAACTACTCGATCACGCGGCGGAAAACGGCTACGGCTTGCCCGCGTTCAACGTGAACAATCTGGAACAAGTCAAAGCCATCATGGAAGCGGCTGACGAAACCAACAGCCCGGTCATCATGCAAGGCTCCGCCGGCGCGCGCAAGTACGCGGGCGAACCGTTCCTGCGCC
>JAVHQS010000170.1:0-4031 GCA_036171255.1 Gallionella sp.
CGCGCCAATTTGACACGCGCCAATCTCTCGCAGGCCAACCTGACCGATGCCAACCTGAGTAAGGCAGTGCTGCGCGGGGCGCAACTGGAACGCGCCAACCTGACCGGCGCCATCCTGCTGAATGCCGATTTGACCGATGCCGATCTGTCGGGCGCGAATACTGCCGACGCCGCGATGACTGGTGCGACGTTGTGCAACACCGTCATGCCGGACGGCAGAGTGAACAACAGCAGTTGCGTGGCCGGGAACAAACCTGCGGTCAACGCTGAGTCTGAAAAGGGCGGGTCTGCCGCACAGGAAGTTACGGTGCCGGGCAAACATGGGGCGAAGTCCAAGTCGCGTTAATTCGTTCCCATCAGAAAGAATCAGGGCACGCGATCGCGTGCCCTTTTCATTTGGCGTCAGGCCGGCTCAAGGTGTAGTGCCGCCAGCTGCCAGCGACAGCTCAGTCAACGCGCTGTCGGCGTCCGTGACAAAATCATCAAAGCCGAAGCGAAGTACGCGACCGTCGGCATCGATATCGAATCCGTCGCAATCGATGCCGATCATCTGCGCGCGCCCGGCGGTTACGCCACGCATGTGCAGGCAGCGACGTAGCGTGTCCTGGTGTGTGGCATTCAATTGCGCCAGCAATTCTTCGTCTTGCGACATCAGCGGATAGGGCGGCACCGTGAAGTGGCTCATGATCCAGCGCGCCTGGCCGAAACCGGCAACGTGGCGCACGGCCAGCGGCACGATGCGGAAAAAGGAAAAGTCGCCCAACGCGAAGAGTTGTTCCGTTTCCGGGAAATAACGCAGCCAGCGCCCGGCGTACGGTTCGCGTTCCGCGATGGGCGTAGCGTTACCCATCAAGGTCACGCGCCCCTGGGTCTGGATGCGAGGATCGTTCTGGTCGTGCGTGATGAGGCTCACGCGCGCATCGTGCCGGATGTTCCTGGTGTGTTCCGCAAGCGCCGAGATGAATATCAGTACGCTGCCGTCATGGTCTGTCAGGTAAGGAGTGATGGAGCCGAACGGGAACCCGTCGAACTTCTTAGACAGGGTGGACAGCACGCCGTAGCGATGGGCGCGCAGCATACGACGGGCTTCTGCAGCATGACTCATGGACTCAGTTTGACTGCAATTTGTGCGAGACGCTTGCCCAATGCCATGCACAATTTCTTCTCGGCCTCCGTGATCGGCTGGTCGTTGCCGAGTCCCGCGACGTGGCTCGCGCCATAGGGTGTGCCGCCGCTTTGCGTGGTGGCGAGTTCAGGCTCGGAATAGGGCAGGCCGACGATGACCATGCCGTGGTGCAGCAATGGCACCATCATCGACAGCAGGGTGCTTTCCTGTCCGCCGTGCATGCTGCTGGTGGAGGTGAACAGCGCGGCGGGTTTGCCGGCCAACGCATGTTTCATCCACAGGCCACCGGTGCCGTCCCAGAAATATTTCATCGGCGCCGCCATGTTGCCGAAGCGCGTCGGGCTACCCAAGGCCAGGCCGATACATTCCTCGAGGTCAAGCAACTCGACGTAAGGCGCGCCGCTACCGGGGATACATGGTTCGGTGGCTTCGCAGACTGCGGAAATTTTTGGTACGGTACGCAATCTGGCGCGCACCCCGTCAACCTGCTCCACGCCGCGTGCGACGAGTTGTGCCATTTGCCGTACTGCACCGTGTTGGCTGTAATAGAGCACCAGGATTTCTTTGTCGGTTATCATGCGCGCATTATAGACATACCTGCTCACTATGCAAAAACTGGCGACACTACAAAGGCGTTGGTCGGATCTTCTGGCGTTGCTGCGCTTTGTCGTCGCGCGCTTCAATCAGGATCGTTGTCCGCAGATCGCAGCGAGCCTGACTTTCACCACGCTGCTGTCGATCGTGCCGCTGATCACGATCGCGTTGACGATGTTCTCGGCGTTCCCGGTGTTCGAGGATTTGTCGGCGCAGATCAAGATCTACCTGCTCAACAACCTGATGCCGGAAACCGCCGGAAGGCTGATCACCCAATACATGCAGCAATTCGCCGAAAGCGCGGCGCGCCTGACCGCCGTGGGGGTCGTGTCCCTGGCGGTGACGTCGATGCTGATGATGCTCACCATCGACGAGGCGTTCAACATCATCTGGCGCGTGTCGCGCCCCCGTCCGTTGGTCAAGCGGCTGGTCGTTTACTGGGCGGTGCTGACGCTCGCGCCGCTGCTGATCGGCGCGAGCCTGTCGCTGACCTCGTGGCTGGTGGGCTTGTCGATGGGCTATGCCAAACAGATCCCGGTGTTCGGTGTGGGCGTACTGAAGGTGCTGCCGGTGCTGTTTACCACGCTGGCTTTTGCGTTGCTGTTCCGCCTGGTGCCCAACCGCTATGTGCCGGTCTCGCATGCGTTGATCGGCGCGGTGGTCGCCGCATTGTTGTTCGAATCCATGAATCAACTGTTTGGTTACTACATCAAACGCTTCCCCACTTACAAATTGGTGTACGGCGCGTTTGCCAGCATTCCGATCTTCCTGCTGTGGATTTATCTGTCCTGGCTGACCACACTGGCCGGCGCGGTTCTCGCGGCATCGCTGTCGCATTGGCGCAGCCAGCCGCCCCGGCATTTGAGCCACACCGCGCAACTGCTCGACGCGCTGCGCGTGCTGCGGACGATGTCGAGCGGCTTGCGGCAGGGCAAGGTCATCACCCTTCCCGAGTTGTCGAAATCGTTGCGCATCGGCTATGACGCGCTGGAGGCGATCCTCGAGCGGCTGGCGCGCGCCGACATGGTGCGCAAGGCGGAAGGGCAGGGCTGGCTGATGATGCGTGATGCCGCGCATATCCGCGCAGCCGAATTGCTGCATCTGTTCGTGCTGGACCGGTCCGCCTTGTCGGCGGAAAAACATCACGATCCCTTGCAGCAGTGGCTCGCTGTTTGTGCCGGGCAGCTGGAGCAAAGTGGCGATCTCACGTTGCAGGAACTGTTTGCAGGAAAGACTGCCTGAGAGCTTGCCCGGCAGGGTTATTTACGCTTTAATGCGCGGCGTTTTAATTTGCGGGAGTAAAGTTGATGAAGTTTTTGGAAACCCTGTTCGAGGGCTCGTTGTGGAACAGCCGTTTTGTCATTCTGGCGGCGGTCATCGGCAGTTTGCTGGCGGGCTTTGCGATCTTTTACATGGCCACCGTGGACGTGGTGTATCTGTTCCAGCATGCCTTGCATTATGCCGATGCCGGCCTGACTGACGAAGCGCGCAAGGCATTGCACGACAGCACCGTCTCGCACATCGTGGAAGTGGTGGATGGCTATTTGCTGGCGACGGTGATGCTGATCTTTTCGCTTGGTCTGTACGAATTGTTCATCAGCGACATCGATCAGGCACATGGCAGCAAGGCGTCCAGCAAGATTCTGGTGATCAACAGCCTGGACGATCTCAAGTCGCGTTTGGCCAAAGTGATCCTGATGATCCTGATCGTCACCCTGTTCGAGGAGGCGATCAACATGAAACTGACGACGCCGCTGGATCTGGTGTATCTGGGCGCCAGCATCGCGTTGATCGCGTTGGCGCTGTATCTCAGCCATGCCGCTGAGCATGGCGCGGCCAGGGATGAAAAAGATTCCGATGCGGATGAAGAGCACGGCCATTAGGATGTTGCGTAGCTTGCTGCCAGGGTTGTTGCTGGCGTTGTCGTGTTCCAGTCAAGCAGCGGATTTCACGCTGGAGGACATGCGGGGCAAGACGCACCATTTGGCGGACTATCGCGGCAAGTGGGTGCTGGTGAATTTCTGGGCGACCTGGTGTCCGCCCTGCCTGAGCGAGATCCCCGAATTGAGCGGCCTGCATGATGCGCACAAGGATAAAGATCTGGTGGTGATCGGCATCGCGATGGACTACCGTTCCGGCAAGGCGGTTGCCGATTTCGCGCAGTCGCATGGCATCAGCTATCCGGTGGTGTTGGGCAACCGCAGGATCGCGGCGCAGATCGGCGATCTGGATGTGCTTCCTACCAGTTACCTGTATAGCCCCGCCGGCGAGCAGGTCAGTTATCAGGCGGGTGAGGTGACGCGCGACAGCAT
>JAVHQS010000170.1:4131-6144 GCA_036171255.1 Gallionella sp.
AAAGACGCTTGGGTAAGTCATTGGTTATGATCGGCGTATGGCCGTTATTGACGGTACGGTGCGGTAAAGCCCAATGGCTGTGCCATGCGGCGCGTACCATGTTCGGATATTCAGGACGTCCCAAACTGCCGTTGTAGCGCCCCAGGGCGCGGTACAGGTCGCCGCTCTCCATGTCCAGGTAGTGGCGCAGGATGGTGCAACCGTAGCGCAGGTTGATGCGCAGATGGAACAGGTTGTGCTCTGCCGTGCCGATCTCCTTCACCCAGAATGGCATCACCTGCATATAGCCGCGCGCCCCTGCGCTGGAAACGGCGTACTTCTTGAAACCGCTCTCCACTTCGATCAAACCCAGCACCAGTTCCGGATCGAGTCCCGCGCGGGTGGCTTCGTAATGTACCGTCTTGAGAAAGTCGAGGCGGTACGCATTGTCCGGCAGGCGTTTTTCCAGACGACGCGACATTTCGTTCAACCAGGAATCCGCTTCATATTGCGTGCTGAAGGCCAATTTTGACGCCGCCCGATCCGCCACGCTGTGCTGCAACACCGCGCGCACGCTGGCCGACAGCGGCGTATAGACCTGCGCTCCGGCGAATGCGCTGGAGGCGAACAACATTGCTACGATGCAGGATGCGGGATGCAGGATGCGGCCAACAGCAACCCGGAGGCTGGTCTTCCCGAATCCCGAATCCCGAATCCCGAACCCTGATTTTTTTGGTTTCATAATTTTAATTTTACGAACTCCAGCGCGTTTTGCAAGGGAATAGATTGTGCGGTCGCATCGCGCCGGCCCTGGTATTCCACCTTGCCTTCTTTCAAACTGCGGTCGCCGATGACGATGCGGTGCGGGATGCCGATCAGCTCCAGGTCGGCGAACATCACGCCGGGGCGCTCGTCGCGGTCATCCAGTAACGCCTCGATGCCGGCGGCTTGCAGTGCGGCATAGAGCTGCTCGGCCGCGTTGCGCACGGATTCACTTTTCTTGAAGCCGATGGGAGCGATGGCGACCTGGAACGGCGCCATGCCGGCGGGCAGGGTGATGCCGCGCTCGTCGTAATTCTGTTCGATGGCGGCGGCCACGATGCGCGACACGCCGATGCCGTAGCAGCCCATCTCCATCACTTGCGCCTTGCCGTTCTCATCCAGATAAGTGGCTTGCAGCGCCTCGGAATATTTGGTGCGCAACTGGAAGATGTGCCCGACTTCGATGCCGCGACACAACTCGAGCGAGCCCTTGCCGTCGGGCGAAGTATCGCCTGCGACCACGTTGCGCAGATCGTGTACGTTGGCTTCATCCAGATGCACGTCGCGCCCGAAGTTCACGCCGCTGTAATGGAAACCGTCGTCGTTCGCGCCGCAGACGAAATCGCTCATCGCGGCCGCAGAGCGGTCGATCAACACGCGTACTGTGGCATTCACCGGGCCGATGTAGCCGGTGCGGCAATTCATGTTGCGATGCACTTCCTCTTCGCTGGCGAAGCGGAACTCGCCCAGCACTTTGCCGGCCTTGACCTCGTTGAGTTGATGATTGCCGCGCAACAGCAGCAGCGCGAACTCGCCTTCGTGGGTCACCACGGCGATGGCTTTCAGCACGTTCTGCGCTGAGGTGTCGAAGAACGCGGCGACCTCTTCGATGGTTCTCTGTCCGGGGGTGATGACCTTTTGCATCTCCTGTGTGGCAGGGGCGCGCGATGTGGCGGGCGCGACCGCTTCCGCCAGCTCCACGTTGGCGGCGTAATCCGAATCCGGGCAGAATGCCAGCGCGTCCTCGCCGGAATCGGCCAGCACATGGAATTCGTGCGAGCCGCTGCCGCCGATCGCGCCGGTGTCCGCCGCGACGGCGCGGAACTGGAGGCCGAGACGGGTGAAGATGCGGCTGTAGGTATCGTACATGACCTGATAGGTCTGCTCCAGGCTCGCAAAATCGGCGTGGAACGAGTAGGCGTCCTTCATCACGAATTCGCGCGCGCGCATCACGCCGAAGCGCGGACGCACCTCGTCGCGGAACTTGGTCTG